>NZ_JBSFJW010000005.1:0-429126 GCF_053598255.1 Streptomyces sp. NPDC001157
GGTGCACGGGAGCGTGCGTTCTCAAAGCGGCGTGTACCGGTAAATCTTCAAATGAGACAGGAGCACTCGTAAGGAAACCGGCGCATTACGGCTCTATCGATTGCCGCGGAAGTGATGTTTCCGGCGAATCGCTTCGCTGAGTGCTCGACCTGACTCCTGAAAACCCGCGCGAACCATCCGATATCAGAATCAAACGCTCACTTAGAGGTCGTCTCGATTGGTTGCGTATGACCTGGGGCGATGGCTTTGTGGCCCTCGTCTGCCGACCTGCCATGATCATCTCGACGTGTTCCATGGCGGGAGGCAAGAGATGGCGATGCTGCTGCCCGATGGGCTGGCTACGCCGGCGCTCGTGGTCGATTCGGACGTGTTGGAAAGCAACATCTCGCGCATGGCCGAGGCTTCGCGGGCTCAAGGGTTTGCCCTGCGTCCGCACGCCAAGGCCCACAAGTGCGCACAGATCGGGGACCTTCAGCTTCAGGCTGGCGCGCGCGGGCTGTCGGTGGCCACGATCGGCGAAGCCGAGGCATTTGCCCGGGTCGGCGTGGACGACCTGTTCATCGCGTACCCCGTGTGGCTCGATGCCGACAAGGCACAGCGGCTGCGCCGACTGGCTGACCGCGTTGCCCTGAGAGTCGGCGTGGAGTCGGTCGAAGCCGCGCAGCGGCTGGGGAACGCCGTGCGCGGCAGCGACCGGCCCGTCGAGGTACTTGTCGAGGTCGACAGCGGCAGCCGTCGCACAGGAGTACAGCCCCAAGTAGCTGGTGAGGTTGGGAAGGCGGCCGCCGACGCGGGACTCATTGTTGCGGGCGTGTTCACGTTCCCGGGACACGGGTACGGTCACGACGCGCGGGCACGTGAGCGCGCCGCACGAGACGAGGAGCGCACGCTGGGCCAGGCCGCCCAAGTGCTGCGGGATCGCGGGCTCGGCGTCCATGTGGTCAGTGGCGGGTCGACTCCGACGGTGGGGCAGTGGCAGCCGGGCGCAGTGAACGAGTTGCGGCCAGGTGTCTACGTCTTCAATGACGCCACCCAGTTGGCCATCGGCACCTGTGGGGTGGAGGACCTGGCGCTGGTCGCTGCGGCGACGGTGATCAGCGTTCCCGCCCCGGACCGCTTCGTGCTGGACGTCGGCAGCAAGGTCCTCGGCTCCGACCGGTCGCCTTGGGTGACAGGCCACGGCTACCTGCCTCAGTTCCCGCAGGGATCCATCACGGGGCTGTGGGAGCACCACGCCGTGGTCCGCCTTCCGGAAGGCGTGAGGGGGCCATGCCTTGGGGCGGTGGTCTCTGTCGTCCCCAACCACATCTGCACGCCGGTGAATCTCGCCGATGACCTGCTGGTCGTCAAAGACCGCCAGGTGATCGACCGCTGGCAGGTCACGGCACGAGGGGCCAATACGTAAGCATCACTTCAGGCGGGAGAGACGGCGGTAGCAGATCAAAGTTGCGGCTATCCCGGCGAAGGCAAGGAAGGGTTCGGCCTTGCGCTCGTAGCGACGGTGGAGTCCGCGGCACCCGGCCGGCCAGGCCACCGTCCGCTCCACGGTCCAACGGTGGCGGTCCAGCCGCTGCGATGACTCGATCCCCTTGCGCGCGATGCGCGGGACGATGTTCCGGCCGCGGAGCCAGCGTCGCAGGTGGTCGTAGTCGTACCCCTTGTCGGCGTGGAGCTTGGCAGGCCGCCGTCGGCGCGGTCCACGGCGAGAGCGGATCGGCGGGATACCCCTAACCAGGGGTTCCAGTCCCTGACTGTCATGGGTGTTCGCGGCAGAGATGCCGATCGAGAGGGGCAGACCGGACCGCTCGGTGATCAAGTGGATCTTCGAGCCCTTCTTGCCGCGATCTACGGGATTCGGACCCGTCAGATCCCCCCTTTCGCCGCCCGCATGTTCACCGAGTCGATGGCACACCGCGACCAGTCCAACTCGCCGCGGGTGCCCAGCTCATCCAGCACCAGGCGGTGAAGCATGCCCCCACACCCGGGCCCGGCTCCACTCCATGAACCGCCGGTGCGCGGTTGGCCCAGAAGGGCCGAAGCCGGACGGCAGCTGGCGCCACGTACATCCGTCGTGGCCACGAAGACAATGGCTGCCGGCACCTGCCGGTCCCCATACCTGCGTCGGCCCCCGCCCTGGGGCCGCACCGGAGCGGTCGGCACCACCCGCTGAAACAACGCCCACAACCCGTCCGGCACCAGACGCTCCACCATCGCCATCACGCCTACCAGCCTAGTGATCAAGCCAGTTGAGACGATCTCTTAAGCACGGGGCAGGCGCTCGGCCACGGCGCGCCACGCGGTGAGCGGGAAGGCTTGCGGGGTGTCGGTGACAATCTGGAGGGCGACATGGTCCGCGCCCGCCTCCAGGTGGGCCGCGACACGCTGCGCGACGACATCGGCGGATCCCCATACCACCAGGGAATCGACGAAGCGGTCACTGCCGCCGTCGGCGAGCTCGTCCCGCGTGAACCCGTCCTCCATCCAGGTCCGCACGTAGTTGGCCTTCGTGAGGTAGGGACCGATCGCCCGCCGTGCCGTGGCACGGGCCGTGACCGGGTCGGTGTCCACCACGGACGTCTGCACCGGCGCGAGGAGCGGCCCTGCCCCCAGCGCCGCTCGTGCCCGGGCCGTGTGGGACGGCGGGACCAGGTAGGGCTGCACTCCAGCGGCCCGGTCGGCGGCGAGCTGGGTCATCAGGGGCCGGTGCGCGCCCAGGATCCGCGCGGCTTTCGGCAGCGGGCCGGCGGACGCGTCCAGCGCGTCGAGGTAGGCGGACATCGCCGTATAGGGGCGCTGGTAGGCCGCGGCGATCTCGGCGTGACTGACGGCCAGGCCCACCAGCGTCCGTCGCCGATAAGGTGCGGGAAGCCCCTGGTAGGCGGCGGCGAGCCGACCGGGCGGAAGGTTCCAGACGGAGACGCAGGAGGGGGCTACGATCGCGTGTCGGGTCGCCGTGAGGAGGTTGAGGCTGCTGTGCAGGTCCCCGCTCGGGTTACCGCCGGGCATGCCGCCCAGCCACAACGTGCCGTAGCCGAGCTCCTCCAGTTCGCAGGCCGCAGCCCTCGCTCGATCGGGATCACCGTGAGTGAACGCTGTACTCCACACCCCGACCGGCGACACATCCATACCGCGCCCTCCCCGGAATTCACCTGACCATGCCTGTCCTGCGGTCACTCGGCCACAGCCTGACGGGTAGCCCGTCGGGTGGCGAGATCGCGTTCCAGCCTGAGCACGTCCGCCGGGGTGTTCACCGCCTGCCAGGGCGCGTCGATCGCGTAACCGGCCAGCTGACGGGTGCCAACCAGTAGGGGCAGTGTGCTGTCGGCGTGATCTCCCTCCTCGGGAAGGAGAGAGACGACCTGCCAGGCAAACAGGTACACACCGGCGTTCACCCGGACCGGCCCCGGGGTGGTCGGGGCGAGGTCTGTCACCCGGCCCAGCTCGTCGTAGGCCACCGCGCTGCCGGGCAGGCCGGGACCGGCGAGCGCCACGGTCGCCGCGACGCCACCGCGCAGGTGATGGGCGCGCATCCCGCCCAGGCAGAAACACGTCCAGATGTCCCCGTAGAGGGCGAACCACGGCTCCCCCGGATACGGCAGGGCCCGTGCTGCCCGGCGTAGTCCACCGCCGCGCCCCAGCGGCCGTTTCTCGACCACTGCCTCGGTCCGCGGCGGAGACGGCAGGGAGTCGAGGTACGAGACGATGCTTTCGGCCAGATGTCCCGCAGACACCACGACGCGTTCGACACCACAACCAGCCAGCCAGTCGAGTTGGTGCCGAAGGATCGGCACCCCGCGGACCTCCACCATCGCCTTGGGCCGCTCACGGGTCAGCGGCAGGAGCCGACTGCCCCTTCCCCCCGCAAGAATGACAGCCTGCCGGACGGACAGCGGGTCGTCTCGCCCGCAGACCAGGGGGAGCGTGTCGGACGCGGCGGGCCCGCCCGGTCTATGCACGCACAGGCGAGCGTCGGGCGACAGGCCGGATCGGATCATGCTCTTGTAGATACCCGTCCTGCCGGGACGAGAAGAGGCGTAAACCGGTCTTCGCGCGCTCTGTCCACTGGTCGGCCGGGCCCGTCGCGCGAGTCTGGCCGACCCCCGTCGAACGCCGGGTACGAGACGGGGGCGCGCCACATTGCCTGCCGTGACGGTGAAGAGCGGCTCAGGTGCAAGGGCCTTGCCGGTCCGTCGGTCCGGGCGGCCTCAGGATGAGGTGGGCCGCCATGGAAAACGGTACGTGCGTGTCCCATCCCGCTGCGACTGCGCTTACGTGGTGTGCCAGCCGGAGGCCGTGAGATCCGAACGGGGGGGTGCCGAGCACGTGGTGGGCCCCGAGAGCAGCGGCCCGAAGGTCGCCGCCGCCTGGATTCTGGTGAAGTTCAGGCCGGGTAAGGAAGACTGAAGGCCGGCATCCAGGTGCGGGGAGGCGGCGGTGCGGGTCGGCTCCGCCGCCCCTGGGGTGCGCCGATGCTCGGCGCAACCGTGTTGCAGGCGCAGACCGACCTGCTCGCCAAGCCGCATACCCTGGGGTGCAGGATCGCCGCGCTGCTGACCACAGCGGGCCTGTACGCGTGGTGGGCGCCGTCAGAAGTCCTGGCCGCCTTCGCCGGACCTGCCAATCACCTGAGGGACTCCGGCCGCTCCACGCTCAGCGAACTCCCCCATCCCGCCCAGCTGGAGACAGAACTCACTGCCCGGCTGCTCGCCTCTCAACGGCGCCGGGCACGGACCCACCCGAGAGCGCGTCAAGCAGGTATGGGCTTGCTTACTACACAAGTGCCGGCTTCGCCCGGACAAGTAGTTCGCGTAAAGCGTTCGGGCCAGTTGGTCGGCGCCGGGCTGAACTGACCCGGCATGGGAGCTTCATCCCAGCACCATACAGCTCAGAGAACGGGATCAACTCACCCATGATGGCAGGCTCCAGTGGCGGGGCGACAAGACCGGTGTTTGAATGAACTCGTGTCCTATTGAGACGGCTTTGTGAAATGGCCGAAGCCGGGTCGCTCGCTCTTGGGACCTCGGGCCCCAGAGCCGCCCAGTTTTTCGCTCCAGATGTGTCCAGGGCCCCGTAAGCGTGCCCTGGTTCGAAGGGAGCCATCCCGTGGCCACGTATGTCAAAGAGAACCCCGACTGCAAGTCCAAGATTCTGTTCGTAGGCTCGACGGGGCTCAAGCCTCTCGACAATCCAGAAGTCCCCGTGCAGATGTACATCGACATCCTGGCACCCGACGAGACCTACACAAACGTGTACTTCGGGACAGCCATGATCTACATCGAGTTCCTGATCCCGAACACTCCTGTCGGTGTGGAGATGGTCGGGCACCCGGACATAAACCCCAGCGGATTCTGGGACGTCCCGAAGGACGGCTCGTGGGTCGAGGCGCCGTGGGGCCAGCCCACTGACCGGCTGCGTATCAGGCACCACAACGTCCGGGTGGTCTCGGGCCCCGGCAACGGCCTGACGCACTGGCTCGGTGTGACGGGCCTCGGGCAGGGCGAAGCGTTGGAGTTGCGTGCCTACTGCGAGGCCACCGACATCTCCGCCGACACCGCCAGTTGCCCGATCCGCATCGCGGATCTCAAAGTGGGCGACCGCCTGTCCGGGTATCTAGGCTGAACTCCCCTGCCCGGTTGGTACGTTCACCTGCAGGCCGCTCAGGACACCGCCGAACGGCTGCGATCTGGCTCGGTGCCGCCGGGTCTCGGCGTCGATCCGGCGGATGCCCAGGAACTCGGCGTGATCTGTCACACCTGGCGCAACTACCTCGCTCTCGGCTCGCTCGGGCCCGACCTGTTCTATTTACTGCCGGACTTCGCGGACACGAAGGGCTGCCTGATCCGTCAGGTCGTGGAGTGGGTGCGGGAGGTGTGGGAGGAGACAACGCGACACAGCTCGCCTCCCAGCTCACGGGTGGCCTGTCCCAACAACTCGCACAGATCTTGGACGAGTTGACGTCCGCCGTAATGTCGTCCTTCAAGGGGCTGCTGGCCGACATGGGCGACTGGTTCGGTGTGCTCACCTCAGGTGTGCCCCAGGGATACGGCGACAACGCCTTCTACTGGTCGGACGCCTTCCACTAACAGCGGCTAACAGAATGAGTTCAGTTGTCGGTGGGTGATCAGGCAGCAGGCGAGTTTGAGGAATGCCTCGTGCATGTCTGCTCGTCGTTCCCAGCGCACACGCAGCCGACGGAAGCCGTGGAGCCAGGCAAAGGTCCGCTCGACCACCCACCGGTAGACGCCCAGGCTGCTGCCGTGTCCGGTTCCGCGCCGCGCGATGGCGGGCACGATGCCGCGGGCGCGGACTTGCCTGCGGTAGCTGTCGTGGTCGTAGCCGCGGTCCGCGTAGAGCGTCACCGCTCTTTGGCGGGGCCGGCCGACCCGGCCGCGGACGGGCGGGACGGCATCCAGCAGAGGCAGAAGCTGGGTGACGTCGTTGCGGTTGCCGCCGGTCAGGATGACCGCCAGCGGGGTGCCGTGCCCGTCGGTGATCAGGTGGTGCTTGGAACCGGTCCGGCCCCGGTCGACCGGCGACGGGCCCGTGTGGCTCCCCCTTTTAAAGCCCTGACGTGCGAGGAATCGACCACGCACCGGGACCGGTCCAGCTTCCGTTCCGCCCGCCGCCAGCGGTTCGCCGACACTCCGGGTCACCCTGAACCGCCGGGCCACCTCCCGGTCACTGGCCCCAGCCTCGATCAGATCAGCTGCTGCGAGCCGGACTTGCTCACGCCGAGCCCGTTCCTCGGCCGTCAGACCACCGCTATCGGATACCTCATCCTCCCGGCATAGCGCCGCCCGCAACCTCTCCACCTGCGAAAACTCGCGACTATGGGCCTCCTGGGCCAGCTCTTCAACACCACCGCCATGACCATCAGCCGCGCAGTGAAAGACGTCCGCCCGCTCCTGGAAGCCCACGGTGTCCATCTCCCAGCCTCAACAGCCCGTTTCCGCACATGGGAAGACATCATCAGGTTCCTCGACCCCGACAAAGCCAAGACCAAACCGACGTGTTGATTCCGGGCAAGCCCTAACTGGGCTCCACATCAGCCCCTTCCCCTCATTGCCTCAGGTCAGCAAGGGGCCGACTGTGTACCACGAGCAGACGAAGAACCTGCCTAGTGGCCCGATCCGCCCCCGATGCCCGAGTTCTACGGAGCGTAGTCAGCACCAAGTCAGCACGGGAGTCAGCACGCCACCACCAAATCATCCCCAACTACGCTTCCCGGACGGCACCTATTTCGCCCCTCACCAAGCTTGATAGCCGCCGCTCCGCGAACGGGCATGGTGGTTCGACGCATAGCCGTGCCCCGAACTATGTTGCCCCACCACATGTGCGCCTGACCTGCATGTTTCTACGGTGTGCCAACACGTACCCGTCCCCACCGCACACGAGGAAGTGGCGCACATGGCCTCCGGAACCACCGCTCCCCCACCACCTGCGAACCTCCGTCGCATCGTCGCCGCCAGCCTCATCGGCACCACCATCGAGTGGTACGACTTCTTCCTCTACGGTTCTGCCGCCGCGCTCGTCTTCAACAAGTTGTTCTTCCCGGACTCCGACCCCCTGGTCGGCACGCTGCTTTCCTTCCTGACGTACGCCGTCGGATTCGCCGCCCGCCCGCTGGGCGCACTCGTCTTCGGCCATTACGGCGACCGGATCGGACGCAAGAAGCTGCTGGTGCTGAGTCTGCTGCTGATGGGCGGGGCGACGTTCGCGATCGGGTTGCTGCCCACGCACGCGACGGTCGGAGCAGCCGCGCCCGTGCTGCTGACAACTCTGCGTCTGATTCAGGGCTTTGCGCTGGGCGGCGAGTGGGGCGGCGCCGTGTTGCTGGTGTCCGAGCACGGGGACGCCCGGCGGAGGGGTTTCTGGGCCTCGTGGCCGCAGACCGGTGCGCCCGCGGGGCAGTTGCTCGCCACCGGGGTGCTGTCCCTGCTGACGGCCGTGCTGACAGACGACGCCTTCGGGTCCTGGGGCTGGCGGATCCCGTTCCTGCTCTCCGGCGTGCTGGTGATCGTCGGTTTGTGGATTCGTCTGTCTGTCGATGAATCGCCCGTGTTCCAGCAGGCGTTGGCGCAGGCCGAGGCTCGTAAGGCCGACCGAAGTGCGGAGGCCGAGAAGCTGCCGCTGGTGTCCGTACTGCGCCACCACTGGCGGGACGTGCTGGTCGCGATGGGCGCGCGCATGGCGGAGAACATCAGCTACTACGTCATCACCGCGTTCATCCTCGTCTACGCCACCACATCGGCCGGCGTCTCCAAGCAGACCGCGCTCAACGCGGTGCTGATCGCATCGGCCGTGCACTTCGCGGTAATCCCGGCCTGGGGCGCGCTGTCGGACCGCGTCGGACGGCGTCCCGTGTATCTGCTCGGCGCGGTCGGCGTCGGGCTGTGGATGTTCCCCTTCTTCTCCCTCATCGACACCGGCGGCTTCGGGAACCTGATCCTCGCGGTCACCGTGGGTCTGGTGCTGCACGGTGCGATGTACGCGCCCCAAGCCGCCTTCTTCTCCGAGATGTTCGCGACCCGGATGCGCTACTCGGGAGCCTCGATCGGCGCCCAGTTCGCCTCGGTCGCGGCGGGCGCCCCGGCACCCCTGATCGCCACCGCGCTGCTGGAGGACTACGGCAGCTCCACCCCGATCGCCCTTTACGTCATCGGCGCGGCCGTCCTGACGGTCCTCGCGGTGGCGCTCGCCAAGGAGACCCGTCAGCGGGACCTGGCCGAGGTGGAACCGTCCGCGGGCGCGGAGCCTGCGCCGGCCCCGTCGGCGGACGCGCGCACCGTGTGACTCGCCGTCAGTCTGCCCCCGTACGCCTCGCGTACGGGGGTCAGTGCTGTGCGCGGGCCGACAACCGGTGCAAGCGCAGGGCGAGTTGAATCTCCAGGGCGCGGGCGGGGTCTTGCCAGTCGTCACCCAGGAGGCGGGCTACGCGCTCCAGACGCTGCGCCACCGTGTTGACGTGGACGTGCAGTTCGTCCTTGGTGCGCGCGGGGCTCATGCCGCAGGTGAAGTAGGCGTCGAGGGTGTGCACGAGGTCGGTGCCGCGTCGTTCGTCGTACGCGACGACCTCGCCGATGGTGCGCTCGACGAAGCCGGTGACGTCCCGGTCCCCGGCGAGCAGCAGGCCGAGGAAGCCGAAGTCCTCGGCTGCGGCACCGTCACCGGGGCGGCCGAGCAGACGCAGGGCGTCCAGACAGCGTCGGCCCTCCGCGTAGGCGGCGGCCGCCGTGTCGGGGTGGGCGGCGAGGTCCCGGACGGGGGCGGAGGCGCCGACGGTGACCGCCTCGTGGACCGCTGTGCCCAGCTGGTGGGCAGTGCGGCGAGCCAGGTCGGTGGCGGTGTCGCCGGGGGCCAGCGGCAGCAGCAGGACGGTGCCGCCGTCGCGGGCGGCGGCCAGGCCGTGCCGGGTCGCGGCGAGGTGCGAGGCGGCGGACCACAGGCGGCGGCGGGCGGCCGCCTCCTGGTCGGCGTCGGGTGCGGCGGCGTCGAGTCGGGCGGCCAGCACCACGTGGGTGGCGTCGAGGTCGGCGTGCAGCCGGGAGGCGCGCTCGCGCAGCAGACGCGGGTCGCGGTCGCGGGCGTCGAGGAGGTCGTCCAACAACTCGCCGCGGACGCGCTGTTCGGCCTCGGCGGCCGAGCGTCTGGCGAGCAGCAGCAGCGAGGTGACCATCGCGGCGCGTTCCAGGGTGAGTTGGTCGACGGGGTCGAGACCGGGGTGGCCGCGCAGGACGAGTGCGCCGAGCAGTTCGCCGCCGGCGGCCACGGCGGCGATCCAGTCGTCCTCATGCCGTACGGCGTGTCCTTCGGCGCGGGACGCCTCCAGGGGTGTTGCCGGTGCGTCGGCGGCTTCGGTGAACTCGACCGTTCCGTCGAGGACTTGGGAGACGGCCGCGGCCACGTCGTGGACCCCGCCGCCGCGCAGGACCAGCTCCGCGAGCCGGTCGTGGACGTCGGAGGCGCGCTCGATGACGGCGCTGCGGTCCTGGATGATCTCGTTGGCGCGCTCCAGGCCGGCCAGGGCCGAGCGGGTCTCGGTGAGGAGGTTGGCGGTGTCGATGGCGGCCGCGGCCAGCGCGGCGAACGAGCCGAGCAGCGCGATCTGCTCCCGTTCGAAGACCCGGGCTCGCCGGTCGGCCGCGAACAGGACACCGATGACGTGGTGGCCCAGCATCAGGGGCACGCCGAGGATGGCGACCAGGCCCTCGTCGCGCACACCGTTGTCGATCGTGTTCGTGTGCTGGAAGCGGTCGTCCTTGAAGTAGTCGTCGGTGACGTACGGGCGGGCCGTCTGGGCCACCAGACCGCCGAGCCCCTCCCCCATGCCGAGCCGCAGCTGCTGGAAGCGTGCGGCGACCGAGCCCTCGGTCACCCGCATATAGGTGTCGCCGCGCACCGGGTCGTTCAGGCTGAGGTAGGCGACATCGGTGCCGAGCAGGGAGCGGGCGCGCTGCACGATCGCCTGCAGTACGGCGTCCAGGTCCCGCAGGCCCGCGAGGTCGTGCGCGGTCTCGAAGAGCGCGGACAGCTCGGCCTCGCGGCGGCGGCGCCCCTCCAGCTCCGCGCGCACACGCAGCGCGAGCAGTTTGGCGTTCTCGAGCGCGGCGATCGCCTCGGCAGGCCGCCCCTCGGCGCGGGCCAGCAGCACCGGCTGCTCGTAGGCGTCGGCGGACGCGCCCCTGGCCAGCAGCTCGAGGAACGGCGTCTCGGCATCGCCGAGCGCCGCCCCGGCCGCTTCGGCGCCGGTGCGTTCGGCGGACTGCACGTGATCGCGAGACATGCTCACAGGATTCCTCAATCCACGCCCGCCCCGTCAGGCCTGTGGATAACTCGTCCCCGCCCGGACGCGGGGCTGGTCAGTGCGCGGTCCAGCCACCGTCGAGGACGAGCGAGGTGCCGGTCACGAAGGAGGCCTGAGGGCTGCACAGATAGGCCACGGCCTCGGCGACCTCCTCCGGTTCGATGAGCCGTTTGACGGCGCTGTCCTGCAGCAGCACCTCCGCCAGGACGCGCTCTGCCGGGATGCCGTGCGCCTGCGCCTGGTCGGCGAGCTGCTTCTCGACGAGGGGGGTGCGCACATAGGCGGGGTTCACACAGTTCGAGGTGACACCGTGGGGTGCGCCTTCGAGGGCGGCGGTCTTGGACAGGCCCTCCAGACCGTGCTTGGCGGCCACATAGGCCGACTTGTAGGCCGAGGCGCGCAGTCCGTGGACGGAGGACACGTTGACGATGCGGCCCCATCCCTGGCCGTACATGTGGGGCAGCGCTCCACGGATGAGTCGGAAGGGTGCTTCCAGCATCACGGTGAGCACGGTGTGGAAGACCTCGGGCGGAAACTCCTCGATGGGGCGCACCAGCTGCAGCCCGGCGTTGTTGACCAGGATGTCGGTGCCCGCGGCGGCCGGCTCGGCGGCGTCGAGGTCGGTGAGGTCGAGGACATGCGGTTCGACTGTGCCCGCGAGGCCCCGGGCCTGCTCGGCCAGCGTGTCCAGGCCCTCGGCATCCCGGTCGACCGCTCTCACCTTGGCCCCGTCGGCCGCGAGGCGCAGCGCACAGGCGCGGCCGATGCCACCGGCAGCGCCGGTGACGAGGGCGGTGCGGCCGCCGAGGTCGAGGGAGGGGGCGTGGGGAGCCGGGAGGTCGCTGGGCGGGGTCATGTCTCGACCCTAAGCAGCAGCCCCGCCTCCCCACATGTGCTCACCACCCATACTTCACTCGGAACTCATGGGCTCGAACCATGTGGGTTCGTCGGAGAGGGCCTGCTTGATCCGGAAGTGGTGGTAGTCGGTCATCTCCGGCAGCTCGTCCAGCGCGAACCAGCCGACCGCCAGGGACTCGTCGTCGTTCACCCGGGCCTCGCCGTCGATGGCGCGGCAGCGGAAGCAGAGGTCCATGAACTGGCAGGTGTCGCCGTTGGGGTAGGTGACCTGCCGTCCGGACCGCACCGAGACCAGCCGCTCGACGGCGACCCGGACGCCGGTCTCCTCCTGCACCTCGCGCACGAGCGCGGCGGCGGGCTGCTCACCGGGGTCCGGGATGCCGGAGATCAGTGCCCACCGGTGGTTGTCCGCACGCTGCCCGAGCAGGACTCTGCCCTGGTCGTCGAAGACGACGGCGCTCACGCCGGGAAGCCAGAGCAGCTGGTGGCCTGCGGAGGCCCGGATCTCTTGGATGAAGTCAGGAGTTGGCATGACACCGACCCTAAGGGGCCGGTGTCCCGGGCCCGGCGCACGTCATGGTGCGTGCGCCGGGCGTACGGTTACACGCTCCGGGCGCGTCGCCCGCGGACACCGGCTCCGATCGCCCAGCCGACTCCGCCTGCGGCGACCAGCACGAGGGCCATCTCCGGCAGGATGCCGACCCGGGTGGCGGGCGTCTCGGAGGAGCGCAGCGGCACCTTCTGCACCAGATGGGCATGGACGAACATGCCGGTCTTCTGGGTGATCTTCCCGTCCGGCATGATGACCGCGCTGACACCACTGGTGACCGGCACGGTGACGGTCCGGCTGTGTTCGACGGCACGGACGCGGGACATGGCGAGCTGCTGGTAGGTCATCTCGCTGCGGTCGAAGGTCGCGTTGTTGCTCGGCACGGAGATCAGCTGCGCCCCGTCGGTGACCTCGGAGCGTACGGCCCAGTCGAAGGCGGCCTCGTAGCAGGTGACCAGGCCGACCTTGGCGTGGTCCATGCTGAACACGCCCGGCTTGGTGCCCCGGCTGAAGTCCTGGCGCACCATCGAGGTCCAGTTGCTGTTGATCGCACCGATGAAGGAGCGCAGCGGCAGGTACTCCCCGAACGGCTGGATCTGCCGCTTGTCATAGGTGTCGGTTGGGCCCTTCTTCGGGTCCCACAGGATCTGCTCGTTCCACAGCTTGCCGTCCCGCGCGACGACGCCGCCGACCGAGATGGGCACACCGATCGCCTTGGCCGCGCTGTCGATGACGGCGTAGGCGTCGGCGTTGGCGAAGGGGTCGACGTCGGAGGAGTTCTCCGGCCACAGTACGAAGTCCGGCCTGGGCGTCTTGCCGGCCTTGACCTCGGCGGCCAGGCGCTTCGTCTCGCGGGCGTGGTAGTCGAGCACGGCGCGCCGCTGGGCGTTGAACTCCAGCCCGGAGCGCGGCACATTGCCCTGGATGAGGGCGACGGTCGCGTAGCCGTCCTCGGCCTTGTCACTGACCAGCGAACGGGCGGCGACCGCGCCCACCACCGGGACGGCCACGCTCAGCAGGGCGACGGCCGCGGCCGACCGCTGGACGGCCCGGGTGCGCCGCGCATCCAGGGCGAGGCGTACGACCTCGAAGAGGCCGAAGCCGCACAGCACGACCGCGAAGCCGAGTACCGGGGTGCCGCCCACCGCGGCCAGTGGCAGGAAGACACCGTCGGCCTGACCGAATGCGATCTTGCCCCAGGGGAAGCCGTTGAACGGCACGCGCGCGCGTGCCGCCTCGCCGGCTGTCCATACCGCTGCCGCCCACACCGGCCACGCGGGAAGCTTGGACACCGCGGCGACGCCCGCACCCACCAGCGCGACGAACATCGCCTCGATCGCCGCCAGGGCGATCCAGGGCACCGGGCCGACCTCCACGCCGGTCCACACCAGCAGCGGCAGCAGGAAGCCGAGGCCGAAGAGGTAGCCGAGGCCCAGGCCCGCCTTCCAGGTGCGGCCGCGCAGCACCCAGCCGAAGACGGCGAAGGCCGGAAGGGCCAGCCACCACAGGGTGCGGGGCGGGAAACTGACGTAGAGCAGCACTCCGGAGAGCGCCGCGGCGAGAGCCGGAACGAAGCGTACGAGGCGCGCCGCGCGCAATGCGGGCGCGCCCTGCGGCTGCAACTGGTCCGACTCGTCCACGGAGGTTGCGGTGACGGTCACTCCGGGAGTGTACGGCGCGTGACCTTGACACGGACAGCGCGGTCCGCGGGACGCCAGGGGGCGCCGGTCCGCACGGAAGCAGCATCGTTCCTGCGCAACTCGGTCCAACTCATCCACAAAACGTCCATCAGCCGTTACGGTGTGCCCAGCCATAGTCGCTCGGCCGGTCACGGCCTCGGCGGCCTGGGTCGTTCGAGGTCGGGGGGCTTCGGTCCGGTTCGGGGGGCGGGGTGGGTTCCACAGAGATGACGTCCGAAGCCGGTCCTGGGGAGGTCGGCGAGAGACGAAACGTTTCTGACGCGGTGGGCGTGGTGGTCCTCGGGGCGTGCGCCACCTGGTCGCTGGTCACGGCGACCATGCATGACGGCCGCCCGGAGGGTGTGCTGCTCGCGGTGCTGGCCGTCGCGGCCGGCTATGCCGTGGGGCGGATCTGCGGGGCGTTGTTGCCGGTGGCCGCGCCGGGTGCCGGTGCGCTGGCCGGGCTGGGCCTGGCGGTGGCCGTACCCCACCTCGCCCCGGGGCCGCAGATCGTGGCACCGCTCGGACACGCGGGTGCCACCGCCGCGCTGCTCACCCTGTGCGTGGGCGCCGCGTGCTGCGCGGCCTGGGCCGCCGGCTCACCGGCCGGGCGGTTCGCCATGGGAGCGCTGGCGGTCGGCATCACCGTGACCGCGGCCGTCCTGGGCTCGACCAGCGGTTTCGTCATCTGTACCGCCGTGTTGCTGTGCTCGCTGGCTGCCGGCCGCATGCACAGTCGGGCAGCAGGCATCGCCGGACTCGCCCTGACCGCGGCCCTGGTCACCGGTCTGACCTGGGCCGTCGCGGGAAACTCGCTGCCCGAGGGACTGACCACGTCCTTGGACGGCCCGCTCACCCAGCACCGCGTCCAGCTGTGGCAGGACGCCCTGCACATGGCGCACCACAACGCAGTGCTGGGCGTGGGCCCGGAGCGTTTCGGTGAACTGAGCACGGCGGCGAGCCGGACCCTGCTCTCGGACGGCAAGCCGCACTCGGCGCTGCTCCAGCAGGCTTCGGAACAGGGCGTCGTCGGGGTGGTCCTGCTGGGGGCGTCCTTCTGCTGGGTGCTGCATGGGCTGTGGCGCTCCCCGCGGCCCACGCCGGTGGTGCTCACTGCGGGTGCGGCCCTCACGGGACTCGCCGCGATCGCCGCGGTCGGCAACGCGCTCAGCTTCACCGCCGTGTCGGTCGGCGCGGGCCTTCTTGCGGGCCTGGCCACGGCCCGGCCGCTCGCCGACGAGTCACCTCAGCGGGAGGTGGCCGCACGCCCGCGCGGTGACCGGCTCACCCCGTGACGGGGCTGCTCAGTGCAGTGCGCCGGTCGTGCCCGGACGCAGCCGGTCCTTGATGACCCGGACCGCGGCCTCGGCGTTGTCCACGGTGACCGTGAACGTATGGCCGTCCCACAGGCGCAGGACGACGCCCTCGCCACGCCGCACGACGACCGCGGTGCCCTTCTCGGGCCGCCAGCGGTAGCCCCAGCCGCCCCAGTGGCGCGGGTTGACGTGCGCCGTGAACTCGGCGCCGGCGACATGGGAGAGAGGAATACGACGGCGCGGCACACCGATGTGGCCGCAGCGCACCTCGAGGCACTCCTTGTCGAGCTTCAGATCGACGTGCAGGAAGGCGAGCGTGCCGAAGAGAACCAGCAGCCCGGCGGCGATGCAGCCGACGACGGCCATGACGAGCGGGGCGATGCCCGAGGTCCAGGCCGAGTCGACGGCCAGCTCGATGCCGAGCGCCATGACGGCCGCGCCGGCCAGCGCCGGCAGCCACTGGACCCGCTTGCTGGCGTGTCCGGTCCAGACGTCGGGGTGCTTGGCTTTCTCGCCGTGGGGGTGGTCCCTCATGGTTATGAGGTTACTCAGGTTTCGCTGCGCGGGCACCGAGTCGCGGAGTGTGACCGTGCCGACCGGTCCGTCAGTGGGGTGCCCCGGCTCACCGGGCGGGACTGACCGCCTTGAGGAAACGTCCCTCTTCATACGTCAGCGCTGTCTCCGGCAGCTCGGCCTCCCGGCCGCTGAGCAGCACCGTGAGGGTGCCGACGGCGGGGGCCTCGGGGGCGGGCTGCTCGCCGATCCGGCGCAGGCCCTGGGCGACGACCGCGCCGGCGGTGCCGTGCAGGATGAGCGGCGGCCGGCCGGGCCGCTGCACGGCGGCGCGAATGCGCTCGGCGACCAGTTCATAGTTGGTGCAGCCGAGGACGAGGGTCGTGATGTCGTCGGGGGTGCGTGAGGCGGCCACGGCGACGGCGGCCTCGACCGCTGCCTCGTCAGCGTGGTGCACCGCGTCGGCAAGCCCGGGACAGGGCACTTCGGTAACGTCCACACCGGCAGCGAACTCGGCGATGAGACCGCGCTGGTAGGGGCTGCCCGTGGTGGCGGGGGTCGCCCAGATGGCGACGGGGCCGCCACCCGCGGCGGCGGGCTTGATCGCGGGGACGGTGCCGATGATCGGCAGCTCCGGCTCGAAACGGGCGCGCAGCGCCGGAAGGGAGTGCACGGACGCGGTGTTGCAGGCGACGATCAGCACGTCGGGCTTGTGCGCCGCGGCAGCCTCGGCGACGTCCAGGGCGCGCTTGGTGATGTCCTCCGGTGTGCGCGGTCCCCAGGGCATCCCGTCGGGGTCCCACGACAGGACGAGATCGGCGTCGGGCCGCAGACGGCGCGCCACGGCGGCGGCGGGAAGCAGACCGATTCCGGAGTCCATGAGCGCGATCTTCACCCGGCCACGATAGACGATGGGCCCTTGCGGGCAGGTCGGGTGGGGCAGACTGCGCGAGTGAGCGCCATCGTGTGGATCGCCGCCGTATCACTCGCCGCCTGGCTGTGGCTGCTGCTCTGTCAGGGCTTCTTCTGGCGCACGGACGTCAGGCTGCCGCCTCGCCGGGATCCTGAGGGATGGCCGTCGGTGTGCGTCGTCGTCCCCGCGCGTGACGAGGCCGCCGTGCTGCCCGCGAGCCTGCCGTCGCTGCTCGCCCAGGGGTATCCGGGCCGGGCGGAGATCTTCCTGGTCGACGACGGCAGCTCGGACGGCACCGGACAGCTGGCCCGCGAACTGGCGGAGACCCACGGCGGACTGCCCCTGACCGTGGTCTCCCCCGGTGAACCGCCCGCAGGCTGGACGGGCAAGCTGTGGGCCGTGCGGCACGGCATCGAGCTGGCACGCGCGCGTGGGCCCGAATATCTGCTGCTGACGGACGCGGACATCGCGCACGCGCCGGACAGCCTGCGCGAGCTGGTCGCCGCCGCGCGCAGCGGCGGCTTCGACGTCGTGTCGCAGATGGCCCGGCTGCGGGTGGAGAGCCTGTGGGAGCGACTCGTGGTGCCGGCCTTCGTCTATTTCTTCGCGCAGCTGTACCCGTTCCGCCGGATCGGCAGGAAGGGGACGCGGACGGCGGCTGCCGCGGGCGGCTGTGTGCTGCTGCGTACCGAGGCCGCCGAGCGGGCGCGGATCCCGGACGCGATCCGGCACGCCGTCATCGACGACGTGGCGCTCGCGCGCGCGGTCAAGGGCGGCGGCGGACGCATCTGGCTGGGGCTGGCCGAGCGGGTGGACAGTGTGCGGCCCTATCCGCGGCTGCGCGACCTGTGGCGGATGGTGTCACGCAGCGCGTATGCGCAGCTGCGCCACAACCCGCTGCTGCTGCTCGGCACGGTTGCCGGGCTGGTCCTGGTGTATCTGGTGCCGCCCGCGGCCCTCATCGCAGGTCCGGCCGCCGGGGACGGGGCAGCCGGGGTCGTCGGCGGTGCCGCCTGGCTGGTGATGACGGGGACGTACCTCCCGATGCTCCGCTACTACCGCCAGCCGCTGTGGCTCGCTCCGCTGCTGCCGTTCACCGCGTTCCTCTATCTCCTCATGACGGTCGATTCCGCGGTGCAGCACTACAGGGGACGTGGCGCGGCCTGGAAGGGCCGCACCTATGCGCGCCCGGACGCCGTCGCGGACGAGCACCCTCTCTAGGTGTGCTGTCCGGCGGATCGGGTCCGCCGATAAATGCCTCGACATCGGTCGCGGTGATCGGGGACGCTTCGCGCGATGACAAGAATCGACGACACCCCGCCCGCGTGGGACGAGCGCACCCAGCTCACCACGTTCCTCGACTACGCACGTGACACCGCCCGCGCCAAGTGCGATGGCGTCTCCGCGGAGAACGCACGCAAGGCGCTCCTGCCGGGCTCACCGCTGATGACCCTGAGTGGAGTGATCAACCACCTCCGCTGGGTCGAGTACTACTGGTTCCAGGTGGTCTTCCTCGGCGAGGAAGACCGGGGCCCCTGGACCGAGGAGGACCCCGACCGCGAGATGCGTGTCGCCGTCGACTTCCCGCTCACGCAGTTGCTCGACGAATACGCCGAACAGAGCGCCCGCTACCGCGAACTGGTCGCCGGGAACGCCCTCGACAAGCAGGCCCAGCGATCCGGCCGCAACGGCCTCCACGTCGACCTGCGCTGGATCCTCCTCCACCTCACCGAGGAGACGGCCCGCCACAACGGCCACCTTGACATCCTGCGCGAGATGCTCGACGGCACGACCGGCGCCTAGCTCCGCCGGAGATCGTGGGCGGAGCCGAAGTCGAATGGATGCGACGGTGACGGTGCCGTGGAAGATGTAGCCGCGCTTGTCGAACCTCGTGGCCGCGGCCGGGGAGTTCTTCTACGCGTCGATCCTCCGCTCGACTTCGTTCCTTCGCTTGTAGATCGTCCTGTCGAAGCCTGCGGGTCGGCCGCCCTTACTGCCCCTTCGTCGGCGGTTGGCCCGCTGGCGTCGTCCCGTTGGCCCGGAGTGATCAGCAGGGCCAGGGGGAGACGTCCACTCTCACCGGCGAAGTGGACCTTGCAGGTCAGGCCGCCCCGGGAGCATCCGAGTCCCTGGTCGGGGCGGTGCTGCCGGGGCGTGCGTCTTTTCCGGGCACTCGTGGCGGTTTCCTACGAGCCCCGGCGGCGTGCCGATGGGCCCGACAGGAGGTCGAATCGACGCTCACCATCGACCGGCCGATCCGGCCTCAAGCGTCGGCATCGGCCAGGACGGCCGCGAAGACCCCGTCCCAGGCGCCGTCCGCCGACCAACGTCTGTGCCGTTCGTAGACCGTCTTCCATGGACCAAAACGCCCCGCCCCATGCTCATGGCAACGACCCGAAGCCACGACGGTCACACGATCCGCTGGGCACCCCCTTGGTCGCTCATTTCCTGCCGGGAGTCCAGTTCATGCCCCACCCGTAGGCGTAGTCGACGGTCCGCTGGGGGCTGACCCCGCGCTCGGGCACCAGGTAGCGGGCCTCGCGCTGGACGACCAGGTCGTTGCCCGTGTTGGTGATCAGGGCGAGGGCGCACACCGTCGAGGGGACCGTGCATTCGTCGAGCGAGAAGTCGATCGCGGCGCCGTGCTGCGGCTGGAGGGTGACCGTGGCGTGCAGGTCGGCGAAGGAGCGCGCGCCCTCGTAGATGGTCACGAAGACGAGGATCCGCCTGAAGGACTGTTTGTGGTCCAGGTTGATCGTGAGGTTCTCGCCGCTTGCGAGGGCGCCCGTGCGGTCGTCGCCGTCGAGGTGGATGTACGGCGGCCGCTGCAGAGCCCCGAAGGCGTTGCCGAGGGCCTGGACCACGCCCTTGCTGCCGTCGGTGAGTTCGTACAGGGCGCACAGGTCGAGGTCGAGGTCCGCATGCATGGCGACCGCGCGGCCGCGTTTGCTGCCCCATCCCGAGAACTGCTTGCGCACCTGCCAGTTGAGATTCACACGCATCGCGCCCGAGGTACCGCCCTGTTTGGCCAGTGAGACCGCTGGGGCCGCCTTGGTGAGCGTCACCTTGCTCAGGCGGACCGGCTGCGCCGGAGGTGCGGGTGGCGGGGGTGGCTGCACGGCGGCCGGGGGCGCGACCGGCGGGGGCATGTGGACCGGCGGGGCGGTGGGCGGCGGCATGGTCACGGGCCAGGCGACGGGCGGTGGCATGGTCACCGACGGTGCGACGGGGGGCGGAGGTGCGGGCGCGGTGTGCTGCGGTTCGTCCACCGTGATCCCGAAGTCCGTCGCCAGGCCCTCCAGTCCGCTGCTGTAGCCCTGGCCGACCGCACGGAACTTCCAGGCGCCCTGACGGCGGTAGAACTCCCCGAGCACGAAAGCGGTTTCCACGCTCGCGCCCGTGCTGTCGAAGCGTGCGACCACACCGCCCTGGGCGGCGTCGCGGACCTCGATATAGAGGTCGGGGACCTGTCCGAACGTGCCGCCGTCCGCGGAGGCGACGAGGACGATCGTCTCGATCGCGGGTTCCACGCGCGCGAGGTCGACAAGAAGGGTGTCGACGATGCGGCCGCCGCCGTCGCGCTTGCCCTCGTGCCGGACGGCCCCGGAGGCATGCGCGGGCTGGTTGTAGAAGACGAAGTCGCCGTCGGAGCGGACCTTGCCGCCCACGAGCAGAAGGGCCGAGGCGTCGGCGTCCGGCACGCCGGGGCCGGAACGCCAGCCCAATTCGACCCGCAGTGCCGTCGTCGGCACCGGAGTATTCGATCCTTTCGGCATTGACATGTCCGCCCCCATCACGTGTCACTGCGCCAGTCCGTGGCCCCGGCGGCTCTTCCGGTTCTCTACCGCACAACCTATTCCCCGGCACGGCGAACTCCTACGAGGAGCACAGGAAGAGCAAGTGACCAACCCGCCGGTAACCCGCCCGGAGCTTGGCCTTTACAGGACCGGTACCTCGATCGGCGCCCTTTTTTGCCAAGTTCGCTCGCATTGGGGATCCCGCGTCACTGCGAACACTCAAAACAACCCTCTTATCGGTCTCCCCAACTAGCACATCGAGGGCTTAACTTATGAGCCATGACCTCCCCCCGCTCCACCTTCGGCGGCGGCTACTACTCCGCCTTCCCGGACACCCCGATCTACGACCGGCTCGTCGCCGAGCGGGGCACCCCGCAGATCGCTCCGATCCGGGTCCCCGCCGCGTACGACGCGCCGGGCAGCTACCTGCCGGCGCTGCCGTCGGCCCTGCCCGCTCTTCCGGCGGGCCCCTCCCAGCCCTCCTACGGCTATCCGCAGGCGCAGCAGCCGGCTCCGCTGCAGCAGGCGCCCGCGGCCTACATCCCTCAGCAGGCCACCGCGCAGCGCGGCTATCCCGGCCCGCAGCAGCCCCAGCCACCGCGGCCAATGGCGGCCGGCACGGGCTACGAGGCGATGCGCCCCGCGGCCGCCCGCCCCGCCCCGGCCCCGTATCAGGACCCGTACAACAACCAGCAGCAGTATCGCGGCTACTGATCAATCCTCCCGGGTTGTCACTGCCGCCTGGCAGGATGGCCTGATGGGGAACGCGCTGCTGCAGTCGATTCACGTCCATCCGGTGAAGGCGTTCCGGGGCCTTGCGCCCCGGGAAGCCGTCGTGGAGCCCTGGGGGCTGGCCGGAGACCGCCGCTGGGTGCTGATCGATGACGGGGGAAAGGTCGTCACACAACGTCAGCAGCCGCGCCTTGCGCTGGCCGCCGCCGAGCTCGTGCCCGGCGGCGGCGTTCGCCTGTCCGCGCCGGGCATGGACCCGCTGACCGTGCCGGTGCCCCGTTCGGTGGACACGGTGCCGGTGGAGATCTTCGGCGACAAGGTGGAGGGGGTCCTCGCCGCGGAGGCGGCCGCGCACGCCTGGTGCAGCGAGTATCTCGGCATCGGTGTGCGCCTCGTACACATGGATGACCCGGCCACGCGCCGGCCCGTCGACCCGGAGTACGCACAGCCGGGCGAAACAGTCAGCTTCGCCGACGGCTTCCCGCTGCTGCTCACCACGGTCGCCTCCCTTGAGGCTCTCAATTCCCTGATCGCCCAAGGAACTCACTTGGCCGAGGGGCCGCTGCCGATGAACCGCTTCCGGCCGAACGTGGTCGTGGCCGGCACCGCCGCCTGGGCCGAGGACGGCTGGTCCCGCATCGCGATCGGCGAGGTCACCTTCCGCGTCGCCAAGATCTGCGGGCGATGCGTGGTAACCACCACCGACCAGGGCACCGCCGTGCGAGGCAAGGAACCCCTGGCCACACTGGGACGCCACCGCCGCATCGACGGCAAGCTGGCGTTCGGCCAGAACCTCGTTCCCCTCTCCCCCGGCACGATCCGGGTCGGCGATCCGGTGACGGTGCTCGCCTAGCCGACTCTCGAGCAGACGACCCTCACGGCACATCGGACGAGGTCGGCCGGCCCGAAGCGGTCCGCGAAGAAAGATCCTGACAAGGACCGGTACGCGGGAACCTGGGGCCGGGGCATGCGCGTTGAGTTTGCGTGAGAAGTTCATGAGAGGCCCCGGGACAGGTGATTTCGATCTCTCTTTGACCGGGCCCGCGGGTGAACGGCTCCACCGGGGGTTATCACGGAGCGGGAAGGGGGTGGGGGACCGTGCGAGCAATCCGCGGACTCTGGCGCTGGCGGCACAATCCGCTGCGGCGCACGAGCGATCTGATCGAGGCGTGGGTGGCGCTGGTGGCGCTGCTGCTGATCCTGGCCGTCGCGCCCGTGATCGGTTGTCTCGTCGGCGGCATCGTCCAGGACGCCCTGCAGCAGTCCGTCCGGGACCAGCGCACGGCCCGCCACCCGGTGACCGCCACCGTGGTGCGCAAACTGGACCGCTCCCCCCTGGACACCGACCCCGAGACATCCTCGGTGCGGGATCTGCGCAGCCGTGTCGTCGCCGACTGGACCGCACCGGACGGCTCCGGCCACCACGGCGCGGCCCTGGCGGAGCTCAAGTCCCCACACCGCGGCGACCACTTCGAGATATGGACCGACCTGCACGGCCAGATAGTGGCCCGCCCGCTGGACTCCACGACAGCGACGACCCACGCGGTGCTCGCCGGGTTCGGTGCCGCCCTACTGACCGCGGGCACCGTCGAGGGCGCCCGGCGGCTGATCGTCTGGCGCATGGTCCGTCGCCGGTACGCCCGTTGGGACCAGGCCTGGGACCGGGCGGGCCCGGACTGGGGCAGGACCGGCACCGGCAGCTGACGGCCTTACGGCTCTGGTCAACCCACCGCCCGCGCGCACGCTACGGTGGACCGGCCGAACGCAATCGGCATCAACCCGCGTACCACGAGGTGGGGGCACAGCAACGCCATGGCACAGGGCACGGTCCAGGTGACGCACACCGGCACATCGCGGTGGCGACGCCGCACGGGTGAGTACGCATCGCTCGCCGCCGCCCTGGAGGCCGCCGCCGACGGAGACGTCCTCACCGTCGCACCCGGCACCTACCGGGAAAACCTCGTCGTCCAGCGGTCGGTGACCCTGCGCGGGCCCGAGGGCTCTCCGGGTTCGGTGCGGATCGCACCGGTGGACGGGGTGCCGCTGACCGTGCGTGCCTCGGCAGTGGTCCAGGACCTGCACGTGGAGGGACAGGACGCTTCCGTGCCCGCCCTGTTGGTCGAGGAGGGCACACCGGAGCTGCAGGACGTGCGGATCATCACCCGGTCCGCCGCCGGCATAGAGGTGCGGGCGGGCGCCCGTCCGACCGTGCGGCGCTGCACCGTGGACAATCCGGCCGGCATCGGTATCGCCGTACTCGACGGCGGGGGCGGGGTGTTCGAGGAGTGCGAGGTCGTGGCCGCCGGTCAGTCGGGGGTCGCGGTCCGCGGCGGCGCGCACCCGCGCCTGGAGCGGTGCCGGATCCACCACGCCTCGGGCGCGGGACTGTCGGCGACCGGGGAGAACTCCGCGCTGGAAGCGGTGGGTTGCGAGGTGTACGAGGTCCGGGGCAGCGGTGTCCAGGTCACCGGCCGGGCCACCGCGCACCTCACGGACTGCGATGTGCACCGGACCACCGCGGACGGTGTCACGCTCGACACGGACGCGGTGCTCACCCTGGCCGACTGCCGCATCCACGACATCCCGGAGAACGCGGTCGATCTGCGCTCCCGCTCGGTGCTCACGCTGACCCGCACGACGGTGCGTCAGTTCGGCCGCAACGGCCTGTCGGTGTGGGATCCGGGCACCCGCGTGGACGCCAACCAGTGCGAGATCTTCGACAGCACGGGCGACTACCCGGCCGTGTGGGTCAGCGACGGAGCCACCGCGGTGCTGGAGTCCTGCCGGGTGCACGACGTGCCGGACGCACTGTTCGTCCTGGACCGCGGCTCGCGCGCGGACGTCGTCGACAGCGACCTGTCCCAGGTCCGCAACACGGCCGTGTCGGTGAGCGACGGCGCCACCGCGCAGCTCGACGACTGCCGCATCCGGGACGCCGCGACGGGCGCCTGGTTCCGCGACCACGGCAGCGGCGGCACCCTGAGCAACTGCACCATCGACGCCACCCAGACCGGTGTGATCGTCACCAAGGGCGCGGACCCGACCATCGAGCGCTGCACCGTCGACTCCCCCGCCGAGGCGGGCTTCTACGTGTCGGCGGGCGGCCGCGGCAGCTTCGTGGGCTGCCGGGTGACCGCCAGCGGCGGCTACGGCTTCCATGTGATCGACGGCAGCCGTACGACGCTGCGCAAGTGCCGCACGGAGCGATGCGCGCGCGGTGGGTACGAGTTCGCGGAGGGCGGCGACGCGGCCCCGGGTTCCGGCCCGGTCGTCGAGGACTGCACCAGCGACGAGAGCGCGGGACTCAGGCCGCCCACGGCCCGGGAGACCGCCGTACAGCAGACCGCTCAGTCGCCCGGCCTGCTGGGCGCGATCCCCGGGCAGCGCACCACCGAGCAGGAGCCCCTGCTCGCCCCCGCGCAGCCCCCGCAGCCCGAGCAGCCGGCACGGACGTCGAAGGCCGTGCTGGGTGAACTCGACGCGCTGGTGGGCCTGGAGAGCGTCAAGCGCGAGGTGCGGGCGCTGACCGACATGATCGAGGTGGGCCGGCGCCGGCAGCAGGCGGGCCTCAAGGCGGCCTCGGTGAAGCGGCATCTGGTCTTCACCGGCTCCCCCGGCACCGGCAAGACGACCGTCGCCCGCCTCTACGGCGAGATCCTCGCCTCGCTCGGCGTACTGGAGAAAGGACATCTCGTCGAGGTGTCCCGGGTCGACCTGGTCGGCGAGCACATCGGCTCGACGGCGATCCGCACCCAGGAGGCCTTCGACAAGGCGCGCGGCGGTGTGCTGTTCATCGACGAGGCGTACGCACTGTCGCCGGAGGACTCGGGCCGGGACTTCGGCAAGGAAGCCATCGACACGCTGGTGAAGCTGATGGAGGACCACCGGGACGCGGTCGTGGTGATCGTCGCGGGCTACACGGCCGAGATGGAGCGGTTCCTTTCGGTCAACCCCGGTGTTGCGTCCCGTTTCTCACGGACCATCACCTTCAGCGACTACGAACCCGACGAACTGCTGCGGATCGTCGAGCAGCAGGCCGACGAGCACGAGTACCGGCTGGCGCCGGGCACCGCGGAGGCACTGCTGAAGTACTTCACGGCGATCCCGAAGGGCCCGGCGTTCGGCAACGGCCGGACCGCACGCCAGACCTTCGAGGCGATGGTGGAGCGGCATGCGGGCCGGGTCGCCCAGGTCGCCGAGCCGAGCACGGACGATCTGACCCTGCTCTACGCCGAGGATCTGCCCGAGTCACCCTGAGGTACGTGCCCGGGGCGTGGCGCGGGCAGCTCCGAGCGCAGGCGGGCCAGCAGCCGTTCCCGCTCATCGGCGAAGGCCGGGTCGGCCTGGTAGTCGCCGTGGCCGAGGATGGCGGCGGGCAGCGGGTGCTGTGCGGTGCGACCGTAGGCGAGGGGATCCTTCAGGGGTGCGCGGTCCACCTCGGGGCCGCAGTCGCCGGACAGCCGGACCGGGCCGCCGATGGGGTCCGTGAGCCGGTACAGGTTGCGCCAGCAGTCGACGTCGTGGTGCAGGGAGCTGAGGGCGGCGGGCCCGAAGTGGGCGGGGAACCAGCGGCCGTAGAGGCGCTCGAGCGGGGAGCCGTAGGTCAGCAGGGCGACCCGTCGGCGGACGGACGGCTTCAGCTGCCAGGCTGCGGCGGCCGCGAGCACACTGCCCTGGGAGTGCCCGGAGAGCACGAGACGGCCGCCCGTGGCACGCGTCCAGGTGGCCATCCGCCAGGTCAGGTCGGGCACCGCACGCTCGGCGTAGCAGGGCGGGGCGAAGGGGTGGGCGGCGCGCGGCCAGAAGGTGCCGACGTCCCACAGGATGCCGATGGTGCGCCGGGCGGAGGCGTCCTTGTAGGCGCGCCTGCCCCAGGTGACGAAGAGTATGAAGCCCAGGCCGATCAGCCAGGAGCCCAGCGCCTGGGCGGTCTGTGCGGCGCCGTGCACGAAGGCGTAGGCGTGCCGCGCGGCCTCGCCGGGCGCCTCTTCGGTGATCTTCGCACCGAGGAGGGCTCCGGCGCCCAGCAGCAGGGTCGTGGCGGAGGCGACGGCGACGAGGAGGGGGCCGCGGTCGGTGAGTGCGGCCAGCGCGCGGGTCGTGGCGATGCGCCGGGTGCGCGCCGTGTCCTTGGGTTCGCCGGGGTAGTCGAGCTCGACGGTGCCCAGTTCTGTGCGGCGCAGCAGCCAGGCCCCCCGGCCCAGCCCGGCGCAGAAGACGAGCAGGACGAGGAGCAGTACGGGGATCACGGACGCCTGCCAGGTCAGCAGGACCGGCGGGCCGTCGATGGAGGTGCCGGTGCCGTCCAGCCAGTCGGACACCCGCTGGGAGACGCCGCCGGACATCACCCCGCCCAGGGCACAGGCCAGCATCGCGACGGCAGGTCCGCCCTGGCCGCGCAGCACGGTGCGGGTGTCGGGGTGACTGCGGTACAGCAGGCGGGCGACCACCGCGAGGGCGATCACCAGTAAGCCCTGGACCAGGGCGAGGGCGCCGAAGGTGGTGCCGCCGCCGACGAGCAGGCCGGCCGACTGCCAGCCCGGCCGCTCCCAGCCCGCGTACACCGCGCAGAGCAGCAGCAGGAGGAGGGCGGTCAGCGGCAGGCGTCGTACGAGGTGCTCGTCGAGTTCCTGGTCGAGGCGGTTCTCGCTGCGTCCGCGGCGGCAGACCACCCACACCACGACGACGGCGGTGGCCACGAGTGAGATCTCCAGGAGCCGGCCCACGGTGTCGAGTGCCGCGGGGCCGCCGGGCCTGCGGTCGAAGCGTGCGGCGGAGGACGCGACCGCCGCGGCGACCGTCAATAGGCCCGCCGCGGTGTGCGCGGCGCGCAGCCGGGCGACCAGCCGACGGCCGTACCAGAAGCCGGGCCGGCCCAGGGCGGTGCGGCCGGTCTCCTCGTCGGGTTCGGGCCGGCGGTCGATGGGCTGCTGGGACTCGTACGCGCTCCAGGTGCGGTGGGAGAGGTACCAGAGCAGGGCGGTGAGCGCGGCGGGCACCAGGGCCGCGACGGCGAGTCGCCGGCCGGGCCTGCTCCACCAGCCGTTCTGGGACACCTCGGGCGACAGGAAGCCCAGCCAGGAGTGCCGCTCGGCGCACGCGCGCGTGCCGGCGCACTGCCAGGCGGCCAGGTCCAGGGCAACCTCGCAGGCGGCTGCGACCAGCAGCACCGTCAGCGTCAGGCCCGCCAGCCGTACGAGCAGCCCGTACAGGCGGACCTTGCGCCGGTGGCCGCGCGCGGTGGGCCGCATCCAGTGGGCGAGGTTGACCACCATGAACGGCAGGAGCAGCAGCCACAGGGCCCGCGCGCTGTTGCCGGAGGTGAGATTGCACCAGACGTAGGCCTCCGGCACCGGTCTGCCGCGGTACTCCTCGGGCCTGCTCTCCGCGTCGACGTCCTCGGCGCGCCGGAAGACGGCCGCCGTGTCGTCGCCGCTGATCCGCACCGTGCGCGGATCATTGAGCATCTCCTGGGGTGTGGTGCCACCCACGCCGTGGACCAGGAGCTCCAGGGCGGTGGCGGATCCCTCGGGTCCCGGGAAGGGACCGCTGGCCGGGGCACATTCCTGTGCACGTTCCACTGTTCGCACTTCCCCCGTGACGCGCCGTCTTCTGTGTCCGTGCGGGCACCAGGATCTCCGCTCGGGCGGCGGCCTACACCCGTGAACACGGAATCTCCCCGATCCGGGTGATCTGGGCGTAACAGGAGGGGCATTGGTGACATGTGCGCGTCGGGCAGGTGGCGTCGTGGGGGCCCAGCCGTGCAAGGATGGGACGTCCGCGCACCGGGACAGGGGGAGAATGTCCTTGTCGGAGCAGGTGCGCAGGGCGTGTCGGACGGCTTGAGGCGAAAGGACCGGAGCGTACGTGAGCGAGAATCAGAACCTCCTCGCGGAGCAGCGGCGCGCCCTGATTCTGGACGAGGTCCGGCGCCGGGGCGGGGTCCGTGTGAACGAGCTGACCCGCAAGCTCGGCGTGTCGGACATGACGGTGCGCCGCGACCTGGACGCGCTGGCCCGCCAGGGCGTGCTGGAGAAGGTGCACGGCGGCGCGGTGCCGGTCGTGGAGGCGAGCACGCACGAACCGGGCTTCGAGGCCAAGTCGGGCCTGGAGCTGACGGCCAAGGAGGACATCGCGCGCTCGGCGGCCCAGCTGGTGGCGCCGGGTACCGCGATCGCCCTGTCGGGCGGTACGACGACGTATGCGCTGGCCCACCATCTGCTGGACGTGCCGGACCTGACCGTCGTGACGAACTCGGTGCGGGTGGCCGATGTCTTCCATGCGGCGCAGCGCACCTCCGGCCCCCGGCAGGGTGCGGCCACGGTGGTGCTGACCGGCGGGGTGCGCACGCCCTCCGACTCGCTGGTGGGGCCGGTGGCCGACCAGGCGATCGCGGCGCTCCACTTCGACGTGTTGTTCCTCGGTGTGCACGGCATATCGGTCGAGGCCGGCCTGTCGACGCCGAACCTCGCGGAGGCCGAGACCAACCGGCGCCTGGTGCAGTCGGCGCGGCGGGTCGTGGTGGTCGCCGACCACACCAAGTGGGGTGTGGTGGGCCTGAGTTCGTTCGCGGCGCTGGAGCAGGTCGACACGCTGGTGACGGATGCGGGTCTGGCGGGCGACGCGCGCGAGGAGATCTCCGAGCATCTGCGCCGGCTGGTCGTGGTGGGCGAGCCCGAGAGCTGATCCCTCCGGGGACGCTGCTGACATCTGACGGGTCGCCAGCTATCGTGACGTTGCCCCGGTCAACCACCCTTCTCCGTCAAGGGGGTTCGCGTTCATGGCCCATCGTCTGCGTCCCGTCGGGCTCGACTTCGTCGACACCGCCCCCGTGCGTCTGGTCTTCGCGCAGGAGGTCTCCGCGAGCCCGGAGGCGGTCTTCCACGCCCTCAACGACGATGTGCCGGGGTGGGCGGAGTGGTTCGCGGCCGTGAGGTACGCGCGGTCCCTCGACGACGGTGCCGGGCGCGACATCCGGCTCAAGGGCGGCGGGCGCTTCCGGGAGACGGTCATCGCGGCGAAGGAGGCGGAGGTGTACGCCTACCGGGTCGACGTCACCAACGCTCCGGGCGTCCGCGCCCTCGCCGAGGAGTGGCGGCTGGTGCCGTCCGGGACGGGCACGCGCGTGCAGTGGACCTTCGCCGCGGACGGCACGGCACCGTTCCGGTTCGTGGTGAAGGCTGCACGGGCGGGGCTGGGGCGGGCCTTCCGGGATGCGGTGATGTCACTGGACCGGCGGCTCGCACGCTGACCGCTCCGCGGGATGTGCGGCTATCGGTCGCTTCTCGTCTGCGGCGTCGCTGTGGCTGGTCGCGCAGTTCCCCGCGCCCCTTTCGGGGCGCTGCTGAACCGTAGAGGACTCTCAGCAGGGCCAGACGCCCGTCTCCAGCAGTGAGTCGATCGCCGCCGAGTACGGCTCGATGTCCAGGCCCTGCTCGGCGAGCCACGCATCCGAGTAGTACTTGTCGAGGTACCGGTCACCCGGGTCGCACAACAGCGTCACCACGCTCCCCTTCCGCCCCTCGGCCACCATCTCGGCGACGATCTTCAGCGCGCTCCACAGTCCGGTGCCCGTCGAGCCGCCCGCCTTGCGGCCGATGGCCCGCTCCAGCGCCCGTACGGCGGCCACGCCGGCCGCATCGGGGACCTTCATCATCCGGTCGATCGCGCCGGGCACGAAGCTCGGTTCCATCCGGGGACGGCCGATCCCCTCGATGCGGGAACCCCGGTCGCAGGCGACGTCCGGATCGCCGGTGGTCCAGCCCTCGAAGAAACAGGAGTTCTCCGGATCGGCCACACAGATGCGGGTGTCGCGCTGGGTGTAGTGGACGTACCGCGCGAGGGTCGCGGAGGTGCCGCCGGTGCCGGCCGTCGCCACGATCCAGGCGGGCTCGGGGAACCGCTCCAACTCCAGCTGGCGGAAGATGGATTCGGCGATGTTGTTGTTGCCGCGCCAGTCCGTGGCCCGTTCCGCGTAGGTGAACTGGTCCATGTAGTGGCCGCCGGTCTCCACCGCGAGGCGGGCCGACTCCTCGTACATCTTGCGGGAGTCGTCCACGAAGTGGCACTGCGCGCCGTGGAACTCGATCAGGCGGACCTTCTCGGCACTCGTCGTGCGCGGCATGACGGCGATGAAGGGCACGCCGATCAGCTTGGCGAAGTACGCCTCGGAGACGGCCGTCGAGCCGCTGGACGCCTCGATCACCGGGCGGCCCGGCCGGATCCAGCCGTTGCACAGTCCGTAGAGGAAGAGCGAGCGGGCGAGCCGGTGCTTGAGGCTTCCGGTCGGGTGGGTCGACTCGTCCTTCAGGTACAGGTCGATCCCCCACTTCTCGGGCAGTGGGAAGCGCAGCAGATGCGTGTCGGCCGAGCGGTTGGCATCGGCCTGGACCTTGCGGACGGCTTCTTTCAGCCAGTCGCGGTAGGCGGCGTCGGTGTGGTCGACATCGAGGGTCTTGCCGGTCCGGCTCTGCTGGGGGGTGCTCACGACGGGTGCTCCTTAGGCTGTGCGCCGACGGCGCGTCGCGCGGCCGACGCACCGATCATAAACACCTTCCGCACGCTTCTCACCTGCATAAACGCATCTTTGAGCACCCCAAAGAACACCCTGGGGCCGGAGGACGGGCGGAGGTGGGGGCGCATTCGCACGAGTGCTCCGGGCGCTCGCTCCGAGGTGCCGTGCGTACTGGTGCTGGACGTCGGGTGCGGGCAGACTGCATCGAACGGGGGCGCACACTGGATCACGACACCAGCTGGATCACGACCTACGCAGGAGCACGGTCCAGCGCACCGGACGGCCACAAGGGGGCGGGCGGCATGGCGGAGCCGGAGTTCACGGCGACGGGCGTGCGGATCGGCAAACGGCTGCGTTCGCTCACCCGGGCCGGGCAGGTCCGGATCAGCGACGGCAGACTTGCGCTGCTCACCAGTTACGGCACCGAGATCGACAGCGCGCCGGTACAGGCGGTGCGCGCCTCCAAGCCCTGGTTCGCCGCGGAGGATCGCGCGCTCGCGGACCTCAACGGCAAGCGGTATCTGTTGACCCTGGGCGATCACGATCCGGCGCCGGGCGAGCCGGGGCCACCCGCGGCACGCCGGTTCATCGAGGCCGTACGGAAAGCGGCGGGGCGCGGCGGCTGACAGGACCCACGGGACGGCGACGGGCCTGCACCCGCGTGGTCGGCGGAGCCGATCGCGAGTTGCGCTCCCGCGCCCCCTGGGTCACGCTGTTCTCACGTCACTCTGGGTTTACCGGCGATAACGCTGCGAACCAGCCCGCCGGGCACGACGGCAGGTGGCCATGCCCCTCGGGCACCTGCTGGATCCGTACTCCGTGTTCTTCCGGACCTCTTAAGTCGGGGAGTCGCAGCCGTGATCAGTCACCCAAGCAGGCACTGCACGGTAGAGCTGCAAGCCCTGCCGTCGCGGATCGGCCAGGTCCGCAGAATCGTCTCTGCGCAGTTGCGCTACTGGCATCTGGACGCCCTCATCGACCGGGCCGCGCTCGGTGTGACGGAGCTGTTGACCAACGTCCATCTGCACGCCCAGCCCGACAAGCTGTGCACCGTCGAGATAGAGCTGGTGCTGGACCGGCTCATGGTCTCCGTGCGCGACCACGACCCCCGCCTGCCCGAGGTACGGGACGTGGAGGCCTCCGCCACCACAGGGCGCGGGCTGGCCATGGTGGCGGCGGTCAGCGAGAGCTGGGGGGCGCGCCCCGACGGCGAGTCGGGCAAGGTCGTCTGGTTCGCGCTGCCCACCACGCCCGCTCCGGTTGCGGCGCCGGCCCGCCCTCCGCGCCGTACGGCCGACACGCCGGCCCGCCGGCTCGTCGAGGTCGAACACGCGGCCGACGGCCGCAGGTCCACGCACGCTCCCGCCCGGTCCGCCGTTGCCGGCTGACCGGGCGGTGACTGTATTGGATGGGTCGGGCGTAGTGGATGGGTCGGGCGCCTTCAAGGCGCCTGGGTCGGTGTCGAGACGGCGAACGTGCACAGCGCTTCGCGCCTCCGCGCGTTCGCCGTCTCGACACCGACGCGCCCCTACGGCTCCCTCCCGGCCGGTGGCCTGACGGCGTTGTTGCTTGGCGTCGGTCACTCGGTGGCGATGGCCCGCAGCACATCCAGGCGCGCTGCCCGCCGGGCCGGGCGCAGGCCCGCGAGGGCTCCTGCCGCGAGGCCCACCAGGGCCACGATCGCGAGCTGCATGGGCGGGATCGCGAAGGCGAAGGTGCTGTCGCCGGCGCCGTCCGAGGCCTTGACGAGGACCCAGCCGAGGAAGGCTCCGAGGCCGAGGCCGCCGACCGTGCCGAAGGCGGCGACCAGGACCGACTCCCAGCGGACCATGGCCCGCAGTTGGGGGCGGGTCTGGCCGACGGCCCTGAGCAGGCCCAGTTCGCGGGTGCGTTCGTGGATCGCCAGGGTCAGGGTGTTGGCGATGCCGAGCAGCGCGATGAGGACCGCGAGGGCGAGCAGGGCGTAGACGAGGGTCAGCATCATGTCGATGCCGCCGGCCGAGGACTGCGCGTACTCGCTGCGGGTCTGGACCTCGGGGTTGCCGTAGCGGTCGGCGACCTTCTGCACGGCGGCCTTGCCCGCATCCGTGCTCACGCCGTCCTTGAAGGAGACGGCGACCAGGGTGTCGGAGTCCTGGGTGCGGTGCGGGGCCCAGGCGGCGCGGGTGATGACGTAGTCACCGGCGAGTTCGGACTGGCCGTAGACCGCTCGGACGGTGAAGGTCTGCTTCTTGCTGTCGGTGAAGGTGAGTTGGGCCCGGCTGCCGGTGGAGAGGTGCTGCTTCTCGGCTTCCGCCCCGGTGATGGCGATGCCGTCGGTGCCGAGGGCGCGGAGTGAACCGTCGACCGTGCCGAGGTCGAAGGTGCGCTCCAGGGTGACGGGGTCTGTGACGGTCAACGCGCGTCCCTTGCCGTCGACCTTCGCCACTCCGCGGCCCAGACCCACGGCCGTGTCGACCTCGGGGAGTTGTTGTATCGCGCCGGCGAGCCGCGGGCTCAGACCGCTGCCGCCCGCGCCGAAGGAGGGTGTGCTGACGGCGACGTCGCCGGCGAAGGACCGGGACACGGTCTGGTCCATGGTGGCCTTCAGCGAGGCCCCGAACACGGTGAAGAGAGAGACGACGGCTACGCCGATCATCAGGGCGCCGGCGGTGGCGGCCGTCCGCTTGGGGCTGCGCAGGGCGTTGCGGCGGGCGAGGCCGCCCGTGACGCCGCGGAATGTGTCGAGCGGGCCGCCGAGGATCCGTACGGCCGTGGTCGAGGCGACCGGGCCGAGGACCACGAACGCCACCAGTGCCAGTACGGCACCAAGTCCCGCCATCCAGAGGGACGGTGAGACCAGCACCCCGCTGAGCGTGGTGGCGACGGCGAGGGCGGCGAGGCCCATGCCGATGACGGCGCGGGTGCGGGAGGCGCCGGAGGTGTCGACGGCCGTCTCACGCAGGGCGGCCAGCGGGGCGGTGCGGCCGGCGCGTGCGGCGGGCAGCAGTGCGGAGCCCAGGCAGACCACGATGCCGACCGCGAGCGGAAGCGTCATGGACAGGGCGCCGATGACCAAGTTGCTGTCGGGGAAGGGGAATCCGATCGCCGGAAACAGGGCCTGCAGTCCGGCGGCGATGCCGATGCCGCCCGCCAGGCCCGCCGCCGAGGCGGTCACGGCGACGGCGGTGGCCTCGATCAGGGTCATGGCGGTGACCTGGCGGCGGGAGGCGCCGAGGGCGCGCAACAGGGCGTTCTCACGGGTGCGTTGGGCGACGACGATCGCGAAGGTGTTGTGGATGGAGAAGGTCGCGACGAGGAGGGCGATGCCGGAGAAGACGAGGAGGAAGGCGGTGAAGAGGGTCAGGAACTGGCTGGAGATCATGTCGGTGTTCTCCTGGGCCGACGCCTGACCGGTGATGGCCTCGACTCCCTTGGGAAGTACGGGGGTCAGGCGGTCGACGAGTTCCTTCTCGCTGACGCCGGGGCCTGCCCGCACCTTGATGCTCGCCGCCTCGCCGGGGCGGGCGGTGAGGTACTTCTCGGCGTCGGCGCGGGTCATGCCGGTGAAGGTCACCTGCGCCATGCCGTCCTCGCCGCCGAAGGTCGCCAGGCCGACGATGGTCACCTTGACCGGGTCGGGGGTTCGGAGAGTGGTGGTGTCGCCGATCTTCAGGTTGCCCTTTTTCGCGGCGCCGCGGTTGACGACGACCTCGCCTGAGTGCTGCGGGACGCGGCCCACGGCGAGCTGGTAGGGGTTCAGCTTGGCGTCGGTGATCCAGTTGCCGGCGAGGGTCGGCGGGCCCTGGCCGCCGATGGGCTTGCCGTTCTTGCCGACGAGTTGGCCGGCGCCCTCGATGTCGGGTGCGGCGGCCGCGACACCGGGCACCCGTTCGAGGGTGTTCACCAGGGCCGTGTCGACTGGTCGGCGCACGCCCTGGCTCTCGCCGGGCGTGGTGATGGTGTCGGCGCTGCGCACCACGGCGTCCGTGCCGCTGGTCGCGTTGCCGAACATCGAGTCGAAGCCGGCGCGCAGCGTGTCGCCCATGACGAGGGTGCCGGCCAGGAAGGCGACGCCGAGGAACACGGCGAGGAAGGTGCCGGCGAAGCGCCGCTTGTGGGCGCGCAGGAAGGACGCGCTCAGGCGTACGGCGGCGTTCATGAGGGCACCTCGAAGGCTTTCATGCGGTCCAGGACCTTGTCGGCGGTCGGGGTTTCCATGCGGTCGACCAGGCGTCCGTCGGCGAGGAAGACGACCTCGTCGGCGTGGGCGGCGGCGACCGGGTCGTGGGTGACCATGACGACGGTGCGTGAGGTCTGGCGCACGGCGCGGCCGAGCAGGCCGAGGACTTCCCCGCCGGAGCGGGAGTCCAGGTTGCCGGTGGGCTCGTCGGCGAAGACGACGTCGGGCTGCCCGGCGAACGCCCGTGCCACGGCGACGCGTTGCTGTTGCCCGCCGGAGAGTTCGGCGGGCCGGTGGTGGAGGCGGTCGCGCAGGCCGACGACGTCGATCAGCGCCTCGATCCACTCCGGGTCGCCCTTGCCGCCGGAGAGGTCCAGCGGCAGCGTGATGTTCTCCGCGACGCTCAGGGTGGGCACCAGATTGAACGCTTGGAAGACGAAGCCGACGCGGTCGCGGCGCAGCAGGGTCAGTCGGCGGTCGTCGAGGCCGCCGAGTTCGGTGTCACCGATGTACGCGGTGCCTGAACTGAGCGTGTCGAGGCCGGCCGCGCAGTGCATGAGGGTGGACTTTCCGGAGCCCGAGGGCCCCATGATCGCGGTGAAGCGGCCGACCGGGAAGTCGACGCTCACCCCGTCCAGGGCCCTCACCTCGGTGTCGCCGCGGCCGTACACCTTCACGGCGTCGACGACCCGGGCGGCCGTCCGGATGGCGGTCGTGGTCGTCACGCCGCACCGCCCTTGGTACGGCCGAACTGCTCGTCCAGCACGGACAGTCGGCGCCAGTACTCGTCCTCGTCGATCTCGCCGGAGGCGAAGCGGCGCCCGAGCACGGCAAGGGGTGAGTCGCCGGAGGGACGGGCGTCCCCCATGGCCCGCCACGGGCCGCCGCGGCCGCGCCACACGGTGCGGCGCAGGACGGTCACGACGCCGATCACGACGGCCGCCCAGATCAGTGGGAAGAAGAGGATCCACGGGCCGGGGCCGCCGTTCCAGTCTGCGAGGGTCTGCATCTCGGGTCATCTCCTGGGTGGGTCTGCGGTGCGTCTGGTGGTGATGGTTCGAGACTCCCGCCGTGGAGGGGTCCCGGTCGTCGTACGGCCAGCGGCAGTGCATGTACCTCCCGGGGAGTACGCGGGGTCGTGTTCGCTGCTCCCAAAAGGGCTCGACTTCTGTAACTACTAGTATGTACAGTCAGCGCATGAGCACCTCGGAGAGCACCCCGGACCGCCTCATCGAGTCCACCCGTGAGCTGCTGTGGGAGCGCGGTTACGTGGGCACCAGCCCCAAGGCGATCCTGGAGCGCTCGGGTGCCGGACAGGGCAGCATGTACCACCACTTCAAGGGCAAGCCGGATCTCGCACTGGCGGCGATCCGGCGGACGGCCGAGGAGTTGCGGGCTACCGCCGAGGGAGTACTCGGCGGACCGGGAACGCCGTACGAGCGCATCGAGGCGTATCTGCTGCGCGAGCGTGACGTGCTGCGCGGCTGCCCCGTCGGGCGGCTGACGATGGATCCGGACGTCGTCGCCAGCGACGAGCTGCGCGCACCGGTCGACGACACGCTCGACGCCATCCGTGAGCTGATCGCCGGGATCGTCGAAGAGGGCAAGGAGCAGGGCCAGTTCGCGCCCTCGCTGGACGGCGAGGAGATCGCCGCGACCGTCCTCGCGACCGTCCAGGGCGGCTATGTCCTCGCCCGCGCCTCCGGCTCCCCCGCCGCCTTCGACGCCGGCGTCCGAGGGCTGCTCTCCCTTCTCGCCCCGCGTTAGGAGTTCAGGTCTGTGCACATCACCAGGAAGCGCCCCGAGACCCGGCAGGGCCCGGCGGAGAACTTCACCGGCTCGGTATGGCTCGACGAGATAGCCGCGCCCGCGGCCCCGTCCCGGCTGCGCATGTTCAACGTCCACTTCGCGCCCGGCGCCCACACCGCCTGGCACCGCCACCCGCACGGTCAGGTGCTGCACGTCCTGGACGGCGAGGGCCTCGTGCAACGCAAGGGCACCGCACCGGAGTTGATCCGCGCGGGCGACACGGTGTGGATCGAACCGGACGAATGGCACTGGCACGGCGCCGGGCCGCGCACCTTCATGACGCATCTCGCGGTCGTCGAGGCCGCCGAGGACGGCACCACCACGGAGTGGGATGCGCACGTCGGCCCCGAGGACTACCCCGCGAACGGCTCTTAGGCCTGAGGAGGCATCCGATGCACGCCATGCAGTACGAGTTGACACTGCCCGCCGACTACGACACGGGCATCATCCGGAGCCGTGTCGCCCGCATCGGGCATCTGCTGGACGACTGGGAGGGCCTCGGCTTCAAGACGTATCTCCTGCGGGAGCGCGGGGTGAACGGCTCGCCGGTCAACCAGTACGCGCCGTTCTACCTGTGGAACACCGTCGAGGGCATGAACACCTTCCTGTGGGGCGGCGCCTTCCAGGGGCTCAGCAACGACTTCGGGCGACCGTCGGTGCGGCAGTGGACCGGCCTGGCGTACGAGGAGGGCGGCGCCCCCGGCTCACCGGCGCGGTTCGCGGTACGGCGGCGTCAACCGGTGCCCGAGGGCGTGGTGTTGGCCGACCTCATGGCGGACGCGGCGCAGGAGACCGTGCGGCTGGCCGGTGCGGACGGCGCGGTGCTCGCTGCGGCGGCCGTGGACTCCAGCCGCTGGGAGCTCGTCCACTTCTCGCTGTGGGAACACGACACGCCGAAGGCCGAAGGCGATGTGTTCGAGGTGCTGCACATGTCGGCGCCGGGACGTGAGAAGTCGCCGCGCGGGCGGCAGTGGTGAGCAGTGTCCGTACGGTGCTGGGGGACGTGCGGCCCGAGGACCTGGGCGTGTGCGACGCGCACGACCATCTCTTCCTCCGCAGCGCGCAATTGCCCGGCCAGGAACTGAACGACGCCACTGCCGCGCGGGCCGAGTTGGAGGCGTTCCGGGCGGCGGGCGGGGCGAGCGTCGTCCAGTGGACGCCTTGGGGGATGGGGCGCCGGGCCGCCGATCTGCCCTTGCTGTCCCGAGCGGCCGGTGTGCACGTGGTCTGCGCGACCGGACTGCACCAGGCCGCCCACTACACGCCTGAGTTGCTCGACGAGCTGCGCGGAAAGCTCGCCGACGTGTTCGTCTCCGAACTCACCGAAGGCATCGGCACATCGGGTGTCCGCGCCGGCCTCGTCAAGGTGGCCGGCGGCTTCCACACCCTCGACGCGCACGCCCGCTGGACCATGACCGCGGCGGCCCAGGCCCACCACGCCACGGGGGCGCCGATCACCGTCCACCTGGAGCTGGGCACGGGCGCACTCGACGTACTGGACCTGCTGTGCGGCGAGTTGGGCGTGCCGCCGGAGCGTGTGATACTCGGCCACCTCAACCGCTCCCCCGACCTCGTGGTCCAGCGGCAGGCCGCGGAGGCGGGCTGCTGGCTGGCGTTCGACGGCCCCTCCCGTGCCCACCACGCCACCGACTGGCGCATGCCGGACGCGGTGCGGGCCCTCGCCGAGGCGGGTTTCGGGCACCGGCTGCTGCTCGGCGGGGACACCGTGGTCGCCGGGGCGCGGTCGGTCGACGGCGGTCCGGGGATGCCGTATCTGCTGCGCAGGATCCGGCCACGTCTCGCGCGCGAGCTGGGCGAGGAACTGATCAACCGCGTCCTCACGGAGAACCCCGCCCGGGCGTTCGCCGTCGAGTGGCGCTGAGCGGAACGGAGGACCGCCGCCCATGCCCTTGGTCCGTATCGACGCACTGGGAACCGATCCGGCACGCCTGGACGCGCTGGGCAGAGCCGTGCACGAGGCGTTGGTGGAGACGCTCGGCATCCCCGCCGACGACCACTTCCAGATCCTGACCGGGCACGACGGCGCCAACAGCGCACTGCGGCGGTACGGCAGTTACCTCGGCGTGCAGCGCGACGACGGCATCGTCTATGTCGCGATCACGATGCGCTCCGGCCGCACCGCTGCTCAGAAACAGGCGTTGTACCGGCGGATCGCCGAACTCGCGCAGGTCCACGCGGGCACCGAGCCGCGGAATGTCTTCGTCACCGTGACCGAGAACGGGCCGGCCGACTGGTCGCTCGGTCACGGGGTGGCGCAGTACCTGGACGCGGCCTGTTCCTGACCGGCCGCATCAACGGCAGAGCTCGTCCAGGTCCTCACAGAAGGCCGGGAACTCGGCCTGCGCCTCGGCGACGATCTCCCGGGCGGTCCGGCGCGGGGTGGTGGCATGCCGCTCGGCGAGTTCGGCCAGCGTCGGGTTCGGGCGGGCCTCGCGCTGCTCGTACTCGATGACCTCCATCGGGCCCAGTCCGTCGGCCAGCACCCACAGGAAGTCGGAGAGGTTGCCGGCGATGACGCCCCGCTCCCCCTCCGACCCCAGGAACACCACGGGCTGTTCGGCGAGGGGCCGCCCGGGCCGCGCGCACCAGAGGGCGGCGAGGCCTCCGGTGCCGTCCTGTCCGAAGACCCGGTAGGCGTCGCCGTCCAGTTCGTGGTTGCCGGTCCAGTGGCGGATCCAGTCGGTGGTCTCCTCCGCGGAGTCGAATGCGTCATAGGGCTCGAAGTCGATGCCCTCGCCGTCGTCGTAGTCGAACTCCACCCCGGCCACGGCGGCCAGGGCGGGCGGAAGTCGGCGGTCGTCGCCGGTCGTCTCGATCATGGGTGCAGGCTAATCGGCACCACTGACAACGTCCCTGGGGCGCTGTCGCCCTCAGGAAGAGCTCGTCCGCCCTGCCATGGCGCAGGCCCTGCTCGGCAGGCGCGGCGTTCAGCCCGGCAGGCTCAGGGGTAGAGGCCGGCGCGAAAGGTGAACGAGACGAGTTGGGCTCGATCACGTGCGCCGACCTTCGTCATGGCCCGCACCGCATGGGTCTTCACGGTGAACGGCGACACGGACATCTGGGCCGCGATCTCGTCGTTGCCGAGACCGCTCGCGACGAGGACGACCACGTCCCGCTCCCTGGGCGTCAGAGCGGCGAAGCGGCGCAGCAGTTCCTGGTCGATCACCGGGGGCGGACTGTGGGTCATGTGACCGATGAGCGCGGCCGTCGCGGCGGCCGACAGCGCACCGCCACCGCCGACGACCTCGGTGATTCCGGCGACGAGTTCAGCAGGGCTCACGGTCTTGCTGAGGAAACCGTTGGCCCCCGCGCGAAGGGCGGCGAGAACGATGTCGTCCTGGTCAAAAGTGGTCAGCACGATCACCCGCATCTCTTCGGGTGGGTGCTCTTTGCGGATCCGGCGGGTGGCTTCGACACCGTCGATGCCTGGCATACGGATGTCCATCAGGACGAGGTCGACGTGGTGGTCCCGCAGGTAGGGGACGACCTGGAGTCCATCGGAGAGATCAGCCACGACCACGAGACTCGGGTCGAGCCGAAGCATCGCCCGGATCCCGGCCCTGATCTCGGCCTGGTCGTCGACGATCAGAATCCGCGTGGTCATACGGCGGCTCCCAGAGGGCTGAATTCCGCATGGACCCGGAATCGCCCATCGTCACTGTCGATCGTCAGTCGCCCGCTGGAGGACTCGACACGTTCACGCATCCCCACGAGTCCGAGTCCGCTGCCCGCGCCGGATCCGCGCAGTGAGTGACCGACGCGGTTCTCGACGGTGACGCAGATCCTGCCGTCGCGCTCGCGCACGTCCACCGTCGCCGCCCCCTCTCCATGCCGGTAGGCATTCGTGAGTGCTTCCTGAACGACCCGGTAGACCGTCACGCCGACGCTGGGTTCCACAAAGCCGGCGGGGAGGTCGATGGAGGGCCGGACGTCGAGGCCGATGCTCTCGAAGGAGGCGACAAGAGTTTCCAGGCCACTGAGCGCCGGGGTCGGCCGGAGCGCCTCGTCGTCGGAGACCACGTCTTGGAGGCGCAGGAGCGTGAGGATCCGTTGCGTCTCGACGACGACGGTGCGGGCGCTGGACCTGGCTGACACGAGAGCCTGCCGGGCGGACTCCGCGTCTTCGGGCAGCCCGATCTCCGCGGCACCGAGGTGCATGCTCAGCATCGCGACCTGGTGGCCGAGGACGTCGTGGAGGTCCCGGGCGATGCGGAGTCGTTCCTCGGTCACCCGTCGGGTGGCTTCGATCTCGCGGGTGGCGATGGCGCTCTCCGCCCGTTCCTCCAGAGTGCGCCAGTGCTCTCGATGGATGCGCAGCGCGGCCCCTGTCGCACCTCCCGCCACGGCTGAGAAGAGTGCGGCGGCTCCCACGATCGCGCCGCCGCGGAATCCTCCCAGCGTCATGAACGCCCCGAGGAAGAACGCCGCCACGATGCCGGTTCCGACCAGCGGCTGTTTTCCCCTGAGGGTGACCGAGAACAGCACGAGCACCGCGATCATCCACACCGACAGGGGGTCCTGGCCCACCGCTGTGACGGCGAAGGACGCCGCGCTCGCCACGACCAGTCCTGCCCACGGCCGCCACCATGAGAGGGCGACCCCGCCACCGGCCAGGAGCACGGAGAGGGCCGTCGGCCAGTCCGACCCTCGCAGGATCACTGCCACGATCTGGCCGGTGAACACCAGCGCGGCCACCGAATAGGCGACGAGGTGCAGCACCTCGGGGCGGCGGACCCACAGGGGTGCCAGGGGACCGTCGTGATTGTTCTGCGCCTTGCCCATGGCCCGATTCTCGTGCACAGGTGCTGCGGCCGTGTACTTCGAATGATGTAGAGGGCGAGCCCGGTCCGGCCGACGGAGTCGGCAGAACTCGTTCGATTCGAGGTGGATGGCAGAACTACTTCGTTCGAAGTACGCGGTCTTTCCCGAGGCCGCTGAGACTCCTCATCGAGGCGACCGTCTCACACCATCACCATCACCGAACGGGACACCCGATGACTCAGACCACCGTGACGTCGAGTACGACCACGACCCCGACGACGCCCTCCGGGCTCCGATCGCTCTACCTGATCCGAGTCGCCTTCTCCCTGATCTGGGTGGCACTCGTCGTCACGACCTCCACCTCGCTCGTGTCGACGGACAGGCCCACGGCGATCGCGGCCGTACTGCTGGTCGTCTACCCCCTGTGGGACGTCGTCGCCACGCTCCTGGAGCGTCGCACGGCCCGCAGCGGCTCCACGGACCGCGTCAGTACCGCCAACATGGCTGTCGGCGTCGCCACCGCCGCCGCGATGATCGTCGCCGTCTTCTCCACCGTCGGGACGGCCCTGCTCGTGTTCGGCATCTGGGCCCTCGTTTCCGGAGCGATCCAGCTCGTCGTGGCGATCCGGCGCCGACGCACCGTCGGTGCCCAGTGGCCCATGGCCATCAGCGGCGGGCTGTCCGTCCTCGCCGGTGCCTCCTTCGCTGCCATGTCCGCCTCGGCGACGAGCAGCCTGTCCTCCGTCGCCGGCTACTCAGCCTTCGGTGCCTTCTGGTTCCTCGTCTCCGTCATCGCGCTGAGCATCCGCAGCCGACGCGAAAAGCATTGACCATCGACCGCCGGAGCCACCGCACCGGCCCGCGCCGGATCAGCGGTCGTACGCGTTCAGGGATCGGGTGACCGGGCCGCTGGTCCTGCAGCGGCCCGGCGGCGGATGACAACGCCCTCGACGGTCCGGCAGTCGTGTCGTGCCAGGTCGAGCCGGCCTTGAGGGAGTCGCCCAGACATCGGGCTCATTCGGCCAGGACACGGAGATGTCCACGGACGACCGTAGTTTCGCCGCCGCGGCCAGGGTCTCGTGCACCGGATGGGTGTCAAAGGCCGCCAACAGGGCTTTGTCCGCCGGGCGTTCGGTGCCGGGTGGGCGATCTGCTCGTAGGCCGACTCGCGACCGGAGGTGGCCTGCGAACCGGACGGTCACGAAGGGCTGTTGACGCTGGTCGTCGCCCTGGGCTGCGGCACCGGCGCGTCCCCCGGCTCGTACTGGAGCACAGTGCCGTGCACGACCGGCTGGCGGTGGTTCCCGCGGATCCGCCGCCGGAGCCGCTCCCGCTCGGGCGTGCGTACGGCAGACGGATCTGCGGCGGACGTTGGTGGCTGCGCTGTGGAGGCTGTGAGCCGCCGCGGGGGTCTCAGCCGAGCTTGGCGTACTCGACGGCGATGCGCGCGCCGAGCCGGGCGTTGTTCTTGACCAGGGCGATGTTGGTGCGCAGGCTCTCGCCGCCGGTGAGCTCGACGATCCGGCCGAGGAGGTAAGGGGTGGTGTCCTTGCCGGTGATGCCGGCCTTGTCCATCTCGGCCAGGGCCTGGGCGATGACGCCGTCCATGCGCTCGGCCGGGACCTCCTCGTCCTCGGGTACGGGGTTGGCGATGCTGAGGCCGCCGGGGATGCCGAGGTCCCAGCGGGCGTGCATGACGGCGGCGATCTCGGCGGGCGAGTCCACGCGCATGGGCGAGGTGAAGCCGCTGCGGCGCGAGTAGAACGCCGGGAACTCGTCCGTGCCGTAGGTCAGGACGGGCACGCCCAGGGTCTCCAGGGTCTCCAGGGTCAGGCCGATGTCGAGGATGCTCTTGACGCCCGCGCTGATCACCGCGACGGCGGTCGCGGCCAGTTCGGTCAGGTCCGCGCTGATGTCGAACGTCGTCGGTGCACCGCGGTGCACCCCGCCGATGCCTCCGGTGACGAACGTACGGATACCGGCGAGCGCGGCCAGCCGCATGGTCGCGGCGACCGTCGTCGCGCCATGTGCGCCGCGCGCGATGACGTACGCGAGGTCGCGGACGCTGGCCTTGGTGACGTCCGGCGCGGTCGCGAGGAGCTCCAGGTCCGCCTGGGTCAGCCCGATGTGGGGCCGCCCGTGCAGAACGGCGATCGTCGCGGGGACGGCGCCGCCGTCGCGGATGATCTGCTCGACCTCCACGGCCATCTGCACGTTCTGCGGGTACGGCATGCCGTGGCTGATGATCGTCGACTCCAGCGCCACGACGGGACGCCCGTCGCGCAGCGCCTCGCGGACCTCGTCGGTCAGCACCAGACGCGGGTGCGGGACGGGGGTCGCCGGAGTCGGGGCGGGGGTGGGCGTGGTCATCTCTGGCTCCGCATCGGGTCGTTCAGCTCGTTCGGTTCGGTCGGGTCGGTCAGCGCGTCCTCGATCAGACGCGGGGTCAGGTCGGGGCGTACCGTCGCCGGGCTCTGCACCGTCAGGGCCGCGGCCGCGTGTCCGTAGCGGGCGGCGTCCACGGGGTCGCCGCCGGCCAGCAGGGCGTGGACGAACGCGGCGAGCATCGCGTCCCCGGCGCCGGTGACGTCGGCGACCTCGGCGGGCGGCGCGGGCAGGAAGGCCGCCCCAACGCCCATGGTGCTCAGCACGCTGCCGCGCGCGCCCAGCCGTACCCACACATGGCGCACCCCGCGCGCGTGCAGCGTGTCGGCGGCGGCCGTCACCTCGGCCTCGCTGTCGCCGACGGGCCGGCCGAGCAGAGCCCGCAGTTCGTCGAGGTTCGGAGTGAGGGCGAAGACGGGACGCCGGGCGGTGAGCAGTGGCCCGAGCAGGGCGGCCTTGGGGGCGCTGACCGGGTCGATCACCACCGGTACGGCCGCGGGCTGCGCGACGTCCATCGCGTGGGCCAGCACCTCGGCGGGCAGATTGCCGTCCAGGACCAGCATGTCGGCGTGGGCGATCAGCTCGCGGGCCGGGTGCAGGTCCTCGGGAGCAAGAGCTTCCGTGGCCGCCATGTCGGCGACCGCCACGACCAGGTCCCCGTCGGCGTCGAGGACCGCCGTGTATGTCCCCGTCGGGTGGGCGCTGCGGTGCACGTGGTCGAGGCGCACCCCCGCCGCCGCGGTGTCGGCGAGGAGGCGCTCGCCCGCCGCGTCCCGGCCGACGGCGGCGATGAGATGGGTCGGGGTGCCCAGCCGCGCCAGGTTCTCCGCGATGTTGCGGCCCACGCCGCCCGCGGTGGTGCCGGCGCGCCCCGGGTTGCTCGTCCGCTGCCGTACAGGCGCAAGGCTGCGTACCTTCACGTCGACGTTGGCCCCGCCGACGACCACGACGGCGTTCTCCTCGCGGAGGATGTAGCCGCGGCCGAGGATGGCGCCCTTCTTGCCCAGGTTGGACAGGTGCACGTTCACCGCTGCCCGGGTGCTGCCGAGGGCGTCGGCGATCGCCTGCGGCCCGGCCAGGGGGTCGCGGCGCAGCAGCGCGATGATCTCGCGCTCCCGCTGGGTCAACATCATGCTGACTAAACTAAAGCGCCTTTATTGAAGTAAGCAAGAGGTGATCGTCGGGGTCCTGAGCCGGGTGCGCGTCCTCACTCCGCGGTCCTGCCACTGTCGAGCCGTCCCACGCGCTCCACGTTCTCCCGGTCCTCGGCATCCCGGCTGGGCTGCGCCGCGAACCAGGCGTCGAGGATCTCCTTGAGCAGCGGCTCGGACGTCAGGCGCAGGCTGAGCGCCAGCACGTTGGCGTCGTTCCAGCGGCGGGCGCCGTCCGCCGTGTACGCGTCGGTGCACAGGGCCGCCCGTACGCCGGGCACCTTGTTCGCGGCGATGGACGCGCCCGTGCCAGTCCAGCAGCACACGACCGCCTGGTCGGCGCTCCCCGCGGCGACCTCGCGGGCCGCGGCCTCCGAGCACGCGGCCCACTGGGGGTCGTCCCCCGGGCTCAGCGCCCCATGGGGCACGACCTCGTGGCCGCGCCTGCCCAGTTCCGCGACGAGCGAGCGCGCCACGGGTTCGTCCATGTCCGAGGAAACGGAGATCCGCATGTTCCGGAGCCTAACGCCGCCCGACAGGTCGTGGGGTAACACGACTTCGACCTTGCCAGTGCTGCGCAATCTTGCGGGAAGCCGACCGCCGCTGGACGCACTCTGCAGGGTTCCCAAGCTGAGGTCCCACCGGGCACCGAACTCTTACGGTCTCTCACGGTGAGGCCGGCCTCAGCTGTTCGGGGTACGGGCCGTACTCGCCGGATCGGAAAAAGCGGCTCGATGAACTCCCGCTCCTTGTCCGCAAGTTGCACGCGCGTCGTGGAAGGAGCTGAGGCAAAGCCCTCAGGAGCGTAAACGGGGTGGGAGGGTGAGACAGGGCACGGGTGTACAGGTCCACATAAGCCGTGCGCGCACCATTAGGCGCCGGACACCGCACGTGCTCGAGCCCCTGGCGGACGGGCTGGCCAAAGGCGTCGGCGGTCTCAGTGGGTGAGGGCCCCCAGCGGATCGTCCAGTACCGGCTGCCACGCCAGCTCGGCGGCGCCGACCAGGCTGTTGTGGTCGAGGGTGCAGGCCAGGATGGGGACGCCGCCGCTCTGGCCCCACAGGCTGCGGTCGGCGACGACGGCGCGCAGGCGTTCGGGGTCGGCGTCCAGGAGGGTGCGGTGGAGGCCGCCGAGGATGATGCGGTCGGGGTTGAGGATGTTGACCAGGCCCGCGAGGCCGAGGCCGAGACGGTCGATGAGGGCGTCGGCGGCCGTGCGGATGGCGGGGTCGCCGTAGTGGTGGCGGATCAGGTCGTTGGCCTGCTGGAGGAGGTTGACCTCGGGGCCGGGGTCGCGGCCGGCCGCCGTGAGCAGGGCCAGTGGGTCGGCCTCGACGTCGAGGCAGCCGCGGCTGCCGCAGTGGCAGGGGCGGCCCTCGGGGTTGACGGTGAGATGGCCGACCTCCAGGGCCAGGCCCGAACTGCCCGTGTGCAGGCGGCCGTCCAGGACCAGCGCGCCGCCCACGCCCCGGTGCCCCGTGGCCACGCACAGCAGGTCGCGGGCGCCGCGGCCCGCGCCGTGCCGGTGCTCGGCGAGGGCGGCGAGGTTGACGTCGTTGCCCGCGAAGGCGGGGCCGGTGATGCCCGCCTCGCGCACGCACTCCGCGAAGATGCGGCGGACCGGCGCACCCGCCGGCCAGGCCAGGTGCAGGGGGTTGAGGGCGAGTCCGTCCGGTTCGGCGACCGCGGACGGTACGGCGAGTCCGGCGCCGACGCAGCGCCGACCCGTCGAGCGCAGCAGCTCGGCGCCCGCCTCCACGACCGAGCCGAGGACCTTCGCCGGGTCGGCGTCGACGGTCTCGCAGCCGGGAGCGGTGGCGACGATGCGGCCGCCCAGGCCGACCAGCGCCGCCCGGAACCCGTCGGCGTGCACCTGTGCGGCGAGGACGACCGGGCCGTCCTCGGCGACCGAGAGCCGGTGCGAGGGCCTGCCCTGCGAGCCGGCCGCCGCGGCGGGCCGGGCGTCGACCCGGATCAGCCCGAGGGCCTCCAGTTCGGCGGCGACCGCGCCGGCCGTGGCCCGCGTGACGCCGAGCTCGGCGGTGAGCACCGCCCTCGTGGGCGCGCGCCCGGTGTGCACGAGCTCCAACGCGGGCCCGAGCGCGCCGCGCCCCCGGTCCAACCGCGTTCTCGAGGTGGTCCCTTCCCCCGTCGGCCGGGGGTCCGCCTTGCCGCTCATGAGGGCGAGTCTCCCATGATCCGCAGTTACGCCGGGCTACAGGCCGCTGACCCGAAGTGTGATGTTCAGCCGTCCTGTCAGCCCCAACTCCGGAGGCGCACTGCCCGCATACACGCGCGGCACCCCGTGGTGGGCGAGCCTGGACGGTCCGCCGAACACGAACAGATCTCCGCTGCGCAGCTCGACATCCGTGTAGGGCTTGGTACGGGTCTCGGTGTTGCCGAAGCGGAAGACGCAGGTGTCGCCCAGGCTCAGGGAGACCACCGGTGCGTCGGACTTCTCGTCGCTGTCGCGATGCATACCCATGCGGGCCTCGGCGTCGTAGAAGTTGATCAGTGCGATGTCGTACGGTGCCGCCGGTTCGCCGAGTGTCTCCAGCACCGCGCGTCGGCCGACTTCGCCCAGCCAGGCCGGGAACGGCTTCACGGGGGCGCCGTCGCCGTCGACGACCGTGCGGGCGTAGCCGTACGGGTACCAGTGCCAGCCCAGGCAGACCTGCCTGGCGGTCATCGTGCCGCCGCCGGGTGTGTGCACCGTGCGCAGGCCGGCAGGTGGGCGCGCCCACGCGCGACAGGCGTCCAGCAGCTCCCGCTGGGCGTCTGCGGCCAGCCAGCCGGGTACGTGCACCGCGCCGGGCGCAACCTCCGTGCGCTCCCGTGGGAACAGCTCGGCATCCATGTCGCCCATCCTCCCCCCACCGGCCGTGAGCTGCGGCTCGGCTAGCCTTGACGCACGATGAACGACCGTATGACGACGCCGTGGGGCGAGTTCGCGCTGGCCCGTTTCCCCGAGGACCCGCGCGAGAGGCTGCGCGCCTGGGACGCCTCCGACGAGTACCTGCTCAGGCACCTGGCGGCCGAGAAGGTCCCGCTGTCCGGCACGGTCGTGGTCCTCGGCGACCGCTGGGGCGCGCTGGCCACCGCCCTTGCGGCGCACCGGCCCGTGCAGATCACCGACTCGTACCTGGCGCAGGAGGCGACCCGCGCGAACCTGGCCCGGGCCGGCGTCGAGACCGGTGCCGTACGGCTGCTGACCACGCAGGATCCGCCGCCCGACCGCGTCGACGTCCTCCTGGTCAGGGTGCCCAAGAGTCTCGCGCTCCTGGAGGACCAGCTGCTGCGGCTGGCGCCCGCGGTGCACGAGGGGACGGTCGTCGTCGGCACCGGGATGGTGAAGGAGATCCACACCTCGACGCTGCAGTTGTTCGAGCGGATCCTGGGGCCCACCCGCACCTCGCTGGCCGAGCGGAAGGCCCGGCTGATCTTCTGCACGCCCGACACCGCGCCGGAGCGGCCCGCGAACCCGTGGCCGTACAGCTACGCGCTGCCCGAGGGCATCGGCCCGGTCTCGGGGCGCACCGTGGTCAACCACGCGGGTGTGTTCTGCGCCGACCGCCTCGACATCGGCACCCGCTTCTTCCTGCAGCACCTGCCGGCCGCACTCGGCGGCCGGCGGGTGGTGGACCTGGGCTGCGGCAACGGTGTGGTCGGTACGGCGGTGGCGCTGGCCGAGCCGTCGGCCGAGGTGCTGTTCGTGGACGAGTCGTTCCAGGCCGTGGCCTCGGCGGAGGGGACGTACAAGGCGAACGGGGTGCCCGGGCACGCGGAGTTCCGGGTCGGGGACGGGCTGACGGGGGTGCCGGACGAGAGCGTCGACCTCGTGCTCAGCAACCCGCCGTTCCACTCGCACCAGGCGACGACCGACACGACGGCGTGGCGGATGTTCACCGGGGCGCGGCGTGTGCTGCGTCCCGGTGGTGAGATGTGGGTGGTCGGCAACCGGCACCTGGGCTACCACGTGAAGCTGCGCAAGGTGTTCGGCAACAGTCAACTGGTCGCCGGCGACCCGAAGTTCGTGGTGCTGAAGGCCGTCAAGAGATGATCAGGTGGTGGGCCGGGCGACCGTCCGGATGATCTCGGTCACCGCATGCACCATCGCCTCTCTGCCCACGCTCAGGTACTTGCGTGAGTCGACCGCCTCGGGATGGGCGGCGAGGAAGTCGCGGATCGCGCCCGTCATGGCGATGTTGAGAGCCGTGCCGACGTTCACCTTGGCGATGCCTCCGGCGACCGCCGCGGCGAGCTCGTGGTCCGGTACGCCCGAGGAGCCGTGCAGGACCAGTGGCACGTCCACAGCGGCCGACAGTCGTTTGAGGAGGTCGTGGTCGAGGGTCGCGGTGCGGGTGGTCATGGCGTGGGTGCTGCCGATCGCGACGGCGAGGGCGTTCACACCGGAGTCGGCGACGAAGGTGCGCGCCTGGGCGGGGTCGGTGCGGGCGCCGGGCGCGTGGGCGTCCAGCGGGGGCTCGCCCGTCTTTCCGGCGACCTGCCCCAACTCGGCCTCGATCCAGAGGCCTTGAGCGTGCGCCCAGTCGACGGCGGCTCTGGTCGCGGCGAGGTTCTGCTCGTAGGGCAGACGGGCCGCGTCGTACATCACCGAGCTGAATCCCGCGTCCGCAGCCTGGCGCAGCAGATCGTCGCTCTGGACGTGGTCGAGGTGCAGCGCGACCGGCACTCCGGCACGTTCGGCGGCGGCGAGGGCCGCGCGGGCGAGCGGGAGCAGTCGGCCGTAGCGGAACTTGACGGCGTTCTCGCTGACCTGGAGGACGACGGGGGCCTCGGCGGACTCGGCGCCGGCGATGACGGCCTCGACGTGTTCGAGGGTGATGATGTTGAAGGCGGCGATGGCGGAGCGCTCGGCGGCGGCCCGGCTGACGAGCTCGCCGGTGGTGGCGAGGGGCACGGCTTCTCCCTTCGGACTTGTGGGGGTGCGTCAGGGCGTGAGGACCACCGAGCGGGTGAGATGGCTCGGCCGGTCCAAGTCGAGCCCGCGCACCGCGACGGCGCAGCACGCGGCGCCGGCCCGGGAGACCAGTTCACCGGCCGTGACGAGGGACACGGCTTCTCCCTTCCAGCGTTTCGTGGGTGCGTCAGGGCGTGAGGATCACCGAGCGGGTGAGGTGGCGCGGCTGGTCCGGGTCGAGCCCGCGGGCCGCGGCGACGGCGACCGCGAGGCGCTGGGCGCGGACCAGTTCGGCGAGCGGGTCGAGGCCGCCCGCGATCCACAGCCCGCCGGTGGCGCGCACCTGTTCGGCCAGGCCCTCCGGGGCTTCACCGAGCATCCAGGTCGCCGTGCCGTGGGTGGTGATACTGATGGGGCCGTGCCGGTACTCCATCGCCGGGTAGGCCTCGGTCCAGGCGAGTGAGGCCTCGCGCATCTTCAGTCCGGCCTCGTTGGCCAGGCCCACCGTCCAGCCGCGGCCCAGGAAGGTGAACTGCGTGCAGTCGACGAGCCCTTCGGGCAGCGGGGTCGTGAGGGCGCTGCGGGCGTCGGCGACGACGGCGTCGGTGTGCGCGCCCAGATGGGCGCGGAGCAGGGTCAGCGCGGTCGTCGCGAACCGCGTCTGCACGACGGAGCGTTCGTCCGAGTAGTCGAGCACGACGAGGTCGTCGGCGGCCGCCATGACCGGCGTGTCCGGGTCGGCGGTGATCGCCGTCGTTCGCGTGCGGCCCCTCAACTGGCCCAGCAGGTCGAGCACTTCGGTGGTGGTGCCGGAGCGGGTGAGGGCCATGACACGGTCGTAGGAGCGGCCGTGGGGGAACTCGGAGGCGGCGAAGGCGTCCGTCTCGCCCTGTCCCGCGCCCTCGCGCAGTGCGGCGGCCGCCTGCGCCATGAAGTACGAGGTGCCGCACCCGACGATCGCGACCCGCTCCCCGGGCGCCGGGAGCGCTCCGCGGTGCCGGTCCGTCTCCGACGCGGCGCGTATCCAGCACTCGGGCTGGCTGGTCAGCTCGTCCTCGACATGGGTCATGCCGGGCCCTCCCCTGTTTCCGGTACTGACTCGATGGCGTGCGTGATTGTTCTTGCAAGATATAGCGAGTTTTCGAGCAGTATCAAGCATTCGAGCTCATACGGGGTGCGCTAGGGTCGCCGGGAGATCGAGGAACGGAGGGTGGGCATGTCCCGGGACGCCCGCTGGAAGGCGCTGCTGGAACTGCTCGTCGAGCGCGGCCGGCTGGACGTCGAGGAGGCGGCCGCCGAGCTGGAGGTCTCGGCCGCGACGATCCGGCGCGACTTCGACCAGCTCGCCGAGCAGCAGATGCTCGTCCGCACGCGGGGCGGCGCGGTCGTGCACGGGGTGTCGTACGAGCTGCCGCTGCGCTACAAGACCGCCCGGCACGCCTCCGAGAAGCAGCGGATCGCGAAGGCGGTGGCCGGACTGGTCGCGCCCGGCGAGGCGGTGGGGCTGACCGGCGGCACGACCACCACCGAGGTGGCGCGGGCCCTGGCCGTGCGCAGCGATCTCGCCTCCGGTTCCCCGGCGCTCACCGTCGTCACCAACGCGCTCAACATCGCCAACGAGCTCGCGGTGCGCCCCCAGTTCAAGATCGTGGTGACCGGCGGGGTGGCGCGTCCGCAGTCGTACGAGCTCATCGGGCCGCTCGCGGACGGCGTGCTCGGCCAGATCACCCTCGATGTGGCCGTGCTCGGTGTCGTCGCCTTCGACGTCACGCACGGCGCAGCCGCGCACGACGAGGCGGAGGCCGCGATCAACCGGCTGCTGTGCCAGCGCGCCGAGCGGGTGGTCGTCGCCGCCGACTCCAGCAAGCTGGGCCGACGGGCGTTCGCCCGGATCTGCGCGGCCGAGTCGGTGGACACCCTGGTCACGGACACGGCGGCGAGCGCGGAGTCGGTGCGCCGCTTCGAGGAGGCGGGGATCGCGGTCGTCACGGTCTGACTCCCGACAGTGCGCCCCGGCCTCCGCGATCCTCACGCCCGGCCGCCTGATTCCGCCTAGGCTGGGAAGCGGGATGCGGGTCGGGGCAGGGAGGCTGCGATGAGCTCAGGAGCGATCGACCAGGGCGTCCCGGGGGCCGCTCCCCGGTATCTGCCGATCGCCGAGCACGGTCTGATCGGCGATCTGCGCAGCGTGGCCCTCGTGGGCACCGACGGCACCATCGACTGGTACTGCTGCCCGGCCTTCGACGCGCCGAGCGTCTTCGCGGCGATCCTGGACGCGGAGCGCGGCGGCTCCTTCGAGCTGGCGGCGTCCGTACCGGCGAAGACGAAGCAGTTCTACTTCCCCGACACCAACGTCCTGATCACCCGGTTCTTCACCGAGGACGGCGTCGGCGAGGTGCAGGACTTCATGCCGCTCAACGGCAGGGACGTCGAGACCGAGCGGCACCGGCTGATACGGCGGGTGGTGTGCGTGCGCGGCTCCATCCCGTTCCGCACACGGGTGGCCCCGCGCTTCGACTACGGCACCCGGCCGCACACCGTCCGTCTGGTCGGCGAGGTCGCGGTGTTCGCGTCCGAGGGGCTGTCGCTCGCGCTGACGGCCACGGTGCCGCTGGAGGCCGACGGGCTGGACGTGCAGGCCGACTTCAAGCTCTCCGAGGGCGAGACCGCGGTGTTCGCGCTGGACCAGGTCGGCGGCGACGTGGAGCCGCGCCGGTGCGCCAAGCTGGAGGCGGAGGAGCAGTTCGGCACGACGGTGGCGTACTGGCGGCGCTGGCTCTCGGCCTCCAAGTACCGTGGCCGCTGGCGGGAGATGGTGCACCGCTCCGCCCTCACCCTGAAGCTGCTCACCTACGCGCCCACCGGCGCGATCGTGGCCGCGCCGACCACGAGCCTGCCCGAGCAGCTGGGCGGCGAACGCAACTGGGACTACCGGTACGTATGGGTGCGCGACGCCGCCTTCGCCGTGTACGCACTGCTGCGGCTCGGCTTCACCGAGGAGGCCGAGGCGTTCATGAACTTCCTGACCCGGCACGTCAGTCCGTCGACCGACGGGGACTCCGCACCCCTGCAGATCATGTACGGCATCGACGGCCGCACCGACCTCACCGAGCTCGAACTCGACCACCTGGAGGGGCATCAGGGCTCCGCGCCGGTACGCATCGGCAACGCCGCAGCCGACCAGCTCCAGCTCGACATCTACGGCGCGCTGATCGACTCGATCTACCTCTACGACAAATGGGCCAAGCCCATCTCCAGCGCCCAGTGGGACGACGTGTGCGCGCTGGTGGACTGGGTGTGCGAGCACTGGGACCAGCCGGACGAGGGGATATGGGAGACCCGCGGCGGCCGCAAGAACTTCCTGTACTCACGGCTGATGTGCTGGGTGGCCATCGAGCGGGCCATCCGCATGGCCAACCGGCGCGGTCTGCCCGCCGACCTGCCCCGCTGGCGCGAGCGCCGCGACACGATCTACCGGCGGATCATGAAGCGGGGCTGGTCCGAGACCCGGCAGGCGTTCGTCCAGCACGAGGGCGGCGACGACGTGCTCGACGCGGCCGTCCTGATGATGCCGCTGACGAAGTTCATCGCCCCCACCGACCCCAAGTGGCTGTCCACCCTCGACGCGCTCACCCACGACCTGGTGTCCGACTCCCTGGTCTACCGCTACGACCCGATGGCGAGCCCCGACGGGCTGCGCGGCGACGAAGGCACGTTCTCCATCTGCTCGTTCTGGTACGTCGAGGCCATGGTCCACGCCGGCCGCATCGACGAGGCACGCCTCGCCTTCGAGAAGATGCTCACCTACGCCAACCATCTGGGCCTGTACGCCGAGGAGATCAGTCACACCGGCGAGCAACAGGGCAACTTCCCGCAGGCGTTCACCCATCTCGCGCTCATCAGCGCCGCCTTCAACCTGGACAAGGCCCTGGGCTGAGGGTGGTGCTGAGGACACCGTGGATCCGGTCCTCAGGCCCAGGGACGGCGGGCCCCGCGGCCGGGAGGATTCTTGATGTCGGCAACCGGGCCGACGCGGAATCCACCTCACGGACTCGGGGGAACACCCATGACCGAAACCTTCGCCAGGCGCCTGACCGGCGTCGCCGGCATCGCCGCCGCGGCCGCACTGATCGTCGAAGTACCCCTGTACTTCGTCTATTCGGGCCCGCCGCCGGACGCGAACGTGCTCGCCCGGCTGTTGCTGGGCATCGTCGCCCTCGCCTGCCTGGTCGTGTTCGTGACGGCCTTCCGTGAACTGATCAAGCGCACGCATCCCGCCTACGAGTGGGCAGGTTCGATCGCCTCCGCCACAGGGCTGGTCTACGCGACGATCACCCTGGTCTCCATGGGACTGGAGGCCGGCGCGGTGATCGCCACCGACCATCCGATCGATCCGACCATCACGGTCAACGGGACATACATCCTCTACGGGTCGATCTCCCGGCTGATGCTGGGCCTGTTCCTGGCGGCGGTCGGCCACGTCGTCGCGCGCACCGACGTGCTGCCCCGCTGGATCAGCCGCTCGGCCTACGTCCTGGCCGCGATCAACCTGGCCTTCGTACCGTCCCTGTTCTTCGGCAACACACCCGCGCACTTCTACGCGGCGAACGGCTGGGGCACGACCGCCCTGATGGGAGCGATCCTCAGCTACTGGCTGCTGGCCGTGGGCATCTCCACCTACCGGAGCTCCACCCGCCTGCACCGCTCCGTCGCCGCGTAGCCTCAGAAGCCGATCACCGGGACCTCACCACTGGAGCCTTGATGACGAGCCTCGACGGCATACCCGGCACCGCCGCGGACGCACTCGGCACGCCGCCCGCGCTGACGCTCTCCCGAGTGCGGTTGGGCGCCGGTGGGCCGCTGGGCAGTGTGCGTGTCGCGGACGGCCGGGTCGTCGCCGTCGAGGTGGAGAGGGACCCCGGCGGTCCGGTGTTCGACATGGACGGGCGGACGGTGCTGCCGGGCCTCTGGGACGCCCATGTGCACGCGGCACAGTGGGCCGGCAACCGTCATCGGGTCGATCTCGCCGGGCTGGAGTCCGCGCGGGCGGTCGCTGAAACCGTGCGTCTGCACGCCGCGGGTCTGCCCGCCGACGAGATGGTCCTGGGGCAGGGCTTCCGGGACGGTCTGTGGCCGGACACGCCCCACAAGGCATTGCTCGACTCCGTCTGCCCGGACCGGCCGGTCGCGCTGGTCAGTGCCGATCTGCATGCCGTCTGGCTGAACTCGGTATGCCTGGCACTGGTCGGCCGCGGCGGCCATGCGACGGGACTGCTGCGCGAGCACGAGTGCTTCGAGGCCATGCAGGCGCTGCCCGAGGTGCCCGTCGAGGTCCTCGACGAGTGGGTGGCTCAGGCCTGCCGGGATGCCGCCGCGCGGGGCGTCACGGGCATCATCGACTTCCACTTCTCCGACAACCTCGCCGACTGGAGTCGACGGGCGGCGCGTTCGGCGCTCGCCGTACGGGTGCAGGCCGCCGTCTACCCCCGGCATCTGGATGCGGTCATCGAGGGCGGGTTGAGGACGGGTGACCTGCTGCCCGGCACCGGCGGCCTGGTCCGGGTCGGCCCGCTCAAGCTGTTCACGGACGGTTCGCTCAACACGCGGACGGCGCTGTGCTGCGATCCCTACCCGGGGCTGGAGGGCACGGAGGAGGCATACGGCATCCAGGAGACCGCGTACGCGGAGCTGGTCCGTCTGATGCGGCGTGCCGCCGCCCATGGCATCGAGCCCGCCGTGCACGCGATCGGCGACCGGGCCAACACCCTCGCGCTCGACGCGTTCGCGGACGTCGGCTGCCGGGGCCGCATCGAGCACGCCCAGCTGCTGTCGGCCGCCGATGTGGAGCGGTTCGCGGCACTGGGCGTCACCGCCGGGGTGCAGCCCGCACATGCCACCGACGACCGCGATATGGCGGACCACCACTGGGCCGGGCGCACCGGGCGCGCCTTCGCCTACGGCGACCTGCTGGCGTCCGGCGCCCGGCTGGAGTTCGGCTCCGACGCTCCCGTCTCACCGCTCGACCCGTGGCTGGGCATCGCGGCGGCCGTGCACCGGACCGGCGACGAGCGGCCCGCCTGGCATCCGGAGCAGCGGATCCCGGTGGCGGCGGCCCTCGCGGCGTCGGCACGGGGACGTTCAGGGCTCCGGGTCGGTGACACGGCCGACCTGGTGGTCGTGGACGTGGACCCTGCGCAGGCGGACGCGCGCACGCTGCGGGAGATGCCGGTGCACGCCACCATGCTGGGCGGGCGCTGGACGCATGGGCCGCGCTGACGGCGAACGGTGCCCCCGATCAGCTGTGCATGGCTGCTCCCAGAATTTTTTGGCCCTTGCAGACAGGCCTGATCAGCAGGGTCGGCAACTGGCTCAGTCATCCGACTCAAGCCGCGCCGGGCCGCGAGGATCACCATGGTCAGGTACGGGTCGGAGGTATCGGAGTTGTCGGTCGGTGACGAGGTGTTCGGTCTGATTCCCTTCACGCGGGACGGTGCGGCAGCGGAGTTCACCGCCGTCCCGGCGGGGGTGCTGGCCGTCAAGCCCGCGGCGCTGTCCCACGACGCCGCGGCCGCGTCGACGCTCGCGGGGCTGACGGCCTGGCAGGGCCTCGTCCGCCACGGTGGCCTCACCGCGGGCCGACGGGTGCTGGTGCACGGTGGGGCGGGCGGGGTGGGCTCCTTCGTGGTGCAGATCGCCGCGGCACTGGGTGCCTCGGTCACCGCCACCGCCTCGGCCGAGGACGCGGAATTCGTGCGTGAGCTGGGTGCGGAGCACGTCGTCGACTACGCGAGCGAGCGGTTCGAGGACCAGGTCAAGGAGGTCGACCTGGTCTTCGACACGGTCGGCGGCGACAGCCAGACCCGCTCCTGGCAGGTGCTGCGGCCCGGCGGCGTGCTCGTCAGCATCGTCGCCCAGCCCGACACCAGCCGGGCGGGCGAGGCACGCGGGGTGTTCTTCGTGGTCGAACCGGACCGTGCCGGGCTCACCGAACTGGCCCGGCTGTTCGAGTCGGGGAGGCTGACGCCGCGCATCGACCGGGTGGTGCCGCTGGCGGACGCGGGGGGGCGCGTACACGGCGCTGGAGCGGGAGCACCGCCGCGGGAAGGTCGTGCTCAGGGTGAGCTGAGGGGTCGTACCCCTTCCTCAGGGCGCGGTGTCCGGCCGCAACCCCTGCTTGCCGAGCCATACCAGACAGGCGTCCGCGACCTCCCGCCAGCCGCTGTCCACGGTGAGCGAGTGGCCGCGGTCGGCGAACTCCACGAGTTCGGTCACCGCCGTCGAATGCCGGTACTGCTTGAGCGTGGCCTTGGTGACGGCTTCGGGGACGGTGTGGTCACGGCCTCCCATGATCAGGAGGAGTGGGCCGCGGGTCTCGTTGTCGGTGTCGACCTTGGCCGGCGAGTGCCGCGAGAAGTTGGCAGCGGCGGCCTCGAACAGAGGCTTGCCCGGCGCCGGGATGGTCCAGCGTTCGTACAACGCGTCGGACTCCTCTGCCTCGACCGCGTTGCCGAAGGCGAAGCGGAACTGCTCGGCCGTCAGCGACACCGCGCGGTGCCGGTTGGCCGGGTTGACGAAGACCGGGAAGGTGGAGCGCAGTGCCGACAGCGGCAGCGGCAGGACGCCCTTGATCTGGGCCGCGTCGATGGCGATGGCGGCGGCCGCGCGGTCCTGGCCGAGCAGTTTCTCGGCGATCATCCCGCCGAAGGAGTGGCCGATGAGGACGGGGCGTTCGGGCAGTTCGTCGATGACGGCCGCGTAGTGCTCGACGACGTCGTCGATGCCGCGGTCGGCGATGGAGTCCGGGTTGGCCCGGGCGAGTTCGACGGTCTCGGCGACGCCGGGCCAGCCGGGCGCGAGAGTCCGGTGGCCCGCGGCCTCGAACAGCTCCTGCCAGGGTGCCCAGGAGGTCGGGTGCAGCCAGAGGCCGTGGATGAAGACGACGGGTGGGGCAGTGCCGGCCATGATCGGGTCCTTCCGCCGGTTCGGGGTCGGTCGACGGGCGCGGAAAGGCTTGCGTCCGTCTCATATGTTCCTCTGCTCGGCGGTGCTTTGGCTTGAGTCAGGTGACTGCCGGCGCGGCCGTCAGCGCACGCCGGGCTCCCGTTCGTCGGCGACCTGGTCGTCGGGGCCCACGATCGACTGCGCGCGGTGCAAGGTACGGCGGTACGGATCGTCGCCCAGCACATCGGCCAGGGCGGCGTTGGCCGCCAGTCGGCGGATGGACGGTTCGGACTGCACGACGGCGGATCTGACCAGCGGGTGGCGGAAGCGCAGCCGTGCCTCGTCGAAGTGGAGGAGACCGGCGGCCGCGGTGGCAGCCGGTGCGGGCGGGGCGGGTGTCGCACGGCGAGGGAGCTCCGGCGGGTGTGCGCGTCGGCGGAAAACGGGCGGGCGCGCCGGGGAAGCAGTCACATGACCGAAGCACGTCCCCCGGCCTTGCCCATATGGTCGGCTCGGTGGGCGGCGAGCGCCCCGGCTCCCTCCCGGACACGTCAAGGAGCAGCTCATGGACCATGGACTCGACGGTCAGGTCGCCGTCGTCACCGGAGCGAGCCGAGGCATCGGCCTCGCTGTCGTACAGGCGCTGGCGGGCGAAGGGGCCCGGGTGGTCGCGGGTGCCCGCCACTCGTCGGGAGAGCTGGACGAGTTGGCCAAGGCCGATGCCGTCGAGGTCGTCGAGGTCGACCTCGCCACGGAGTCGGGTCCCGCCCGCCTGCTCGCGCGGGCGGGCGACCGCGTCGACATCCTGGTCAACAACGTCGGCGCCGCCCCCGTCCGGCCCGAAGGGTTTCTGAGCATCACCGACGAGGACTGGCTGGCCTCGCTCACCCTCAACCTGCTGGCGGCGGTCCGGGCGACCCGCGCCGCGCTTCCGGTCATGCTCGCGCAGGGCAGCGGCAGCATCGTGAACATCGCCTCGGTGAACGCCGCGCTGCCCGATCCCCTGGTGCTCGACTACAGCGCGGCCAAGGCGGCGCTCCTCGCCTTCTCCAAGGGCCTGTCGAAGGAGGTGGGCGGCCGCGGGATCCGCGTCAACACGGTCAGTCCCGGCCCCGTCGCCACCGATCTGTGGCTGGCCGACGACGGCGTGGCGGCCACGGTGAGCCGGGCGACCGGCGCCGATCCGTCGACGGTGAGGGAGGGCGCCGCGAACGCCATGGTCACCGGCCGGTTCTCGCAGCCCGACGAGGTCGCGAACGCCGTCCTGTTCCTCGCCGGGGCCCGGGCGGCGAACACGGTGGGTACCGACGTGCGGGTCGACGGCGGATTCATCCCGACCTGGTAGCCGGCGGAAGCCGCGTGAGCGCACCCTGGAGATGACCAACCTGCAACCGCAACCTTTCAGCCATCCTGTATGTCTCATCAAATACCAGTACGAACCAGGCTTCGGGGGACGTGATGAGACGAAGCAGAGCAACACGCAGCAGAACCGCATGGGCGACGCTCATGCTCCTGGGCGCCGCAATGGGAGCGACCGCGATCCCGGCCGACGCCGCACCGGCCACCACCACCCAGACCGTCACCTGCCCCACCGGCTGGGGCAGCGTCGCCAAGACACGTGCAGCATCCACGACGAAGCCGGTCAAGAACGTCAGGACCGGCCGACACACCTGCTACGACCGGATGGTCATCGACATCCCCGGCGCGGGCCGGAGCAGCCTCGGCTACTCCGTCGGGTACGTCAGCCACCTCTACCAGGACGGATCCGGGCGTCTCATACCCGTCGGCGGCGGTGCCGTCCTCGAGGTGCGGGTGCATGCGCCCAGCTACGACCCCGCCACGGGGGCGCCCACCTATCCCGCCCGGGCGGGCCGTCCGCTGCCGGGCGTCGACCTCACCGGGTACCGCGCCTTCCGGGACACCCGGTTCGGCGGCAGCTTCGAGGGCGACACCCAGCTCGGGCTCGGCGTCCGGGCCCGGCTGCCGTTCCGCGTGCTGCGGGTGGACGGCCATGTGATCGTGGACGTGGCCCACACCTGGACGGGCAAGCCCTGAGGCACCTCAGGCGCCGGAGGAAGCCGAAGGAGTGGGAGAGGAGGCTCCCCGGAAGGCCTTGAGCGCGTCCACCAGCCAGGTGGTGGACGCGCCGAGTCGCGTCGAGTCCGGTGCGTTCGCACCGCCCCGGCGCAGAGCACGCGGCCGCTCAGTCGTCCGCGATCAGCTCCACCGGTGTGGCGATGACATCGACGAGGGCGTCGCCGCGCAGTGCGGTCAGGGCGAGGGGGCGTCCTATGGCGTCCTCGAGCATCAGCCGCTGCAGAGCCTGGGCGCTGGTCACCGGTTCGCCGTGGACGGTGATCAGCAGGTCGCCGTCGCGCAGTCCGGCCCGGGCGGCGGGGGATGCGGGCACGACCTCGACGATCCGCAGGCCCGTGGGGCGGCCGGTACGCGCCCGTAGCAAGGGCGGCAGCGGCGCGGGGATACCTGCCAGGCCGAGGTAGGCGCGGCGGACTCTGCCCTCGGAGAGCAGGGTCGCGATGATCTGGCGGCTGGTGCCGTTCACCGGGATGGCAAGGCCCAGGCCGACGTCGGCGATGGCGGTGTTGATGCCGACGACGCTGCCGTCGGCCGTGGCGAGCGCCCCGCCCGAGCTGCCGGGGTGGAGGGTGGCGTCGGTCTGGACGACGTCGTCGATGACGCGGGTCGCCCGGCCCGCGCTCGCCGGCAGCGACCGGCCCAGTGCGCTGACCACGCCGGCGGTGACGCTGCCGGTCAGTCCCAGGGGGTTGCCGACCGCCACGACGAGCTGTCCCACCCGTAGTGCGTCGGCCTCGCCGAACCGGGCCGGAGGCGGTGTCGGCCCGTCGGCGCGCACCACCGCGAGGTCGGAGAGCGGGTCGGCGCCGATGACGTGGAAGGGGGTGGTCGTGCCGTCGGCGAAGGACGCCGTACCGGCGTCGGAGTGCCCGACGACATGGGCGTTGGTGAGCAGGAAACCGTCGTCGGTGAAGACCACCGCGGAGCCGGTCCCCCTCACGAACCGGCCTCTGGAGCGGCGGTGCGCGACGTTCAGGGCCGCCACCTTCGGGGTGAGTTCGGCTGCGACGGAGGTGACGATCTGCGAGTAGGCGTCGAGCGCGGCCTGCTCCTGAGGGGAGCGGTCGGGCTCGGAAAGTGTCTCGGCCACGAGTCGACCTTTCCGCTGGCCCAAGGGCGTGCATTACATGCTTACACCTTTGCTCGGGCAGGCGGAGCGGACTTCGCTGCGGGCTGACGCCGGAGGTCTTGTCAGCGTGTGCGGGGCCGCGCGGTGCCGGCGTCCGTCCGTCTCGATGTGCGCAGGGTGCCGACCGTCTTCAGCAGCCGGTCGGCGGGTGCGCGCAGCTCGGGGTGGGCGTTGACCGTGTTCCGCAGGCCCCGCACGGGTCTGCGCCACAGCCGGTGGGCCGCCGCGACCGGGTGGGGGCGGCTGGCGAACCCTTCCGCCACGCGCAGCTCGCGGGTCTTGAGCCAGTCCTTGTACTCCTTGTCGCCGCGCCCCAGGTCCATCAGCGTCACCCCGTTGCGGGCCGCCGCCTCGGCGGTGCGCAGATGCATCATCAGCCCGGGTGAGTAGTAGTGCAGGTCGGGGTCGTATGCGGTGAACCAGGCGGCCAGCACGGTGCGCGACCTTGGCCCGAAGTGCGCCGCCACCGGCCGGTCGCCCGCGTACAGCACCGACAGCACACCCGTGAAGTGCTCCTCGCGGACCTCGAAGAGATGGTCCACCAGGTCGACGATCCACGGCCGCGAGAAGCGGTCCATCCGGCCCGTCCTGCGGTACTGGGCGGACTTCCACTGCATCAGCCGGCGCAGCATCCGCGGGTCGCGCTCGTCGAACTCGAAGCGCACCTCGCCGACGTCGCGCCCGAGACGGCGTTCCTTCTTCAGCGTCGTCTTGGCCAGCCCCGGGTACGCACCGCGCAGCCACGGCGCATAGCCGCTCTCGTCGGGCTTCAGATCGACGACCGGGGAGGCGAACGTCCCCGTGACATGCCGGCCGAAAGGCTTCTGCTCCGCCACGAGATGGTCGAACTCGAAGATGGACAGGCCGCAGGCTCTCAGCAGTTCCTGGGCGTTCCAGGTGACGCCGGGACGGTGCACCAGCGCCTGGCAGTCGGACAGGCCGAGCCCGACGGCCCGGCCGACACCGAAGGCGTTGCGTTCGTACGGGAAGAAGCCGACCGGCGCCCCGCCTTCACGCAGGACGGCGATCCGCGTACCGGCGCGGTATCTGCCGATCCCGAGGGCGAACTCCGGAGCCAGGAAAGGATTGGCGTACTCGGGGGACTCGTCCATCGCCGCATGCCACGCCGAACGCAGCGAGGTGCTCAGTTCGTCGACTCTGTGGATCGTGACGTCCACGTCAGATCATCCGCCCTTCCCCAGGCTCCGCGAGGGACGACCCGGCCGCAGGGCAGACCGGTAGAGCGTGTGGACCCCTGTTCATTGATCGCATCCGCGACCGCTCCCCCCGTGACGTCCCCCCGCGGCGCGCTGTCCGCGTCGTACCACGTTCTTTGAGTATCAGCCGGTTCCCGGCCGTGTACACGGTCGTTCCGCGATTGATCCTCGGGTTCCGAACTGTCCGCCGAGGATCAAACGTCGCGAAACAGTACGCATGTTGTCAAGAGTGCCTGCCGCTACAAAACGGCAGCGGAAGAAGCGACCCTTGCCGCGCACGTACATTTCACGCCGTCCTCATGTGCGGGCCGTCCAGTCGGGCCGGGTCCAACTGGCGTCGTCTGCAGGCGCACCGCGGAGTGGCCCCTCGTCACGCTCACCAACTACGACTTCCTCCAGGGCGTCCGCCACCAACCCCGGTGTCAGGGCCCTCTCCCCCACCCACGTGCGGCAGATCATGGCCGACAGAGGTATGCGCCTGCCCAAGCCGTACGGGCCCGTCGACACCGGCACAGCGGCAGCACCCCCCCGTCCTTGGCTCCAGTGGTGCAAGTGATCTACGTCTCAGCGGGTGAACCGGGGCGCGGCGAACGCGGTCACAGCAGATGACGTAGTCATCGAGTGCCCGACGCGGCTGATCCGTGCCGGCGCATAAGGACGCCCCCCACCGTGCCCAACACCCAGCAGGACACCCCGACTTCGCTCCGCTCCGACCCCTCCATACCTGCGCCGGTCGCGCCTCCCCCGCGTGACCGGCGTCCCCGTCCCCCCGGCCGCCGCGATCCCCTCCTCCTGGCCACCGCCCTGTTCGCCGCGTACGCGGTCCTGTCCATCACCCGGTACGAGCATCTGGCGACCCGCTCCTGGGACCTCGGCATCTTCGAGCAGGCGGTCCGCGCGTACGCCCATCTGCAGGCGCCGGTCGTCGATCTGAAAGGGCCCGGGTTCAACATCCTGGGCGATCACTTCAGCCCGGTGCTCGCTCTGCTCGCCCCCGTCTACCGGCTCTTCCCCTCCCCTGTCACGCTGCTCGTCGCCCAGGCCGCCCTCTTCGCGGTGTCGGCCGTGCCGGTGAGCCGTGCGGCCGCCGGGCTGCTGGGGCGGCGGCGCGGGCTCGTCCTCGGAGTCGGGTACGGCCTGTCCTGGGGCCTGCAGCGGGCCGTCGACTTCGACTTCCACGAGGTCTGCTTCGCCGTCCCCCTGATCGCCTTCAGCCTGGAGGCGCTGCTGGCGCGCCGGTGGCGGCCCGCACTGTGGTGGGCGCTGCCGCTGGTGCTGGTCAAGGAGGACCTGGGCCTGACGGTGGCGGCCATCGCGCTGGTCGTCGCCCTGCGCTGCCACCGCTCCCCGCGCACGCTCGCGTACGCCCTCGCGGTGGCGGTCCTGGGCATCGCCGCCACCGTCGTCACCCTCACCCTCGTCATCCCCTCCTTCAACACCACCGGCGGCTACACCTACTGGACCAAGGTCGACAGCAGCTTCACCCTCTTCGACGGCACGGACATCAAACTCCGCACCCTCGCCTGGCTGTTGATCCCCACGAGCGGTCTGCTCGCCCTGCGCTCACCGCTGTTGGCCGTGGCCCTGCCCACCCTCGGCTGGCGCTTCTACTCCGCCGACGACCACTACTGGGGCACCGCCTGGCACTACAGCGCGGTCCTGATGCCCGTCGTCGCACTGGCCCTCGTCGACGCGCTCGCTCTGGCGCGTATGAGCCCCCGGCCCTGGCTGCGTTCGTACGCCCAGCAGTTGCCCGCGGCGGTCGCCGGAGCCGCACTGGCCCTCACGACCACCCTCCCGCTGTCCACGCTGACGGAATCCGCCACCTACGACACCCCCGAAGGCGTCCCCCGCATCGAACGCGCCCTGGCCCGCATCCCGGACGGCGCGACGGTCGAGGCCGACATCGGCCCCAGCAGCCGTCTCACCTCCCGCTGCCGCGTCTTCTGGATCGGCGACACCCGGGGCATCACACCCGACTACATCGCCCTGAACAACTCCGGGAAGTGGGTCGGCGACGTCCAGGCGTACGCCCACCAGCTGCACCCCGACGCCCGTTATGTGATCGACGACGCCGCCCACGGTTACGTCGTCCTCAAGCGCAGCTCGTGACCGGCAGACGCCTGACGTCATTGACAAGCCGGATCCGCGAAGGTTGTCATGTACACATGCTGCGATGCCCTGGGGCCTGCTGCACTCGCCGCGGGTACCGTCATTGACCGGACGCCGCGCGCTGCTCGACGCCGCCCTGGCCCAGTTGACCGTCCGCCCCGGAGTGCTCTTCCACGGCCCCGCGGGCATCGGCAGGTCCACGCTCCTGGCTGCCGTCTCGGCGTCCCTGGCCACGCAGCACCAGTCATGCACGGTGCTGCACTGCTCGCCCGCCCAGGAGGATGCCCGGCTTCCGTTCGTCGGCCTCATCGACCTGTTCGCGCGGGTGCCGCAGAGCTGCCTGCAGGCCCTGGCGCCCGCACCCCGGGCAGCACTGCGGGCGGTCCTGCTGCGCGGCCCGGAACCGGCCGACGACCAGAGCCGCCTGGCGGTGCGCGTCGCCGTGGTCGAAGTGCTGCGCACCCTCGCCGCGACCGGCCCCGTACTGCTGGTCGTCGACGACCTCCAGTGGCTCGACGAGCCGAGCGCCGAGGTGCTCGCGTTCACCGTACGGCGCCTCGAAGGCATCGACGTCCGGGTGGTGGCCGCCGAGCGGGTGGCCGAGGGCGAGCAGGCCGATCGGCTGCGCTGCTGCCCGCCGGGCACCGTCGAACTGCCGGTGCCGCCCATGGCGGACGGCGAGATCGCCCACCTGGTGCGCACGGCCATCGGGGTCGAACTCCCGGCCACCGTGCTGCGGGCGCTCCAGGACACCGCTGCCGGAAACCCGTCGTACGCAATGGAGTTGGGGTGGGCTGCCCCGCGTGATGCGGCGTCCGTCGGCCTGGACCGGGCGCTGCCCGTACCGGGGAGGCTGCGCACCCTGCTGCTGGGCGAGGTGCGTACGCTGCCGGAGGCGGTACGGCACACCCTGCTCGTCTCCGCCGTCGCCGCCCGCCCCAGCCTCACCGTGCTGCGTGCCGCCGGGCTTCCCGACCCCGCCGCGGACCTCGCGGAGGCCGAACGGCTCGGCATCGCGACGGTCGACGCCGACGGGACCGTGCGTTTCAGCCATCCAGTGATCCGAGCCGCCGTCTGCGCCGACGCCCCGGAGTACCTCCGCAGGCAGGCGCACGCCCTGCTCGCCCAAGCGGTCACCGAGCCCGTGGAGCAGGCCCGCCATATCGCTCTCGCGCACCCGTACGAGGACGAGGCCACCGCCCGCACGCTGATGTCCGCGGCCGAGTCCGCCCGACGCGACGGCGCACCCGATGCCGCCTTCGAACTGGCCGGGCTCGCCGCCCGGCGCACTCCCGGCGACCGCCCCGCGGACCGCGCCGACCGGCTGCTGGCCGCGGCCGACTACGCATGCGACGCCGGGCAGTTGGAGGAGGCCGGACAGGCGGCCGAGACCGTGCTCGCCGGGTCGGGCTCGGCACGGCAGCGGGTGCGGGCCCGGCTGGTCCTGCTGCGCAACGCCGGGCAGGCGCTGGGAGGTACCCGTGACCTGATCGAGGAGGGCCTGCGGGACGCCGCCGACGACCCGGAGGCCGAGGGATGGCTGCATCACTGGGCGGCCGTACGTGGGCTGCTGTGCGGGGAGTTGGCCGAGGCGGCCCGGCATGCCCGGCGCGCTGCCCGGCAGGCTGCGCTGGCAGGCGACACCGACACCCGGATCGGCGCCCTCGCCACGCTCGCCCGGGTACAGTCCCTCGCCGGGGAGCCGGCCGCCGCCGGCGCCGCGCTGGAGGAGGCCCTTGCACTGGTCGGCGGCGCCGCCGCCGGACCGGAGAGCTGGGGGCTGGTCCGGATGCGGGCGATCCTCGCCCTGGACTCCGACCAGGTCACCGAGGCCGGGCAGCAGGTCACCGAACTCCTCTCGGACATCGGCGAGTTCGCCGGCGTCGAGGAGGTCATGGCGACCTTGGTGGCGCTGACCCGTATCCAGGTGCGCGCCGGCCACTGCCGGGAGGCACTGCGCACCGCGGCCCGCTGTTCGCACGCCCTGGCCGAGACGGGCGTACAGGCGGCTCCCGCGTTGTACGCGGCGGCGCTCGCGGCGACCGCGGGCGGTTCGGCCGACGAGGCCCGGCGCCTGGCCGAGCAGGCGGTCAGGGCCTCCGAGGCGGACGGCGACCGGCTGTTCCTGCTGCGCGCGCTGGCAGTGCTCGGGCAGGCCGAGCTGCTCCCGGGCGATCCGCGAGGCGCGGCGGCCGCGGCCGAGGCGCTGCACCGCGTCAGGGAGCTCGGCGAGGCGATGGGCGCGGCCGATCCGCCCTTGCTGCACTGGTACGGCGACCTGGCCGAGGCCCTGGTGATCCTGGGCGAGACGGACGCCGCCGGTGCCGTGCTCCACGAGGCCCGCACGCGCGTGTCCTGCGATGCGCCCGGGAGCGTACTGGCGGCTCTGGAACGGGCGGAGGGGCTACGGGAAGCGGGGCTCGGCCGGGCGAAGGAGGGGGCGCTACGGCTGCGTGCCGCGGTGGACCGCCTCCGCCGACTCCCCCTGCCCGTGGAGCTGGTGCGCACCCTGATCGCGCTCGGTGCCGTCGAGCGCCGCTCACGACGCAGGACCGCGGCACGGGCGGCCCTCGGTGAGGCGCTGGAGACCGCGACACGGATCGGCGCCGCTCCGCTGTCGGCACGGGCCGGGGACGAGCTGGCGCGACTGGAGGCCGGGGACCGCAGCGGTGAGACGGGCGCGGGCGCAGCCGAACTCACCCCCACGGAAGCCAGGATCGCCGAACTGGTCGGCGGCGGGGCCACCAACCGCGAGGTCGCCGCGGAGCTGTTCATCAGCGTCAAGACGGTGGAAGGCGCTCTGTCACGGGTCTACCGCAAGCTCGGTGTCCGTTCGCGCACCGCGCTCGCCCATGCGATGGCGGTCGCCGTCATCGCGTCCGGGGCGGCGGCCGTGAACTCCGGCGACGACGACCAGGTCAGGCCCGCAGTACAGGCGATGACGGCAAGTCAGCCGAACCGCATCCGGACGGCCCGTGCGCTCGGCAGCCGCCGCTGACGAGACATCCACCGTTCACGTGACATCAGTTGTTAACACGTGAAGCAAGGGTTCCCCCGCTTATGCGGGTGGGGCTGGTGTTCCTAATTTGAAGCCGTTCCGCTTCCGGGACACCACCCCCACTCTCCGGAGGACCTCCGTGAAGTCACGTCTGAAACTGCTCGGCCTGGTCACCGTGCCCGCCCTGCTCGCCGCCGCCGTACCCGCCGCCTACGCCGCCGGCACCGCCGTTCAGTCGCACCCGACCCGCGCGGCCGTCACCGGAGATGTCCTGAAGGGACTGAACAAGAACGCGACCCGCACGGGCACGGTCTCCGCCGGGAAGCGGATATCGGTGGCGATCAGCCTGACCCCCAGAGACAACAAGGCACTCGACACCTTCATCGCCAAGGTCAGCGATCCGCGGTCGAGTTCCTACGGCCACTACCTGACGAAGCGCCAGTTCGCGGCCCGCTTCGGCCGGACCGACGCCGAGGTCGAGCAGCTCAAGGACTACCTGCGCGCCCAGGGGCTCACCATCGGCACCGTCCACTCGGGCAACCTGCTGGTCGACGCCAGCGGCACCGCCGCCCAGTTGGAGAAGGCCTTCGGCACCAAGCTGTCGACGTGGAAGGACACGGCGTCGGGGCGCTCGTTCTACGCCAACGACAGCGCGCCGACGCTGCCGGCCTCTGTCGCCTCCCTCGTCAGTGACGTGGCCGGTCTCAACAACCGCCTCACCCTGCACCACCAGGCGCCCTCCACCGTCACCCCGCACAACGGACCGGGCGGGGGCTACACCCCGGCCCAGCTCAAGGGCGGCTACAACGTCTCGGGCACGTACACCGGCAGCGGCCAGAAGATCGCGCTGATCGAGTTCGACGGCTTCCAGCAGTCCAACATCACCAAGTACGACACCAACTACAGCCTGGGCTCGCCCACCCCGACCGTGCAGAAGGTCGACGGCGGCTCCGGCGCGCTCGGCGACGGCCAGGTCGAGGTGGAGCTGGACATCGAGGTCCTGCACGCGATCGCCCCCAAGGCCAACGTCACCGTCTTCGAGGGCCCCAACTCCGACGCCGGCGAGGTCGACACCTACCAGGCCATCGTCGACAGCGGCATCCCCACCACCTCGATCAGCTGGGGCGCCGCCGAGAGCGCCCGCACCACCTCCAACATCAACGCGGTGGACGCCGTGTTCAAGGCGGGTGCCGCCCAGGGCCTCGGCTTCTACGCGGCCTCCGGTGACAGCGGCTCCGACGACGCGGGCGACGGCGGCACCTCCGTCGACTACCCGGCCAGCGACCCGTATGTCACCGGCGTCGGCGGCACCAAGCTGACCGTCACTTCGTCCAACGCCTTCAGCAAGGAGGTGGCCTGGTCCGGCGGCGGTGGCGGCAAGTCCTCCGTCTTCAAGATCCCGAGCTGGCAGACCGCGGTGCAGAAGAGCGCCGGCGGCGGCTTCCGCCAGGTGCCGGACGTCTCGGCGCACGCCAACCCCAGCCCCGGCGTCTCGATCTACTCGCAGGGTTCCTGGTCCTCGGTCGGCGGCACCAGCGCCGCGGCCCCCGAGTGGGCGGCGTTCGCGGCCCTGTACAACCAGCAGGCCGCGGCGGCCGGCAAGGCCAACCTGGGCTTCGCCAACCCCGCCCTGTACTCGGCGAGCGGCACCGGCTTCCACGACATCACCAGCGGCAGCAACGGCGCCTACTCCGCGGCCACCGGCTGGGACTTCACCACCGGCTGGGGCTCGTACAACGCCGCGACCCTCGCGAGCAAGCTGCTCGGCTGACCCCTGCCGGCTGAACGCCGCGGCGCGGTCCGGGATCACACCCGGGCCGCGCTGCGGCGTACGTCGGGGCGCTGCTCGGCGACGGGCTGTGCGGGCCTGTTGTTCACCAGGTCACGGGAAGCTCGGTCACACCACCGGTGAGGGTGGTGCGCACCTTGAGTTCGTCGAGCGCCTTGGCGAGCCGGAGACCGGGCAGGCGGCGGGCCAGCGCGGCGAACACGACACGCAGTTCGACGCGCGCCAGGCTCGCTCCGATGCAGAAGTGCACACCGTGGCCGAATCCGAGGTGACCCCGTTCCGGACGGTCGGGGTCGAAGTTCTCGGCGTCCGTGTAGACGGACGCGTCGCGGTTGGCGGAGTTGACCGAAAGGATCACGGCGTCGCCGCGGCGGATGGTGACACCGGCGACGTCGAGGTCGGTGTGGGCGTAGCGCAGCAGACCGAGGTCGCCCGGCGCGCCCATGCGCATGATCTCCTCCACGGTGGCGTTGACCCGGCCGGCGGGGTCGGCGGTCAGCGCCTGCCACTGGTCGCGGTGGGTGAGCAGGAAGAGCGTGCCCAGGCCGATGCGGTTGACGGTGGTCTCGTGCCCGGCGAACAGCAGCCCGACACAGAGGCGGATCATCTCGTCGTAGTCGTAGTCCGGGTCGGTGCTCTGGGCGCGGACGATGTCGGAGATGACGTCCTCGCCGGTCCCTGCGCGTTTGGTCTCGGCGAGTTCGGTCATGTAGCGGCTGAACTCGTCCCGTGCCTGGTGGGCTGCGTCGCCGATGGCGTAGTCGGCCATGCGCTCCGACAGCGAGGCGAAGTACTCGTGGTCGTCCTGGGGCACCCCGAGCAGCCGGCAGATGACCGCGACCGGCAGCGGGAAGGCCAGCCCGGCGTGCAGGTCGACGACGCCGTCGGGGGCGGTGTCGTGCTCGGTGAGCAGTCGGTCGATGCAGTCGTCGACCAGGTCTTGCACATGGCCGGAGAGCATCTGCATCCGCTTGGCCGAGAAGGCCGGCGTCAGCAGCCTGCGCATCCGGGTGTGGTCGGCCTCCTCGGTGTCGTAGTTGCCCGAGGGCCCGTCCAGTACCGCGGCGGAGGTGATGCGTGACGCCCGTTCCGGCTGGGGATGGGAGCGGCCGAGCCGCTTGTCGCCGAGCAGGTCTCGGACCTCGTCGAAGCGGGTGACCAGCCAGGCCGGATCCCCGGCCGGTGTGGTGACCGGCGTGACCGGTACCTCCCGGCGCAGCACCTCGTAAAGCGGCGCGAGGTCCAGGACGTTCGGTCGGGTGAAGGGCAGCTGCGGACGCTCGGCGGCAACGCTCATGGCTCTCCTCCGGTGATCTTCCGGTGGTTCGACCGTAGCAGTTTATTGTCAGTCACTGCCAATAAAGTTTGCGCCAATCGGCCTGCCTCATCAGGGGTGTCTAAGATCGGCCGATGGAGGACTTCAGAGTGGGCGGTGGCCGTGCACCCCGCCGGGGGCGGCCGCCGGTGAGCGACGAGCAGCGCGAGCGGCAACGCCTGGACATCTCACGTCACACGGTCCGGCTGTTCGCCGCGCAGGGCGTGGCCGCCACCTCCGGCGAGCAGATCGCACGGGCGGCCGGAGTCTCCGAACGCACGCTGTGGCGCCACTTCCGCACCAAGGAAAGCTGTGTTGAGCCCCTGCTCACGAAGATGATCGACGCCTTCCGGGCGGTCCTGCACGGCTGGCCCGCCGGCACCGACCTCACGGAGCATCTGCGAGCGGCCTACCGCCCCGTCCTCGAATCGTCGTCCAGCACGGACATCGAGACGGTTCACGCCGTGGTCCGGCTGACCCGCGACGAACCCGCGCTGCGTGCGGCCTACCTCATGCTCCGGGAGCGCGCGGAGGACACGTTCGCCGAAGTGCTCGCCGAACGCACCGGCCTGCCGGCTGACGCGTTCGAGGTCCGCGCCCAGGCCGCCGCCGTGAACGCCGTACTCAAAGTGGCGGCCGACCACTTCGCCGACGACACGGCCGAGACCGGCATCACCCCTGAAACCCTGCACCGGCACCGCGAACAACTCGCGGGGGTGCTCAGCCTGGTCACCCGGGGGATCTCGGCCCCCTGAAGGGGTGCCCTCGACGGCGGCGCGGCGGTCTGCGCCAGTTCGGACGCACCGATCACCGAGCCCGACTGGCGGCAGGGGTGGCCGCGATGATGCTGCGGGAGTCGAAGGCGAGCGGCCGGCCCGGCGGCCCCGAGCAGTGCGTGGGCCTCGCCGAGGCCGTGCGGGCGTAGACGGTCAACGCGGCCCGGCAGGACTTCGCGGAGGAGTGGAAAGGCACGGTCGAGTCCGCCAAGGTCGCGGACCTGTGCGTCCTGGACCGCCCGCTGCTGGGTCTGGATCCGCACGCGATCACGGACGCGGAGGTGGACCTGACGGTGTTCGACGGGCGCATCGTCCACGAACGCTGACGCCCTTCGTGATTCTCTTCGTACAATTTGAGTCCGAACGGTCAATGAAGAGCGAGGGAGCGCCCGTGCCCGGCCAGCGATCCATCATCGAAGCCGAGAAGCTCGCCGCGGCGAAGCTCGGCGGCATCCCGATACGACGGGACCAGATGGCCGCCGTGGCCAACATCTACCGGGCCGCCTCCGCCGTGCGTCAGCACGTGGAGAACTCGGTGCTGCGCGGCTCCGACCTGACCTGGACGGCGTTCGTCGTGCTGTGGGTCGTATGGGTGTGGGGCGAGTCGGAGACCCGGCACGTGGCCGAGGAGGCGGGCATCTCCAAGGGCACCCTGACCGGGGTCTCGCGGACCCTGGAGTCCCGCGGACTGGTCAGGCGGGCGGGCCACCCGTCGGACGGCCGCCTGGTGCTGCTCAGCCTCACCGACGAGGGTGAGCGGCTGATGCAGCGGCTGTTCCCGGCCTTCAACGAGGAAGAGGCCTTCGTCACCGGCCAGTTGACGGACGAGGAGTGCCGGACCCTGGCGGAGGGCCTGCGGCGCGTGGTGATCCAGGTGGAGGAGAACGGCGAGGAGCGCCGCCGGTCCCTCCTCAACGGCGCCCAGCCGGCACCCCGGCGGAGTGGCCGACGGGCGAAGGGCTGAGTTCTCTATTATTTGAGAACTCAAACAACACGTTTCGAAGAGGCCCGCCGAGATCCAAGGAGCCGCCACCGTGCGCGCACTCGTCGTCCAGCACGACCACACGACAGAACCGGGGCTGGTCGGTGCCCGCCTCGTGGAGCGCGGTTACGACCTCAAGGCCGTGACCGTCGTGCCCGAGCACCGTCATCACACCCCGGACGTCGCCTTCGACTTCCCCGAGGCCGCCGACTGGGATCTCGTCGTCTCGCTCGGCGCGCCCTGGTCGGTGTACGACGAGACAGCCATAGGCAGTTGGATCGGCGGTGAGCTCGCGCTGCTGCGCAAGGCCCACCACCTCGGCATACCGGTGCTCGGCGTCTGCTTCGGCGCCCAGGCACTGACCACCGCCCTCGGCGGCTCGGTCGAGCCGTCGCCGCGTCCGGAGATCGGCTGGACCGAGATCGACACGTACGACCCCTCGCTCGTGGGCCGGGGCCCCTGGATGCAGTGGCACTACGACCGGTGCGTACTGCCGCCGGGCGCCGAGGAGTTGGCGCGGAACGAGGTGGGCGTGCAGGCGTTCCGGGTCGGGCGGAGCCTCGGAGTGCAGTTCCATCCGGAGATCACGATGTGGATGCTGCGTGGGTGGCTGGCGAACGGTGGTGAAGAGCAGGCGCTGCGGCATGGCGTCGACCCCGGCGAACTCCTTGCCCGTAGCGGCGACTTGGAGCCGACCGCCCGGGCGAACGCCCGCAATCTGGTCGACGCGTTCCTCGATCGGGTGGCGGGCGCGACGGACTGACGCAGGCCGCGGCGGGCAGACCCCAGCCGCCGGCCGACCTGTTGACCGATATGGCTTTGCCCCCCGCCTCGTGGAGGTCATCCCGCCAGCGGGGTACGGGGAGTTCACCGCGCATCACCTTGACCACCACCGCCCGCACCAGCAGACTATGGCCTCTTGAGAGCGCTCTCAAACTTGGCTCTCGAACCGAGCGTCACCGACCCCGAGGAGAGCACCCATGGCCGAGATCGCCCGTCGGACGATCATCGGGGCCGGGAGCGCCGCTGCCGCCCTGGCCGTGCTCGGAAGCGGCACGGCTCGCGCGGTCACCGGCTCAACTCCCGCCGCCGAGGCGGAAGTTGCCCGGGTGCGCGGCTATGGCTTCCTCGCTGCGGCCATGGACGGCTATCCGGATCACGGCAGCATCCGTCTGGCCCAGAGCTACAGCGATCAGGCCGGGCTCTTCAGCACGGCGTTCACGTACGACAACGCCCTCGCGATACTGGCCCACCTCGCCCACTCCGGGCCCGGACCGCGCGCCAGAGCCATCGCCCTCGGGGACGCCCTTCTCTACGCACAGACCCACGACCCGCAGCACGCGGACGGCAGGCTCCGGCAGGCCTACAACGTGGGACCGTATGTCTTCTACGACGGTTCACCGCAGCCGGACGGCTTTGTGCGGGCGGACGGCACCGTGAACGTCGGCATCCAGTTCGGCTTCACCGGTACGGCCGTCGGTGACATGGCCTGGGCGGGCATCGCGCTGGCGGCGCTGGCCGCCCGCACGGGGGCGGCGCGGTTTCTGACGGGTGCCGTGCGGATCGGCGAGTGGGTGGAGGCGCACGGCCGCACCGACGAGCCGCTGGGCGGCTACAAGTTCGGCGTCGACGGCAGCGATCAGAAGCTTCCCTTCACCTCCACCGAGCACAACATCGATCTGACCTGCCTCTTCGCGCGTCTCGCCCGACTCACCGGGGACGACGTCTGGCTGGAGCGGCAGGCCCGCGCGCGGGCGTTCCTCGACAAGATGTGGAACGAGTCCGGCGGCTTCTTCCACACCGGCACCAACGACGGCGTCACCGTCAACACCTCGCCGGTGCCCGAGGACACCCAGACCTGGAGCTATCTGTCCCTCCACGACCGCCGCCGCGCCCGCTCGGTGGACTGGGCGACAGCCGGCCTCTCGGTGCTGGACACCGCCGACCGACCCAACAGCACGGTCCCGGCGGGGCAGTCGTACGAAGGTGTCACCTTCAGCTCGGCATCCCTCCTCGCGGACGAGAGCTCGCCCATCGCAGCCTCCCAGCCCAAGCCCGACCGCAACGGCGTGTGGTTCGAGGGCACCGCCCACCTCGCCCTGGCCCTGCGGGAGCGCTGCGCGAGTGGTGACGAACGCCGGGCCGCGCGCCTCATCGCCTCCATCGAGCGAGCCCAGGACCAGCTCGGCACGGGCCAGACGGTGGGGAGCAAGGCCCTGCCCGAACGGTCGGGAGTGGTCTCGGCCAGCAGTCCCTTGGACACCGGTTTCGGCTTCGGCTACTACCCGTACCGGCACGTCGGCGCCACGGCCTGGTATCTGCTGGCGGTGGCCCGTGCCAATCCGCTGCGGGGACACTGAACCGCCCCGGGCAGCTGCCCGGTCGCTGCGGAGACCCCCGTCATCCGCTCGCTGGACCCTTCTGCTGCCCGCCGACGAACGCCAGGGCCTCCCGCGCAAGGGGTGACCAGTCCAGGGCGGACTCCGGGGAGAGAGCGAACCACTCCTTCATGGGCGTGCCCTTGTTGGCGTCGAAGTTGTCCCCCTCGTCCGCGTCGACCAGCGCGTCCACCCGCTCCTTGGGCAGCTTCACGACCAGCTGCCCGCGGACGAGCATCGCGAAGATCTTGCCGTGCACGCGCAGCGCGCTCCGGCCGAAGCCGGAGCCGGAGCCGCTGGGAGGAGTGACCCCGGGGAGGCCCAGCAGTTCGCTCACCAGGTCGTCGAAACGCTCCTCGGCCGGCGTCATACGGCTCCTCCCGGGTCCTGCGGCGAGACCGGTACGCAGCCCACTGAATCACGTCGGCATCAGTGGCGCAGCCTGTCGAAGCGGAACGGTTCCAGGGTTTCGGGGCGTCGGCCTGTGCGGACGTACTCGGTGAGTCGGCGCCCGGTGACCGGTCCCAGCGTGACGCCGAGCATGCCGTGTCCGGTGGCCACGAAGGCGTTGGCGTGGCCGGGGACGCGGTCGATGACCGGAAGGCCGTCGGGGAGGAAGGGGCGGCCTCCGACCCAGGGGTCACGGATCAGGCCGACCAGGTCGTCCGGGTCGTCGAACCAGTGGCCCAGGTAGTGCCGGCTCGCGAGGGCGACGGCGACGACGCGGCGCCAGTCGAGACGGTTGTTGTTGCCGCTCAGCTCCATCGTGCCGCCGATCCGCGTCGTGCCGCCGATCGGTGAGGCAACGGCCCGGCGTTCGCCGAAGTACAGGGTGTGCCGGGGGGCGGGGTCCAGATCCACGGAGAAGCTGTAGCCCTTGCCCGCCTGGAGGGGCAGCGGGTGTCCCAGCGTGCCCAGGAGGTCGGCGGAGCGCATGCCGGCCGCGATCACGACGGCCTCGCACGGCATCTCGCCCAAGGTGGTGCGCACCGCCGCGACTCGGCCCCCATCGGTCCCCCTGCTGGTCCTGAACCCCACCGCCTCCGCGTTCTCGTGGACCTTCACACCGGCCGCAGCCAGCGCCTGTCCGAGCCCGAGGGCGAATGCCTCCGGGTCGACCAACCCCTCCCCCTCCACGAGATACGCCGCGCGCACCCCGAACGACAGCGCGTCGTCGAGGAGACGGGCCTCGTCCCCGGTGGTGACATCGTCGGGCAACGGGTAGCGGCCGTCGGCCATCTCCCGTTGTACGGCGAGGTGGTGGCGGGCCTCTGCCGGGGAGAGGAAGGCGTGGACCATGCCGGGGCGGGCCAGAGTGGTGTCGACTCCGGCGTCGCGCAGGCCGTCGAAGAGGTCGAAGGTGGAGCGGTTCAGCTCGGCGATCGCCGCGTAGCCGCGCCGGAAGGCGGCCGGGGTGCTGCTGCGCCAGAACCGCCACAACCAGCGCACGAAGGCCGGGTCGGGCAGGGGACGCAGATACAGGGGTGAGTCCGGCCGGCCCAGGGAGCGCAGTGCGTACCGGACGACGCCCGGGGCGGGGACCGGCGTCGAGTGGCTGAGGCAGACCCAGCCCGCATTGCCCCGGGACACTCCGGAAGCCAGGCCGCGCCGTTCGACGACCTCCACCGCGAGGCCTGCCTCGGCCAGGTAGTACGCGGTGCACAGTCCGACGACACCGCCACCGAGGACCACCACGGGCGCGGTCATGACGCCGACTCGTAGGAGGCGAGGAACTCCCGGGTGCGGGCCCGGGCGGGGCGGTCGAGGACGTCCTGCGGCGCGCCCTCCTCCACGATGCGGCCGCCGTCGACGAAGACGACGTGGTCGGACACCTCGCGGGCGAAGGGCAGTTCGTGGGTGACCAGCAGCATCGTCATGCCGTCGGCGGCCAGTTCGCGCATCACGCCGAGCACTTCACGGGTGGCCTCCGGGTCGAGGGAGGAGGTGGGCTCGTCGAAGAGCAGCACCTCGGGTCGCAGCGCCAACGCCCGGGCGATGGCGACGCGTTGCTGTTCGCCGCCGGAGAGCTGGTCCGGCTGGGCGAGGCCGCGGTGCGCCACGCCGACCCTGCGCAGCAGCGCGACGGCCCGCTCCAGCGCCTCCCGCTCGGGAATGCCGGCCCTGCGCTGCGCCAGCACGACGTTCTCCACGGCGGTGAGATGGGGAAAGAGGTTGAAGCGCTGGAAGACCATGCCGACGGTACGGCGCAGCCGGGGCAGGTCGCGGCACACCATGCGGCCCTCGCTGTGCACCACCTCGCCGGCCACCTCCACCGTTCCCTGGTCGGGGCGTTCGAGGAGGTTGACGCAGCGCATGAGAGTGGTCTTGCCGCCGCCGCTCTGTCCGATGACGCTGACGATGCGGCCGCGGTCGACCTCCAGGTTCACGTGGTCGAGCACCAGGCGGCCGTCGAAGGACTTGCTCAGGCCCTGGATCCGTACGACCGCCTCGGTGGGGGCCGTCGGCGCGTTCCTCGCCGTGGTGACGGGCTCGGTCATACGACCGCCTCCTTCGGGTTGGCTGCCGCGCCGGGGTCGGCGGCGAGCAGCACACCGGCGGCGCGCACCCGGCGCCGTCGCCAGGGGGACAGGGGCACACCGGCGCGTACCTTCCGCTCCAGCAGCAGGAGGAGCTGGGAGAGCGGGTAACAAAGAGCGAAGTAGATGGCCGAGATGACCAGGTACACCTCCAGCGCCCGGAACGTTTCCGAGGTGATGAGCCGGCCCTCCGACATCAGCTCGGCGGCGGACACGGTGACCAGCAGCGAGGTGGACTTGAGCAGGTCGACCAGCATGGTGTTGGTGCCGGGCAGAGCCTGCCGGACGGCCTGCGGAAGGACGACGTGCGCGAAGATGCCCGCCTTCCCGAGTCCGAGCGCCTCGCCCGCCTCGGTCTGTCCGGCGTGCACGCCGCTGATGGCGGAACGGAAGATCTCGGACAGGTAGGCGGCGTAGAAGACGATCAGGCTGAGGCAGCCGGCGCTGAAGACGTCCAGCCGGATCCCGGCCGAGGCCAGGCCGAAGTAGGTCAGGAAGATGATGGCCAGCAGCGGGACGTTCTTGAACACCTCGGTGTAGACGGCGGCGAGGGCCCGCGCCGGCCAGGCCCGGTTCAGCCGGAGCAGCGCCACGGCCAGGCCGAGGAGGACCGCGCCGACGAAGCTGACCAGTGTGTAGGAGACGGTGCGCCAGAGCGCGTCGAGGAGGTCGGACCGGTAGTCGGACCAGGGGACTTGGAAGAGGCCGGACATGTTCGCTCCCTCACTGTCCGATGGACGGCGGCGTCCAGGTGCCGGGCCGGTCCACGCCGCGGCGCGCGGTGGCGACGTCGGCGGCCGGCTTGAGGAACTGCTCCGGGTCGCCGCCGTACTTCTTCACGAGCTTGGCCATCTCGCCGTTGGCGTACATGGCGTCGATCTGCGCGGAGATCGCCTTCTCCAGCTTCGTTGCCTGCTTGGGGAGATAGAAGCCGGTCTGGTACGGCTGGAAGTACGCGTAAGCGGGCTTGGCCTTGACCTCGGCAGCGGTGGGCGGTGTCAGGTACTCCGTCCTGATCTTCAGTTCCGGGCGTTGCTTCTGGGCCGCGATGATGATCAGCGGGTCGAGGAAGCCGACGTCGACACGGCCCGCGCCGAGGTCGTCGAAGACGCCGGTGGCGTCCGGGTAGGCGTGCAGCCTGGCGCCGGGCACGGACTGGATGGACTTCACCCAGACGTAGCCCTCGACGGTGCCGAGGTCGAGGCCCTTGAGGTCGTCGACGGTCTTGTAGGTCTTTCCGCTGCGGACTGCCATCGCCGGGGGCGAGTAGTACGGCGGGTCGGTGAACAGGCCCTGCTTCTGCCGTTCGGCGGACCAGGCGACCCCGCCGATGGTGATGTCCACCCGGCTGGACTGCACTCCGGCGAGCATGCCGGCGAAGTCCGTGACCTGTGGCTTGACTTGCAGGCCGAGCTTCTTGGCGACGTAGGTGAGGATGTCGCCGTCGAGGCCGACGATCTTGTCGCCGTGGACCGTGGTGTAGGGCGCGTACGGCTGGACGGCGACCTTGATGACGCCGGGCGTGAGCGTGCCGAGGGCGGCGGTCTTGGCGGACACGTTCTTCGGGGTGCCATCGCCGTCCGAACTGCAGGCGGCGACGGTGGAAATCATCAGCATCGCGGACAAAGCGACAGCGAGCGAGCGCACACGGATCATCGGCGTGGGCCTTCCGTATCGGCACTGAGGGGGCCCGCCGTTCACCGCGCTGTGCCCTCGGCGGGAGCTTGATTGGGCCCATACGCTAGAGATCGACCGTGCGGTGCGTCACCGTTCACTTCGTACGAACTTGTGGCCGGAATCATGCGATGCCCTGTACGGTGCGTCCAACCCCGGCCCGCTCTCCCCCACGGGAGGAACCGTCGTGCTGAGCCCGTCACTCGCCCAGGAGATCGCCGGGGACACCTCCGCCGTCATCGGCTTCAACGTGCTGATCACCGATGCGGAGGGCATGGTCATCGGCAGCGGTGACAGCAGCCGGGTGGGGTCCTTCCACGAGGCGTCGGTCGAGGTCGTCCGTACACAGGAACCGGCCACGCACAACGCCTCACAGGCCCAGCAGCTGCGCGGGGTACGCCCCGGCGTCACCCTGCCGCTGGTCGCGGGCGGCCAGGCGGTGGGCACCGTCGGGATCACCGGCACCCCCGCCCAGGTGCGCCGCTTCGGACTGCTGGTGAAGCGCCAGACGGAGATCCTGCTGAGGGAGTCCGTGATGCTGCGCTCCCGTCTGCTCTCGGAGCGGGCGGCGGAGAAGCTGCTCGCCGACATCGCCTCCTACGATCCCCAGGTCGTCGAGGGCGACTTCCTCGTCTTCCGTGCCGCCGAACTCGGCTTCGACCTGCGGCTGCGGCGGGTGGCGGTGGCCATCGAGGTGACCGTGCCCGAGGGGGCCGCACGGCGCCGGGCCGGCGGGCCCACCCACGACGTGGCACTGGTCCGCACGGAACTGCTGCGCACCGTCCGCGAGGTCTTCGCCGACCCGCAGGACATCGTCGCCGGTGCGGCGCCCGGGTGGATCGGTGTGCTGCACCGTGTTCCGGCCCGCCGCCGCACGGAGTTGGTCGCCGACTGCCGCCGGGTCGTCGACGTCATCGCCGCGCAGGACGGTCTCACCGCCCGGGTGGGCATCGGCGAGCCCGCCTCCTCGGTGGGCGGCGGTCTGCACGACTCGTACCAGGACGCCTGCGACGCGCTGCGTCTGGGCGGGCGTTCGACGGGGGACTCCCCCGTCCAGCTGATCGCCGATCTGCGGGTCCACCAGGTCCTGGCCGCCGTGAACCAGTCCGCCCGCAACCGCCTGGTCGACCTCACCACCGCGGAGCTGCGCGCCCAGCCGGATTGGCCGGCGCTCCGCGACACGATCACCGCCTGGTGCGAAAGCGGATTCAACCTCGTACGGGCCTCCGCCGCCCTGCACATCCACCGCAACACCGTCGTCTACCGCATGAACAAGATCGAGCAGATCACCGGCCGGCCGTTGCGCGAACACCGCACCACCATGGCCCTCTACCTCGCCTGTCTGGCGGACCGGATGGGCAGTGGCTGACCCGCGTTTCCGTTCAACTCCGGCTGCCGCAGGCGCCGTTGACAGTGCGCGCGATCCGCGTCACGGTGAGGGCTCCGTCGTGCCCGGAGTGCCCGGAGGTCGTCCATGGCTCCGTCGTCAGCACCACGTTCCGACACCGGCATCGTCGAACGCGCCCGCTCGATCGCCCCGTTCATCCGCGAGCACGCACTCCGTACCGAGCAGGAGAGGAGTGTGCCCGGCGAGGTCGTCGCGGCGCTGACGGACGCCGGGATCTACCGGATGAACGTTCCCCGGCGGTACGGCGGTTACCAGACCCGGCCGCGCACCCAGGTCGACACACTGACCGAGATCGCCGCCGCGTGCGGCTCGACCGCCTTCACGGCCCTGATCCAGGCCGGCTGCGCCTTCATCGCTGCGCTCTTCCCCGACGAGACGCAGGACGAGATCTTCACCAGTCCCGACGTACGGGTCGGCGGCACCCTCATCCCGGACGCCACCGCCCTCGCCACGGCCGACGGCTATGTCGTCAACGGCACCTCGGGCTTCGCCACCGGCTGCCGGCACGCCGACTGGCACCTGCTGACGGTTCGCGTGGAATCCGGCGAGGGGCCGCCCGAGGTGCTGTGGACCGCCGTGCCCATGGCCGAGTTGGAGATCCTCGACGACTGGCATGTCTCCGGGCTTGCGGGCAGCGGCAGCAACAGCGTGGTCGCGCGTGACGTCTTCGTGCCCGCGCACCGGGTGCTGCCGGTCGGCCCCCTCCTCAACGGCGAGTTCCCCTCCAAGTCCAACGCCGACGACCCCTTCTACCGGATGCCCGTCCTGCTGATGTTCTGTGCCTGGACGGCCCCGAACGCACTCGGCCTGGCGCGGGCCGCGCTGGAGGAGTTCACCGGGCGGATCCATCGGCGGGGTATCACCTACACGTTCCACCAGCGACAGAACGAGGCGACGGTCACCCATCTCCAGGCCGCCGAGGCGGCGCTGAAGATCTCCTGCGCCGAACTGCTGACCAGCGACTTCGTCGCCCGTATCGAGGCCGGCGAACCCTACGGTCAGGAGGAGCGCGCCAGGATCCGCGCACAGAGCGGCTATGTGGCGCGGCTGTGCAAGGAGGCCGTCGACCTGATCGCCTCCGCCTCCGGGGCGTCCTCACTGCACCGGGAGGTGCCCATCCAGCGGGCGGTGCGCGATGTGCAGGCCCTGAACCTGCACTCCTTCGTCAATCCCGCGACCAATCTGGAGATCTACGGCCGGGTCCTGTCGGGACTCGACGCGGGCACGCCGTTCCTGTGAGGCAGGTGCGGCACCTTCTACGGCCGTCCTGCTCCCGGCACCTCGACCGGCACCGAGAGCACCTGGCCGGTTCCGGGCGCCACCATCTCGGTCTCGGTCATACCCTGCCAGCGGGCCGCGGTGATGAACAGCGTGCGGCGGTCGGGTCCGCCGAGCACACAGGCGAAGGCTCCGCGGTCCAGCTCCACGGTCTCCAGGACGGTGCCGCCTTCCGCGACGCGCACGCACCGCCGGTTGGGCACGTCCGCGTACCAGACGGCGTTCTCCGCGTCGACGCAGATGCCGTCCGGGACGCCCTCGCCCAGATCGGCCCAGACACGCCGGTGCGACAGGGTGCCGTCGGCGCCGATGTCGAAGGCGAGCAGCCGGCGGCGGTAGGAGTCGGCGACGATCAGGGTGGCGTCGTCGGCGGTCACCGCCATGCCGTTGGGAAAGGCGATGTCGTCGGCGACCTCGCGCACCGAGCCGTCGGGCGCGGCCAGGTGGACGGAGCCGGGTTTGACGTCCTCTCCCGCCATCGGGTCGAAGTGGGCGCGGTTGACGTAGGTGTTGCCGCGGCCGTCCACCACGATGTCGTTCCAGCCCGGGATGCCGAGATCGGCGTACTCGACGAGGCTTCCGTCGGGCTCGCGGCGCAGCAGCCGACCCTCCGCGGACGAGACGATCAGCAGTGAGCCGTCGGGCAGCCAGGCGGTGCACAGGGGCAGCGACGGCACCCGCGCGACGACCTCGCTGCGGCCGTCCCCGTCGACGGCGAGAACCTCGCCGTCGGTCCAGTCGGAGAAGTACAGCCGGTCGTCGTGCCAGCGGGGTGACTCGACCAGGCCCCGTCCGGTGAGCAGCGTGGATACATGGGTCATCGTCCTCACAGCCCTGCGCTCGGGCCGGCCCGGTGCCGGCCTCTCACCCTCTACACGAACGAGGGTCCGCCGGATCGACAGCGCGCGGCGACTGTCAGCTGGACGCTGCAGGCCCGGCTAGGCGCTCTTGCGGCCGACTCCCGCATACACCCAGTACTCCGACGGCTTGTCCGGGATCCGGTCGTCGGCGTCCGGGCGCCACAGGGGGAGGTAGACCAGGCCTGGTTCCACGAGGTCGAACCCGGTGAAGAGTTCGAGGATCTCGTCGTGGGAACGGGTGATGACCGGCGAGGTGGCCCTGGACCGGTACAGCTGGCCCACCGCCGCGGCCTTGTCCGGGCGGTCCTGGTTCGTGCCGTGCGACATCGCCAGGTAGCTGCCCTCCGGCAGAACGTCCCTGAAGGCGGCCACAAGGCCGGCGGGGTCCTCCTCCGCTGTGACGAAGTGCAGGATCGCATTCATGAGTACGGCGACCGGCTGCTCGAAGTCGATCAGCTTGCGCACCTGCGGCGAGGCCAGGATGTCGGCCGGCCGCCGGATGTCGGCGTCGACGATGTCCACGTCCGGGTTGTCGGCCAGCAGCGACGTGCTGTGCGCCACGGCCACCGGGTCGTTGTCGACGTAGACCACCCGGGCTCCCGGGCTGACCGCCTGCGCCACCTCATGGACGTTGCCCTGGGTGGGGATGCCCGAGCCGAGGTCGAGGAACTGCTGTACCCCGGACTCGACCAGGAAGCGCACGGCCCGGCCGAGGAAGGCGCGGTTGGCCCGGGCCAGGGTGCGCGCCTGGGGCTCGATGGCCGTGATGGCCGCCACCGCCTCCCGGTCGATGGCGAAGTGGTGCTCCCCGCCCAGCAAGGCGTCGTACACACGGGCGACGCTGGCCCTGTCCGGGTCGGTCCCGGGCGGGAAACCTTCACTCTCGGGCACGACAACTCCCTTTTCGACCAGGGGCCTTGACGCAACATCATATAGTTGCCGACGACACACGGCGAGCCACCCTCATCGCCGCGTGCCCGGACCCCCACCCGGAAAGGCACGACCCCTGCGGAACGAACCGCGCAGCCGCACCGACGCACCCCCCGCCGCACTGCCCTCCCCCCGCCGGTCGGCGTTCTCCCCCGCCGCCGACGCGATCGGCTCGGAACTCGACCTGGGGCTGACCGGCAGCCATGTCGTGCACGCGCTGACCCCCGGCTTCTGCGATGCGGCCTCGATCTATCTGCTGGAGCGCTGGCTGCGCGACGAGAACGCGCACGCCGTCGCGCAGGCGCCCCAGATGGAGGCGCGCCGTCTGGCGCTGCGCATCGGCACCGACGCGGTGGAGGACTGGGAGGGCGTGCTGCCGGTCGGCGAGGTGATCGTCTTCCCGCGCGAGACGCCGTACGCCCGTGCGCTCGCGGCCGGCCATGCACAGTTGCTGGACGCGATCGACCCGCACACCTCCCAGCGGCTGGTGGCCTCCGGGGGCGGCGACGCGCGGATCGACGACCTGCTGCACGTGTCGTCCTTTCTCGTCGTCCCGCTGCAACTGCGCGGCACCTCGGTCGGCTTCGTCGCCTGCTCGCGCGGCCCGGACCGGGCCCCCTTCCGGCCCGCGGACGTCGTGGCCGCCGAGGCGCTGGGCGCACGCGCCGCCACGGCCCTGGACAACGCGCGCCGCTACGAGCATGAGCGCCGCACCGCCCTGGCCATCCGGAACAGCCTGCTGCCCGGCACGGCACAGGAGGTCGAGGGCTGCCGCATCGCCCACGGCTGCCTGCCCGCCGGGCAGGGCAACATCATCGGCGGTGACTGGTTCGACGTGTTGAAACGGCCCGGTGACCGGGTCAGTCTCGTCGTCGGGGACGCCATGGGACACGGCCCGGAGTCCGCCGTCGCGATGATCCAGCTGCGCACCGCCGTCCGCACCCTGGCCACCCTCGACATCCCTCCGGCCGATCTCATACGACGCCTCGACGCGCTCGCCTGCGACACCCCGGGAGCATCGTTCGCGACCTGTATGTACGCCGAGTGGGACGCCCGGCAGCACACCTGCACCCTGGTGGGGGCCGGTCACCCGCCCCCACTGCTGCGCGGCCCCGACGGCCGAACCGCGCCGGTCGCGCTCACCGGGCCCGGCCTGCCCCTGGGGCTGGGCACGGGGAGCTACGAGGCGACGGTACTGACCGTGGACGAACCCGCCCTGCTCGTGCTCTACAGCGACGGCCTGGTCGAGTCCCGGGACGCCGACATCGACCAGGAGATCATCCGCCTCGCGCGCGCCCTGGACACGGCGGCCGTCGAGTCCGCGGCCGCCGGCGAGCAGGACCCGCTGCAGTCCCTGTGCCGACGGCTGCTGAGCACCCCTTCCACCGCGGCCGCCGCCGACGACCGCACCCTGCTGCTCGCCGAGTTGACCCCCCGGACGGGCTGAGGCCGCCCCTCCCCGGGCAGGCTCTCAGGCCGTCAGGTGCGCCCACACGGCATTGCCGCCGGTGAGCCTGGAGCGGTCGACTCCCCAGTTGTCCGCGATCTCCTCCACGATGAGCAGCCCGCGGCCGCTCTCGTCGTCGGGGCACGGCTCGCACCGGGGCAGGCCGCGGTCCGTGCGGTCGTGGTCGTGCACCTCGAGGCGCAGGCACTGTTCGGTGATGAGCCCGATGCCGCACAGGATCCGGGCACTGAGTGTGTGCCGGACGGCGTTGGTGGCCAGTTCGGACACGAGCAGGACGGCGTCCGCGCACAGGTCGCCCGGCAGACGCCAGGCGCTCAGCCGCGCCCCGATGGAGCGGCGGGCGACCTTGATGCTGGAGCGGTGGGGCGGCAGTTCGAGCCAGTGGGTGCGCTCCTGGTTCGGGGCGTCTAACAGCTGCGGGGAGGAAGTCGTGTGGGGGGACACGCAGTTGCCTTCCGTGGGGAGCGGGGCGCGCAGTGATCGTCGAGACGATTCACACAAATAACTATGCTCACAGGGCAGTTCAAGCTGCAACCAGCTGCCTGATAATTTCATGGAGCCGGTATCTGTCCGTCCGCTTCGTCAAGTCGCCCTCGGCAGCCCGGCGATGACGGTCACTCAGGAGGTAGGGCGTGGTGAACGAAGGTCGGTCGGGCGCGGGCAGCGGCCCCAGCGCACCCACCGTTCTCCGTATGATCCTCGGCCGGCGGCTGCAGGAGCGGCGCCAGGATGCGGGTCTGACGCTGGACGACGCGGCCAGGGCCCTGCGGGTGACGTCCTTGACCATCCGCCGCCTGGAGAAGGCGGAGGTCGGTCTCAAGCCTCTCTACGTGGACAAGCTGCTCGAGACGTACGGGGCCGACCGGCAGGAGATCGACGAGTTCGTCGACCTCGCCGAGCGGGCCAACGAGCCCGGCTGGTGGCACGTGTACCGCGATGTGCTGCCGAGCTGGTTCAGCGGCTACGTGAGCCTGGAGGCCGGAGCTACGACGCTGCGCACCTACGAGCCGCACTATGTGACGGGCCTGCTGCAGACCCACGACTACGCGCGCGAGGTGCTGCGCGGCGGCTTCCCGGGCGGCAGCGAGGAGGACCTGGAGCGGCGGGTGGATCTGCGGCTGCGCCGCCAGTGCCTGCTGGAGGGACCCGATGCGCCCACGCTGTGGGTGGTGCTCGAAGAGACGGTGCTGCACCGGGTGGTGGGCGGCCCCGAGGTGATGCGGGAGCAGATCGACCGGCTCCTGGAGGTCTCGGAGCTGGAGCACGTCAGCGTCGACGTCGTGCCGTTCTCCGCGGGTGCCCACGTCGGCGCGTGCGCCCCCTTCACCTACTTCCGGTTCAAGGAGCCGGAGCTGCCCGACATCGTCTACAGCGAGATCCTCTCCGGTGCCATGTATCTGGACCAGCGCTCGGACGTGGCGGCCCATCTCGAGGCACACAACCGCATGTCCCTGCTGACCTCGGACACGGACAGCAGGGCGCTCCTGAACCGCATGCGAAAGGAGTACTCATGACCGGCGCCGACAGCGTTGTCCGCGGCGTCTACAACGGCATGCCGGCGTCGGACCTCGGTGAACAGGGCTGGGAGTCTCCGTGGAGCGGCCCCAACGGCGGCCAGTGCGTGCAGACGAAACAGCTCGCCGACGGCCGGGTGGCCCTGCGGCAGTCGACCGACCCCGCCGGCCCCGCGCTGATCTACACCCCCGAGGAGATCGCCGCGTTCGTCGCGGGAGTCAAACGAGGTCTCGCCGATCATCTGGCGGCCCTGTACCCCCCACGCACCCCACCGAAAGGGACAGCATGACCAGCTCGCACGCCGCTCGGGACATCGACACCAGCAGGCCCCACTCCGCCCGGATGTACGACTACTACCTCGGCGGCAAGGACCACTTCGAAGTCGACAAGCTGGCCGCGGAGACCGTCGCCTCGGCCTACCCGGCCATCTTCGTGTGCGCCCGTGAGAACCGGGCGTTCATGCATCGCGCCACCCGTGTGCTCGCCCAGGAGCACGGCATCCGCCAGTGGCTGGACATCGGTACCGGCATCCCCACCGAGCCGAACCTGCACCAGGTGGCCCAGTCCGTGGTCCCCGAGGCGAGGGTGGTCTACGCGGACAACGACCCGCTCGTCCTCAAGTACGCCGAGCGCCTGATGCGCAGCACAGCCCAGGGCCGCACCACGTACATCGAGGCGGATGTCAACGACCCGGCGGCGCTGCTGGACTCCCCCGCCCTGGCCGAGGTCCTGGACCTGAACCAGCCCGTGGCCCTGTCCCTCAACGCCCTGATGCACTTCGTGACGGACGCGCAGGACCCGTACGGCATCGTGGACCGTCTGCTGGCCGTCCTCCCCTCGGGCAGCGCGCTGGCATTGAGCCACTGCACGCCCGACTTCGACCCGGCCACCTGGCAGAAGGTCACCGACATCTACACCACTGCGGGAACGCCGGTGCAGTTCCGCTCGAAGGACGACGTCGCCAAGTTCTTCAGCGGACTGGAGCTGCTGGATCCCGGCATCGCGGTCGGCCACCGCTGGCGCCCGGACGGCGAGCCCGACGCCACGGACGCCGAGGTCAGCCTCTGGACCGGGGTGGGCATCAAGCCGTAGCCGTGACGTTCGGCGGGGTGCCGGACGGCCCCGGGCCCAGTGGCTCCGGGACCGTCCGGCGGCTGGTGCGAGGATCAGGGCTGGACGGGCCGGCCGCGTCCCCAGGCCCAGGCGAGACGGTCCGCGCCGGACTGGTTGGTGGTTTCCAGCCAGGGGCGGGATGCGTCGCCGACGAGCTTCTGCATCGAGTAGATGTCGTCGGTGCGCAGGCCCGGCCAGTACACCGAGCCCATCTTCAGCTCGCGGGCGGTGTCCGTCTCGGCCTGGATGAAGTTGACGTAGTTGTCGTCGGGCGCCGGCTTGTCGTAGTTCAGGCCCGTGGTCATGGGGGCGCCGAACTCGTCGATGACCGTACGGCTCGCGCAGTCGCCGATGCGCTCCTTGAGGTCGGCCTTCCACTGGTCGTAGGTGGCGTACGACTTCCAGAAGCCGTAGTGGTGCAGCGACAGGTAGGTGCCCTTCAGCCGCGGGTCGGCGCAGACCGAGGTGACGTGGTCGTTGTAGCCGGCGCCGCTGACGAAGACGCGGCCCCGCGGGACCGACCCGTAGGTCGCGAGCCACTTGGCGGCGATGTCGGCCCACTGGGTGTCGGTGTAGCCGTGCGGCTCGTTCATCGGCTCGAAGTAGACCTTCGAGTTGCCCTTGTAGGCCTTGACGACGGTGTTCCACATCGGCCAGTAGGTGGCCTCGTCGTCGATGAAGCCGTCCTTCTGCGCGCCCGTGCCCTCCCAGTACGACAGGATCACCTTGAAGCCCTTGGCCGTCGCCGCGTCGATCACACCGCGGTACGACTTCCAGTAGGAGCCGTTGACGGTGTACGGGTTGATGGGCAGCCGGACGGTGTTGGCGCCGAGGTTGGCGCGGAAGGCGGAGATCACCCGGCTCGCCTTGGTGTAGGTCTGGGCGTAGGTGTCGGAGAGCGACAGGCCGGACAGGACGACCGGGTCGTCGGCGTAGTTGTCGCGGGGGTCGGCCCAGTTGACGCCCTTGAACTGGGTGGTGTCCGTCTTCGGCGCGGCGGAGGCGGTGCCGCCGGTGAGGGTCGCGCCGCCGACCGCGGCGATCGCGACCGCCGCGCAGGCGGCACGCAGCCGGGGAGCGAGGCGGTTCGTGGGGGTCTTGCGCATCGACGTGGCCTTTCGGAAGGTGGCGGCTCGGCGCCCGCATGTTTACGTAAACATGCGCTGTCGTCCCAACGGATGTTTACGTAAACTCGGCGGCGCCGGAATCGTGGCATCCGCCTCAGCGGCCGTCAAGGCTCCTCACGCGTAACATCCGGTGCGTCGCGCAACAGGTCGGGCACCCGAGGGAGGCACCAGTGGTGGAACGGGGCAGCACCGGCGTTCCGGGCGGACGCCGCAAGCAGCGGGTCTCCATGGCCGATGTCGCCAAGCTCGCGGGCGTGTCCTCCCAGACGGTCTCGCGTGTCTCCAACGGCTATCCCGGGGTGATCAGTTCGACCCGGGAGCAGGTGCTCTCGGCGATGCGGGATCTGGGCTACCGGCCCAACAGCGCGGCGCGCGCCCTGCGCTACGGCCAGTTCAACACCATCGGCGTGATCCTCTTCAGCCTGTCCTCGACGGGCAACAGCCGCACGGTGGAGGCGATCGCCACGCGCGCCGCGGCCGAGGGCTACGCGATCACTCTGATCCCCATCGACGTCCCCACCCAGGACAACGTGCTGGGCGCCTTCACGCGCATGGGAGAGCTGGCCGTCGACGCCGTGATCGTCATCATGGAGATCCATCTGCTGGACACCGGCACGGTCCAGCTGCCGCCCGGCGTCCACGTCGTCGTCGTGGACTCCGACGCCGGCGACCGCTACAGCGTGGTCGACACCGACCAGGCCGACGGCACCCGCAAGGCCGTCAGCCACCTGCTCGATCTGGGCCACCGCACCGTCTGGCACGTGACGGGACCGGAGACGTCCTTCGCCGGTCAGCGCCGAACTCAGGCCTGGCGCACGGTCCTTGAGGAGGCCGGACGCCCGGTGCCGCCGCCCCTGCACGGCGACTGGTCCGCCGAGTCCGGCTACACGGCCGGCCTCGCACTCGCCGAACAGCCGGACTGCACCGCCGTGTTCGCCTCCAACGACCAGATGGCGCTGGGGCTGCTGCGCGCCTTCCACGAGCGCGGCCTGAGGGTGCCCGCGGACATCAGCGTCGTCGGCTTCGACGACATCCCCGACGCCGCCTTCTTCGTCCCGCCCCTGACCACCGTCCACCAGGACTTCGCGGAGGTCGGCCGCCGCTGCGTGCAGGACGCCCTCCAGCAGATCCGCACCCGCGGCGACTCAAAGCCCGGCACCGATCTCGTCCCGACCAGCCTGGTGGTCAGGCACAGCACCGCGGCCCCGCCGGACCGGCGCCGATGACTGTGCCGTTGGGCACAACGCCGGCTGACCCGGGCCCGTTCGAGCAACCGGGCCGCTGCCCGCGTGTTACAAGGCTGGCCATGGAGATCGAACCGATCACCCCGTCGACCCCGCGACCCGTGCGCAGGCCGACGCTGGTGCAGGGCTGGCATGAACTGACCTTCCTGCACTGGCCGGTGGAGCCGGAGCGGGTGGCCGCCCTGCTGCCCGCCGGGACCCGGCCGGACACCCTCGACGGGGTCACCTACGTCGGCCTTGTCCCGTTCCTGATGCGCGGCGTGGGCCTCGGCCCAGGGCCGGGTCTGCCGTATCTCGGAACGTTCTGCGAGACGAACGTACGGCTGTACTCGGTGGACGAGCAGGGCCGCCGCGGTGTCGTGTTCCGCTCGCTCGACGCGACCCGGCTGCTGCCCGTGCTGGTGGGGCGGCTGGGCGTGCGGCTGCCCTATGTGTGGTCGGCGATGCGGCTGCACCGCGCGAGCGACAGGCTCACGTACACCTGCCGTCGCGGACGGTCCGCGGGCCGCGGCCCGAAAAGCCGGGTCGTGGTGCGCCCCGGCGCACCCATAGCGCGGCCCACACCGCTGGAGCTGTTCCTCACCGCCCGCTGGGGCATGCACGTCCCGTGGCACGGCCGCACGGTGCACCTGCCGAACGAGCACGCGCCCTGGCCGCTGCACCGGGCCGAACTGCTCGACCTGGACGACGAGTTGATCACGGCGGCCGGACTGCCCCGGATGACGGAGGCGCCGGTCAGCGTGCTCTACTCGCCGGGCGTCTCGGTCCGGTTCGGGACGCCGTCCCTCCTGAGGGCGTCCCTCCCCGGCCAGGGCCTGTCCGGCGGGTCAGGTCGGCTATAAGGTGCGGCGCGTCTCGGCCGCCCTGAGCTGGCGCTGATGCGCACAGCTGGACAGCGCAGGAGGGAGTCGACGCGGAGCGTCGGCAACCGACGACAACGCGGCTGGAGGTCAGGCTGATCCGCCGGACAGTCCCTGGAGGACCCGGAAACCGGCGACACGACGAACCCGGCTGCGGCGTCGGTCCCACCCCGCCCAGCTGCCCGATGGCCCCGCCGAGCCTGGGGCGGAAGCGTTCCAGCGTCTTCGGCTGCGCGCCGACCACCCAGCGGGCGCACCGCGTACCAGTCGGGTCGCGGGCGGGATGTGTACGGCGCGTCCTCGCGGGGGGGGCGGCGTCCGTACACCAGACACCCGTGCAGAGCGATCAGGAATTGAGAAGCGCCGCCGCCTCGGTCACACCTAGCGTGGCCGAGGTGATCCGACGCCTCGTTCCCTCCCCGTACCGGACGGTCCTCGCCCACCGGCTGTTTCGGCGGCTGGTCCTCGGCTTCGCGGTCTCCTGCCTCGGGGACGGCATGAGCTTCGTCGCGGTGGCGTGGCTCGCCATCGAGCTCGCGCCGCAGTCCGGTGCGGGGCTGTGGGTCGGCGGCGCGGTCGCCGCGTACACCCTGCCGGGCGTGATCGGCGCGCTCCTGCTCGGCCGCCGGCTGCGCCGGGTACCGGCCAGGCGGCTGCTGATCGCCGACAGCGTGGTGCGCGGTGTGTTCCTCGGCGCCGTACCGCTCGCCTGGTTCGCCGGGCTGCTGTCGCCGTCGCTGTATGTCGTGCTGCTCGCGGTCTCTTCGCTGCTGCACGCCTGGGGCAGCGCGGGCAAGTACACCCTGCTCGCGGAACTGCTGCCGGACGAGCAGCGGCTCGCCGCGAACACCCTCGTCGGCTCGCTCGACTTCGCCGCCACGATCGCCGGGCCCGCCCTCGCCGGTGTACTGGTGACGTACGCGAACTCCGCGCTCGTACTGGGCCTGGACGCGCTCACCTATGTGTTCCTCGCCGTCCTCGTCGTACGCACCCGGCTGCCGGAGTCGGGGCAGGTCTCCCCCATCGACGGGACGGCCGCCCGCGGCGGGCTCGCGCTGCTGCGGTCCCGTCCCGAGCTGCTCGGGCTGCTGGCGCTCACCTGGTTCTTCAACTTCCTCTACGGCCCGGTCGAGGTCGCTCTGCCGCTGCACGTGACCGAGGACCTGCACGCACCCGGCACCCTGCTCGGCCTGTACTGGATGCTGTTCGGCTTCGGCGCGGTGCTCGGCTCGCTGGTGGTCGGCGCACTGCGCCGCCTGCCGCTGTGGCCCGTGACGGTCGGCATCGTGACGGCCTGGGGGCTCGTGCTGGTGCCGTTCGGGGCCGGTGCGCCGACGGCCGTCACCGTTGTGTGCTTCATGCTCGGCGGTGCGATCTACGGCCCGTTCGTGGCGCTGTCGGTGACCCTGATGCAGGCGAAGGCGCCCCCGCAGCACCTGGCGGCGATGCTCGCGGCCCGCAGCGCGGTGCTGCTCACCGCCTCGCCGCTCGGCACGGCCCTCGGCGGACCGCTCACCACGGCGCTGGGCCCCCGCGCGACGCTCGGCGGCTCGGGGCTCGCCACCGTGGCGCTCGGCGCGCTCGCGTGCGTCCTGCTGCTCGCCCGGCGCAGGAACCGATCAGGAATCGAGAAGCGCCCGCTCGTGAGCCGCGGCTAACGTGACGGCAGAACGACGACTCCCGCGCCCGCCCGGACCGACCCATGGAGAGACGATGACCACGGCGAAGAGGACGAACGCGCAGTCGCCCGCGCTGCATGCCGCCGACAGCCACGACATGATCCGCGTGCACGGCGCGCGCGAGAACAACCTCAAGGACGTCAGCATCGAGATCCCGAAGCGCCGTCTGACGGTCTTCACGGGTGTCTCCGGCTCGGGCAAGAGCTCGCTGGTCTTCGACACGATCGCCGCCGAGTCGCAGCGCCTGATCAACGAGACCTACAGCGCCTTCGTACAGGGCTTCATGCCCAGCCTGTCGCGGCCCGAGGTCGACGTACTGGACGGGCTGACCACTGCGATCTCCGTCGACCAGCAGCGGATGGGTGCCGACCCGCGTTCCACGGTCGGCACCGCCACCGACGCCAACGCGATGCTGCGGATCCTGTTCAGCCGGCTCGGCAAGCCCTACGTCGGACCGCCCGGGGCGTTCGCCTTCAACGTGCCCTCGGTCTCCGCGGCCGGTGCCATCTCGGTGGGCGGCGGCGCCAAGCAGAAGGTCACCTTCAACAAGGTGGGCGGCATGTGCCCGCGCTGCGAGGGCCGCGGCTCGGTCTCCGACCTGGACCTGACCCAGCTCTACGACGACAGCAAGTCGATCAACGAGGGTGCGTTCACCATCCCCGGCTACACCGGCGGCGGCTGGAACTCCCGGCTGTACGCGGAGTCCGGCTTCTTCGACCCGGACAAGCCGATCAGCAGGTTCACCAAGAAGGAACTGCACGACCTGCTGCACCGGGAGCCGACCCGGATGAAGATCGCGGGCATCAACATGACCTACGAGGGGCTGATCCCGCGCATCCAGAAGTCGATGCTCTCCAAGGACAAGGAGGCGATGCAGCCGCACGTGCGGGCCTTCGTGGAGCGTGCGGTCACCTTCACCGTCTGTCCCGAGTGCGAGGGCACCCGGCTCGCCGAGCACGCCCGCTCCTCGAAGATCGAGAAGATCTCGATCGCGGACGCCTGCGCGATGGAGATCAGGGATCTGGCCGACTGGGTGCGCGAGCTCGCGGAGCCGTCGGTTGCGCCGCTGCTCAGCTCGCTGCAGCAGACCCTCGACTCGTTCGTCGAGATCGGTCTCGGCTACCTCTCGCTGAACCGGCCCGCCGGCACGCTCTCCGGCGGTGAGGCGCAGCGCGTGAAGATGATCCGCCACCTCGGCTCCTCCCTCACCGACGTCACCTACGTCTTCGACGAGCCGACCGCGGGCCTGCACCCGCACGACATCCAGCGGATGAACGGGCTGCTGCTGCGGCTGCGGGACAAGGGCAACACGGTGCTCGTCGTGGAGCACAAGCCGGAGGTCATCGCGATCGCGGACCACGTGGTCGACCTCGGCCCCGGCGCCGGCACGGCGGGCGGCACCGTCTGCTATGAGGGCCCGCTCGACGGGCTGCGCGGCAGCGACACCGTCACCGGGCGCCATCTCGACGACCGCGCGAAGCTCAAGGACGGGGTGCGCGAGTCCACCGGCACCCTGGAGATCCGCGGCGCCAGGGCGAACAACCTGCGGGACGTCGACGTGGACATCCCGCTCGGTGTGCTCGCCGTGATCACCGGTGTCGCGGGGTCCGGCAAGAGCTCGCTCGTGCACGGGTCGATCCCCGAGGAGCTCGGGGTCGTCTCGGTCGACCAGAGCCCGATCCGGGGTTCGCGGCGCAGCAACCCGGCGACGTACACCGGTCTCCTCGAACCGATCCGCAAGGCGTTCGCCAAGGCCAACGGCGTCAAGCCCGCGCTGTTCAGCGCCAACTCCGAGGGTGCCTGCCCGACGTGCAACGGGGCGGGCGTCATCTACACCGACCTGGGCATGATGGCCGGGGTCGCCAGCACCTGCGAGGACTGCGAGGGCAAGCGGTTCGACGCCTCGGTGCTGGAGTACCGGCTCGGCGGCCGGGACATCTCCGAGGTGCTCGCGATGCCGGTCTCCGAGGCCCTGGAGTTCTTCGCCGAGGGCGAGGCCCGCACCCCGGCCGCGCACAAGGTCCTGGAGCGTCTCGCGGATGTCGGGCTCGGCTATCTCACCCTGGGGCAGCCGCTCACCACGCTCTCCGGCGGTGAGCGCCAGCGCCTGAAGCTGGCCACGCACATGGGCGAGAAGGGCGGCGTCTACGTCCTCGACGAGCCGACCACCGGCCTCCATCTCGCCGACGTCGAACAACTCCTCGGTCTGCTGGACCGGTTGGTGGACTCGGGCAAGTCCGTGATCGTCATCGAGCACCACCAGGCGGTCATGGCGCACGCCGACTGGATCATCGACCTCGGCCCCGGCGCCGGCCACGACGGCGGCCGCATCGTCTTCGAGGGCACCCCGGCCGACCTGGTGGCGGCCCGCTCCACCCTCACCGGCGAGCACCTCGCGGAGTACGTCGGCGCCTGACCGGTGCGCCACACATCCGGTCGGCCTTGACCCTGCCCAAGGGGCAGGGCCGACCATGCCGGTATGGATGACGACGCACTGCTGGCCGAGCAGTTGGCCTACTACCGGGCGGGCGGGGCCGAGTACGACCGGCCTTACGCCGAGCACGCAGAACTGCAGGCGCTGCTCACCGCCGTCGACGATCTCCCGATAGCCGGGGACGTGCTGGAGCCGGCCTGCGGAACAGGCCAGTGGACCCGGCTGCTCGCCGCGCGGGCGCAGTCGGTGACCGCCGTCGATGCGGCGGCCGAGGTGCTGGCGCTCGCTCGTGCGCGCACTGCGGCCGCCAACGTCGAGTTCGTCCAGGCCGACCTGTTCGCGTGGCAGCCGCCGCGGCGCTACGACATCGTGTTCTTCGCCTTCTGGCTCTCGCATGTCCCGCCCGCGCGCCTGCCCCGCTTCTGGAACACCGTCGCCCAATCGCTCGGCCCGGGCGGCAGAGTGATCTTCATCGACGACGGGCCTGCCGGGGCCGCGGCGGAGGACGTCGTCGCCGATCACCCGGTCCCGGCGGCGGTGCGACGGCTCGACGACGGCAGCGAGTACCGCATCGTGAAGGTCTTCCACGACGCCCGGACGCTCACGAGCGACCTCACCGCGCTGGGCTGGTCGGTCCGCATCCGACCGGTGGCCGGGCACTTCATCGGCATTGCAGACCCTGCGAACTGATACCCGTACATCGGATCAATCTCTGACAGGTCGAGGTCGTTGACGCCTACTGTGCGCCAGTCCTACGCTTCGCCGGGATATAGATCCGATGAATCGAACCGTCAGGAACTGTCCGTCGCATCGTGGAGGCACCCCGCAATGACCTCTAGACGAACCGTGCTCGGCTCAGCCCTCGGCGCCACGACGGCCGCCGCCTTACCCGGCGTCGCCGCTGCGGCCACCGCTCCCCCGGAGGCCTCCGCGCCCGTCGGCCGCTGGCGGCTTCGCAACCGGATGGACTCCGACGACGCGTGGGCCGGCTTCCTGCGGGGGCAGGATCTGGTGTGGCACCGGCTGCCCACACTCTGGTACGAGGGCCCGTTCCTCGGCGACGGGCGCCTGGGCAGCATGGTGTACCGGGAACCGGACGCCAACAGCATCCGTTTCACCGTGCAGCACGGCGAAGTGCAGGACCACCGCCCCGAGTTCGGCAGCGGCTGGGGTACCGCCCGGCTGCCCGTGGGGCACCTCACCCTCGATCCGGCCGGCACCATCGCCTCCGTCGACTGGCGACTGAGCCTGTGGGACGCCGAGCTCACCGGCACGGTCACCACCGACAAGGGCACCCTGACGCTCTCCGCGCTCATCCACGACGGGATCCTCGCCGCACGAGTGACGGCCGCCGGCGAGGAGCAGGTCCGCTGGACCTTCCACCCCGAGGAGGCCATCAGCCCCCGGAAGATCCAGGAGGCGCCGCCGACCGGATACGTCGCCAACCCGCCCTGGACCACACGGACCACCGGCGACGTGGAACAGGTCCTGCAGCCGCTGGTCGGCGGCGGTCAGACCGCGACGGCCCATCGCCGCTCGGGCGACACCCTCCTGCTCAGTGTGGCCCACAGCCATCCCTCCGGCACCCGGGCCGGAGAGGTCTCCCTGAAGAAGATCCAGCGCGCCGGCTCGTACGGCGAACTCCGCTCGCAGCACACCCGTTGGTGGCACGCCTTCTACCGCAAGAGCTTCGTCTCGATCCCCGACCAGCGGCTGCAGAGCTTCCACTGGATCCAGCTGTACAAGGTCGCGTCGGCGAGCCGCGCGGGCGGCCCCGTGATGGCCACCTCCGGGCCGTGGCTGGAACCGACGCCCTGGCCCGCCGTGTGGTGGAACCTCAACGTCCAGCTCGAGTACTGGCTCATCCACGGCTCCAACCACCTCGAACTCGACTCCCTCGTCAGCACGTTGAGGCAGAGCCAGGAGCAGCTGACCGCCAATGTGCCCTCCGCCTATCGCCCGGACAGCGCCGGCGTCGGTCGCAGCTCCGACATGTTCGCGAACCGCAGCGTCGGCACGCCCGGCACCGGCGCCGAAGTGGGCGACCTGACCTGGGCGCTGCACAACGCGTGGCTGAGCTACCGGCACACCATGGACGAGGCCCTGCTGCGCGACACGATCCACCCGCTGCTGCGCCGCACCGTCAACTACTACTGGCACTTCCTCCAGCCCGGCGACGACGGCAGGCTCCACCTGCCCTCGACACTCTCGCCGGAGTACCCGGTGGTCCCACCCCGGGACACCAACTACGACCTGGCGCTGATCCGTTGGGGCTGCGCCACGCTTCTGGACGCCACCGCACGGCTCGGGATCGACGACCCGCTGAAGGAGCGCTGGCAGGAAATACTCGCCAGACTGACCCCGTATCCGGTCGACGAGAACGGCTTCATGATCGGCGCGGAGACCCCGTACGCCCAGTCCCACCGCCACTACTCGCATCTGCTGATGGTGTATCCGCTCTACCTCGTGAACTGGGACCAGCCCGACCAGCGGGAGCTGATCGAGAAGACGGTGGTGCGCTGGCACGCGCTGACCGGTGCGCACCGCGGCTACAGCTACACGGGCGCCGCGTCGATGTACGCGATGATGGGCCGCGGCGACACGGCGCTGACGTATCTGAAGAAGTTCTTCGACCCCACCACCCGCTATCCGTGCCGGGCCAACACCCACTACACCGAGGCCGGTCCGGTCATCGAGACACCGCTGTCGGCCTCGCAGTCCCTGCACGACATGCTCTGCCAGAGCTGGGGCGGAGTGGTACGGGTCTTCCCCGCCGTCCCGTCCTCCTGGCCGGACGTGACTCTGCACGACTTCCGCACCCAGGGCGCCTTCCTGGTCAGCGCGGTCCGCACCAAGGGGGTCACCCGCTTCGTGCGCGTGCGCAGCCTGGCGGGCGAGCCGCTGGAACTGCGCCACGGGCTGCCTGAGGGCCGGCTGACCGCCGTCCTCGACGACGGCCGCCCGGCGCACACCCGCACCGCCTCCGACGGCACCCTCGCCGTCGACCTCCCCAAGGGCCGCGAGGTCCTGCTGTACACCGGCGAACGGCCCGATCTCGTCATCGCTCCCGTGGCCGTGAGCGAGCCCGGTGCGGCGTGGGGCCTTCCGTAGCGGCGTCCATGCCGGGCGCAGGACAATGACCGCATGGGTGAGCTGGTGGACGAGGCCGTGCGGGCGGTGCCTGCGCGGTCGCTGCGCGGGCTGGTCGGCTGGTACTCCGGCTACCGTCAGCGCGGCATCCCGCACGGCCGGCACCGGGGGCTGCCCTCCCCGTGGCTGACCCTGATCATCACCCTGGACGAGCCGCTCAGCATGGCCGCCCATCCCGATCCGGGCGCCGCCCCCGGCGACTACCCCACCCTGCTGGGCGGCCTGCACCTGACGCCCGCGCTGATCGACATCCCCGGGCGGCAGTCCGGCATCCAGATCGCCATCAGCCCGCTCGGCGCCCGCGTCGTGCTGGGGCTGCCCGCGGGAGAGCTGGCCGGGACCGACGTGCACGCCGACGACGTGCTGGGCGCGGGCGTGCGCGAGGTCCACGACAGGGTGCGGGAGGCTCCGGACTGGGCCGCCCGGTTCGCCGTCGTCGACGACTGGCTGCTGCACCGCATGTCCCGGCACGACGGCATGGGGACGCTCACCTCCCCGGTGGCAGAGGCCTGGCAGCGGCTGCTGTCCGCCGGAGGTGGCCTGCGCATCGACAAGCTGGCCGCCGACACCGGCTTCAGCGAGCGGCACCTGCGCAACCGCTTCCGCGCCGACATCGGGCTCACCCCCAAGGCGGCCGCCCGGGTCATCCGCTTCGACCTGGCCCGACGCCGCCTGGCGGCCCGCCCGGGCGTGCCCGACCTCGCGGGTCTGGCCGCCGACTGCGGCTATGCGGACCAGTCCCATCTCGACCGCGAGTTCGCCGCCCTGGCGGGCTGCACACCGAGCGCCTGGCTGGCTCAGGAGTTCCGAAACATCCAATCCGGGCACCATCCGCCCGCGTGACCCTGATGAGAGCGGCCGGGCACCCCCGGCAGGCTCCCGGTTCCCGCGAAACGGAGGCGCATCACCATGACGACCAGTACGCCCGACAACGCCAAGCAGCCGCCCGCCCCGCAGGTCTGGCCCACTCTGCGCGCCCACGACGCCCGCGCGCTGATCCGTTTCCTCGTGGAGGCCTTCGGCTTCGAGGAGACCGTGGTCCACGCAGAGGGCGACCTGGTCCAGCACGCCCAGCTCAGCTGGCCCGAGGGCGGCGGCGTCATGCTGGGGTCCGTGCGCGAGGATCAGGAGCCCGGCACCGGTCCGACACCGCCCGGCGCCTTCAGCGCCTACGTCGTCACCGCCGACCCGGACGCCGTCCATGCCCGGGCCAAGGCCGCCGGCGCCGAGATCACCATGGATCTGCACGTCACCGACTACGGCTCCCGCGACTTCGCCGCCCGCGACCCCGAGGGCAACCGGTGGCACTTCGGTACATATCGGGGTGAACCGCGCTGATCATCATGAGGTGAGCATTCTCACCCGGATCGGTCGCAGGCGGGCCGACCTGGGATTTGTCGCCCTACGGCCCCTGCCCCGGCATCCACATCACTGCCGCCGTTCACCGCGGGCGCGCACACTGGGGCATGCGCTGTTGCCTGTCCGCTCCCCTCGCCGCTCTCTCGGCCCTGCCCGACCCCTGTCAGATCCTGCGTTCCGGCGCCCTCCTCACCCCCGCCCTGCTGCGGACCGCCGCCGATGCCCTGCGCGGCCCCGCGGGCAGGAGCAGGCACAGCCACCGCGACGGCCTGGCCGCCGTCCATCTGGAACTGGTCACCCTGGCCGAGGACCGCGCCGTCATCACCTGGTACACCGGGGTGCCCGGCACCGACGACGGCTTCGGCCACATGCTCCCCGCGGTCACGGAGAGCGAGGTCCTCTACGGCACCCATCCCGGCCGCCTCACCCGTGTCGCGTCGGAGGACGGTCCGGTGGCGCACCACTACGTGGAGCTCACGGACCTGGAACCCGGGCAGACGTACTACTACCAGGCCCGCTCACGGGGCGTGGCCGCGACGCCGACACCGCTGCATCTCGTGCGCGGCAACGCCGTCGGCACCAACCGCCACGGGCTCGGCTCGGCCGGAGGCCCGTACTCCTTCACCACGCCGCAGCCGCCGCCGGGGCGGCACCTGCTGTCGATCGCGCTCTGCAACGACCTGCACCTGGGCGAGACCACCGCCGGCCTGGTCACCGGTATGCCCCTGATGCGCGGGATCACTCAGGAACTCGGCCGCGCGCCGTACCCCGAGATCATGAGCCGGGCCGTGGTCGAGGAGGCCCGCCGGCGTGGAGCGGACGTGCTGCTGGCCGCCGGGGACATCTCGGCCGGCGGGGCGGCGCGGGACCTGGCCGAGGCCAAGCAGATCCTGGACGGTTTCGGCACCCACGGTCAGGACTATTTCGTCGTACGCGGAAACCACGACAGGCCCGGGCACGGCAACTGCCGCTCCTGTGACGGCGGTTGCGGGGACTCCTTCCGGGACGGGTTCCTCGGCGGCGACGGGCCCGCGTATTTCGCGCGCGACCTCGGCGGGCTGCGGATCGTCGGACTCGACACCTACGAGAAGGACGGCAACGGCGCCGACTCGGGTGGCCTCGGCGCCGAGCAACTGGCGTGGTTCCGGGCCCGGTTGAGGGAGAACAGTGACCAGCCCACGGTGGTGTTCGGACACCATCCGCTGGCCGTGCGGGACTCCGTCTTCCCGGTGACCGGCGGGCAGCGCCTCGGCCGCCGTCAGGCCCGCTCCATCCTCGACGCCTACGCAAGCGCACCGGGCGTCTTCCTCCACCACGCGGGCCACACCCACCGCAACAAACGCACCGTGCTCCCGCAGGCCCCGCACGTCACGATGCAGGAGGTCAGCGCGGTCAAGGACTATCCGGGCGGCTTCTGTCTGCTGCGGATCCACTCGGGCGGGTACGCCGTGAACCACTACAAGGCCGGCAGCGCCGCGGCCCGCGAATGGACCGAGCGCAGCCGCCGGGTGGCCGCAGGACTGTGGCCGCACCACGCCCTCGGCCGCTCGGTGACCGACCGCAACAGCATGACCGCCCGCGACCTGTCCGGCATCACCCGCCCGGCAGCGGCGATCCCCGCCCAGCGCCGCCCCGAGGCGCACGCGATGCGTCCACAGCAGTAACGGCCGAGGCAGGCGGGCCGGACGCGTGTGAGACGTGAGCGCCGGCCGTCACCCACCACGCTCCCACCTCCCACCTCGGGGGCTGTCCCGGGAGCCATCGATGGCGTGAACTTCCGCTGAGCCGTTGGATGGCTGCGGCCTGTGCGTGCCTGCCGGTGGGCCTGCGCTCCGTGGCGGGGTCACGTGCGGCCGGTTCCCGAGCCTGTGGCGCGTGCCGCTGGTCCTGAGGCTGTGCCGGGTTGGTGGCAGCTCTCGTCGTGAGCTGTCGGATGGCCGCGGCCTGTGGGTGCCCGCCGGCCGGCCAGACCTGCGCTCCGTGGCCGCGTCGCGTGCGGTCGGTTCCCGATCGTGTGGCGCATGCGGCCGGTCACGGGGGTGTTTCGGGAGCGGTTGGTGGCGCGAGCGCGCCCGGCTCGTCCCGCTCCACATCCGCGATCAGGAACAGGCGGCCGCCCACCGCACATCGACGGCGGTGACCGCCAGTGCCAGCGGCCCCGGCGCCAGAAGCGCCAGCGGCACCAGCACCCACGCGCACACAACAGCCGTCGCCACTGCGAGCAGCACCAGACCGCTGCCGCCCGCGTCCCGTACCGCGTCCCGGGCGGCCTTCCGCACGGCGGTCGGCCAGTCGTCCAGGGACTCGGGGCGGGCGCAGGCCCTGAGGGCGACCACGGTGGCGCAGGCGCCGATCGCGGCGGCGGTCACCGCGAACGGCGGTGCCCCCGGCAGTCCTGCCCGCGCCAGCGCCAGGTCCGCGGCGAACAGCAGCGCACCGGCCAGGGCGGCGGCCCCTGCGATCAGGTCGCCCGCCCGCAGGCGCCGCAGCAGCAGGGCGAAGTAGCGGCCGGCGGTGACGGGCCGGTCCTCCCGCGCGCCCCTCAGCACCGCGCAGGCCGTCGACAGCGCGGCCGGGGCGGTCAGCAGCGGCAGACAGGCCGCAGCCGTGGCAAGGCCGACGCTCAGCATGTCGGCGAACAGGGTCATGCGCGGCCCGAAGACCTCGCCCGGCTCCCGCGTACGCGCATCGCCCATCCCGCTCACCCCTTCAGTCCGGAGCTGGCCATGCCCTCCACCAGGAACCGCTGGAAGGCGAGGAAGAACAGCACGATCGGCAGCAGCGCGATCACCGACATCGCGAACATCGGGCCGAACGCCGACTGGCTGGAGGCGTCCACGAACGACCGCAGCGCGAGCGTGAGCGTGAACTTGTCCGGGTCGAAGAGGTAGATCAGCTGGGTGAAGAAGTCGTTCCACGTCCAGATGAACGTGAAGATCGCCGTGGTGATCAGCGCGGGGCGGGTGAGCGGCAGGATCACCTGGAAGAAGCTGCGGAACGGGCCGCAGCCGTCGATGCGCGCAGCCTCCTCCAGCTCCCTCGGCAGGCCGCGCATGAACTGCACGATCAGAAAGACGAAGAACGCCTCGGTGGCGAGGAACTTCGGCAGGATCAGCGGCCAGTAGGTGTTCACCATGCCGATCTTGTTGAAGATGATGTACTGCGGGATCAGCACCGCATGGTGCGGCAGCATGATCGTCGCGATCATGAACGCGAACATCGGGCCGCGGAAGCGGAAGCGCAGCCGCGCGAAGGCGTAGGCCGCGAGCGAGCAGCTGATGACGTTGCCGAGGACCGCGCCGCCCGCGATCAGCAGCGAGTTGCCGAGCAGCCGCCAGACGGACACGTCGTTCACGCCGTCCAGGGCGGTCCTGTAGTTCGACCACTCCAGATGGCCGGGCAGGAGGTTGAGGCTCGCGATGACCTCGTCCGCCGGTTTCAGGGACGTGGCGAGCAGCCAGGCCAGCGGGTAGAGCATGACCAGCAGTGCGGCCAGACAGCCGAGGTGCACGGCGATCCGGCCCCAGCGAACAGGCTTGCGGGCTACGGCAGTTGTGGTCATCGGTCCCCCTCGGAGGCGTAGAAGACCCAGGAGCGCGAGGTGCGGAACAGCACCGCGGTGACGGCGCCGATGACGAGCAGCAGCACCCAGGCCATGGCGGAGGCGTAGCCCATGTGGGAGGCGACGAAGCCGCGGTCGTAGAGATACAGGGTGTAGACGAGAGTCGAGTCCGCGGGACCGCCCTTGCCGCCGCTGACCGCGAAGGCGGGCGTGAACACCTGGAACGCCTGGATGGTCTGCAGCACCAGGTTGAAGAACAGTACCGGGGACAGCATCGGCACGGTGACGGACAGGAACTGCCGCCATTTTCCTGCCCCGTCGACGGCAGCTGCCTCGTACAGCTCGGCCGGGATCTGCTGCAGCCCGGCGAGGAAGATGACCATCGGCGCGCCGAACTGCCACACCGTCAGCAGCGCTACGGCCACCAGCGCCCAGCCGGGTTTGTTGACCCAGCCGCCGGTGCCGAAGAGGTTGTCCACGGTGCCGCCGTCGTTGAAGACCGCGCGCCAGACCAGAGCGATGGACATGGACGCGCCGAGCAGCGAGGGAGCGTAGAAGGCGGAGCGGTAGAAGCCCTTGCCGCGCCTCATGGTCTTGAGGGCGAGCGCGACCACGAGGGCGAGCGCCAGTTGCAGGGGCACCGCGATCACGACGTACGTCAGGGTCGTCACCACCGACCGCCAGTACCGTGGGTCCTCGGTGAACATCTGCGTGTAGTTGCGCAGGCCCACCCAGCGCGGCGGGTTGAACAGGTCGTAGTCGGTGAAGGAGAGATACAGCGACACGGCCATCGGCAGCAGCGTCAGGACACTCGCGCCGAGCACCCACGGGGACAGGAACACCCAGGCGGCGCCATCGCGTTCGCGCTTGGGGCGGCGCCCCGCGGCGGGCACGGGCCGGGGCGGGCGCGCGGTGGGTGCGGGGATGTCGGTGGTGGTCATGACCTCAGCTCCGCCTTCGCCTCGGTGACATAGTTCTCGGCCGCCCGGCGCGGCGACATGCGCTCGTACGACACCTGGTCGTAGTCGCGCTGGAAGGTGGTCTGCAGGGCGTTGTCGCCGGAGGGCGGGGCCTGCGGCGGATCCTTCAACGTGCCTTCCAGAGACGCCTGGTAGTCGGCGACCGTCTTGTCGAAGTCCTTGAGCTGTGAGGCCGTCTGCTCGCGGATGGTCTCGTTGACGGGGATGCCGCGGGTCGCGCCGAGGATCTTCGCCGCCTGCCGGTCGTTGAGGAGGAAGTCGACGAGTGCGGCGGCCTCCTTGCGGTGGCCGGTGTGGGCTCCTATGCCGAGGAACATGGACGGCTTGAAGTACTGGCCAGGCGTGCCGTCTTCCCCCGACGGCATCGGCGCGAGCGCGACGCCGCCCTTGACGAGCGCGAGGTAACCGCTGGACGGGGCGTCCCAGTTGAAGTCGGCGGTGGCCTTGCCGCGGCCGAGCGGGGTGTTCTCCACGGAGCCGTCGAGCTGGGTGGTCTGTTCGGCCGGGGAGACCGCGCCCTCCCGGCGGAGCCCGTCGGTGAAGGTCCACCAGCGGGCGAGGTCGTCGGCGGTGAAACCGAGGCCACCGGCCTTGGTGTAGAGAGCTTTGCCCTGACCGCGCAGCCACACCTCGAAGGCGTCCTCGCTCTGGCCCGGGTCGGTGGCGCCCGGCTTACCGGTCTTCTTGGCCAACGCCCGCATGTCGTCGGCCCATTGGCTCCAGGTCCAGCCCTTGCGCGGGAGGGTCAGCCCGGACGCCTTCCAGGCCGCGGCGTCATAGACGACGGTCTCGGTGCCGCGGCCCTGCGGGATGGCGTACTGGCTGCCGTTCGCCCTGCCGGTGGCCAGCAGACCCGGGTCGATCTCGGCCGTGCGCAGGACGTCCTTGACCTTGCCGAGGTCGAGCAGGACATGTCCGGAGGCGTACTGGTCGATCTGGCGGTAGTCGAGCTGCATCACATCGGGGGCGTCGCCGCCCGTGGCCTGGATGGCGAGCTTCTGCTTGTAGGCGTCGTAGCCGGAGAACGACGTCCGCACCCGCACGTTCGGATGCTGTTTCTCGAACAGGGCGACGGCCTGCTCGGTGCGTGCCGCGCGGTCGGGGTTGCCCCACCATGTGTAGCGCAGCACGACCTTGCCGCCGCCGGCCGACTCCCCGGATCCCCCGCAGCCGGCCAGCACCGCACTGAGCACGAGTGCGGTGGCCGCCGCGCAGAACCCCTTTGTCCTGTGTCCGGGCATGCCGAGGTCACCTCTTTCCTCACAGCTGCTTGCTCTCAGGGCCGGACGGTCACCACGCCAGACCCTCCAGGTGGCCGGCGACGCGGTCGCGGTCCCAGGCGCCGTCGGCGATGACGAGCCGATAGCGATAGGCGAAGGACTCGCCGGGCGGCAGCTCGAACTCCTCGAAGAACGCCCAGGAGAACGCGACCGTGGGGATCGGTTCCGAGCGCACGAACCAGTGCGAGTCGTGGATCGCGGACTGCTCGTCGAGGTTCTCGGGCGCGTGGGCGAACACGAGCGTGGAGTGCGCGTCGACGTCGTCGTGCTCGGTGGTGAAGGCCAGCCAGGGGCCCTGGGTGCCCATCAGCTTGCTCGCGTCCGTGCCCACTCCCCCGTCGAGGTCGGGTCCGAAGGCGGTGCCGCCGGTGAAGTCGCGGGGGCCGCGCCACTGCAGTCCGGTGTAACCGGCCATCTCACGGCCCTCGGTGGTGGGCGAGCCGAAGGCCAGGGGTTCGTCACGGAGGTTGGTGAGGTGGATCGACCAGTCCAGGGCCCAGGCACCTGCCTCCTCGTCGACCGAGTGGACGGTGAGACCGCGCTCCTCGCGCGCCCACTCCGCGCCGCCGTTCTCCACCCAGGTGAGAGCCTCGGTGAAGGCGAGCCGGTCCTCCTCGACCGTGAACTCGGGGAAGCCGTCGTGCCGCATCGAGCCGACCCGGTCGGGCAGCGGCAGATAACCCCGCCCGTGGACATAGCAGTTGCCGCCCCAGAAGTTCTGCCCGGACAGATGACTCGCCGTCATCTGCACACCCTTGTGCCAGCGATGGTCGCTGGGGCGGTAGCCGGTCACGGTGCGTCCGGCGAGGGTGCGCACCGGGTGGGCATAGGGCTTGCGCGCCTCGAAGGCATCGGGGTCGGGACGGTAGACGTAGCGGAGGATCTCGGTGCCGTCCGGCGCCGCGACCGCGATGTGGTCGCCGTAGGCGTGACTGACGCGAATGCTCATGCGCACTCCTCGGGGCCCGGTGTGGGGGGGTGGTTGCCGTGCATGACCTGGTTGCAGAAAGCGCTTGCACCCGAAGGTGACCTTAGGTGCGGGCCAATGTCAGGACAACCCCCCGTGCAGTCACGGGTGTCCGCGCGAACAAACCCGCCCGACATGGCCGAGGCCATCCCCATGCCCATCCCGTCCGAGATTGGTATGGACCTCCCCTGGATCCCCCGCTAGGCTCTGCCGCGCATGAAGTGAGAGCGCTCTCAACACTCTGCTGTTCCACCCCCACCCTGCTGGAACAACGAAGGGGCCACTCCCTTGAGACGCACAACAGCCATGCGCACCGCACTGTCCGCACTCCTCCTGCTCGGCAGCTGGGCCACCGCGAGCGCCGTACCGGCCTCCGCCGCCGACACCCCCTCACACACGACCGAACCGCCGGCCTCCGCCTCCCTCCTCTCCGCCATGCAGCACGACCTGGGCCTGACGAAGGCTCAGGCCGAAGCACGCCTGGCCGCCGAGAAGACGGCGGCGGCCGTGGAACGGAAGGCCAAGCGTGCCGCCGGGTCGTCGTACGGCGGCTCCTGGTTCGACGCCGCAAGCGGCAGGCTGACCGTCGCCGTCACCCGTGGCGCGAACACCGACGCCGTGCGCGCGACCGGCGCGGCCGTACGCCTCGTGCCGCACAGCGCGCGGCAGCTGGACGCGGCGAAGGCACGCATTGACGCCCTCTCCGCGCCCGCAGGCGTCGGGAGTTGGTACGTCGACGCCAAGGCCGGCAAGGTCGTCGTGAACGTCGTCGCCGCACACCGTCGTGACAACGATGTCCGGGCCTTCCTGGCCCGAGCCCGCCAGGCCGGCCCGGTCACGGTGCGGCAGACCTCCGACGCCCCGCAGACCTTCGCCGCCGGCACCGTGGGCGGCGACCCTTACTACACCGGCAACGTCCGCTGCTCCATAGGTTTCTCGGTGTACGGCGGCTTCGTCACCGCCGGGCACTGCGACCAGCACACGGGTGCGGTGTACGGCTGGGACGGCTCCTATGTCGGCGACTTCCAGGGCTCGTCGTTCCCGGACAACGACTACGCCTGGGTGAACGTGGGCAGCGGCTGGTGGACCGTGCCGGTGGTGCTCGGCTGGGGCACCGTCTCCGACCAGCTCGTGCGCGGTTCGGCCGAAGCCCCCGTCGGTGCCTCCATCTGCCGCTCCGGCTCCACCTCGCACTGGCACTGCGGCACCGTCCTGGCCAAGAACGAGACGGTCAACTACAGCCAGGGCGCCGTCCATGAGCTGACGAAGACGAGCGTCTGCGCCGAGCCCGGCGACTCCGGCGGCTCCTTCATCAGCGGCGACCAGGCGCAGGGCGTCACCTCCGGCGGCTGGGGCAACTGCAGCTCCGGAGGCGAGACCTGGTACCAGCCGGTCAACGAGATCCTCAACCGGTACGGGCTGACGCTGCAGACTGCCTGAGTCCGCGCCGCCGTCACCGAGCGGGCTTCGCCGGGGATCAGCCGGCGGAGCCCGCCCGGGCCTTGGGCAGGTGCGAGGGTTCATCGGAACGCGGCGACATGCCTCTGTGCCCAGTCGGCGAACGTACGGGGCGCGCGGCGGAGGATCTGCTCGACGTCGGGGCTGATGCGCTGCTCCGCGGGTGTGGGCTCGCCGAGGATGTCGAGCGTCGTGTCGACCACGGGCTCGGGCAGGAACCGCAGCATCTGTGCGCGGGCCTCGTCGCGGGTCTGCTCCACGAAGCGGACCGGTTCGCCGAGCGCGTCGCCGATCGCCTCGGCCTGCTGCCGGGGCGTGGTGAGGGCGGGCCCGGTCAACTCGTAGGTCCGTCCGGCGTGGTGGTCCTCGCGGAGGGCCGCGGCGGCGACCTCGGCGATGTCGTCGGGGTCGATGGTGGGCAGGCCGATGTCGGCGAACGGGGCGGCGATCGCTCGTCGTGCGCGGACCGACTCGGCCCAGGCGTAGGTGTTGGAGTTGAAGCCGCCGGGCCGCAGGATCGTCCAGTCCAGACCCGACTGCCGGACGGCGTCCTCGATGGCGCGTGCGACACCGCCGTGCGAGGCCGACTCCGGCCGGGTCGTGACGCCTTGGCAGGACAGCAGCACGACTCGCTCGATGCCGCCGGACTTGGCGACGTCGAGGATGTCCCGCGGGCTGAGCAGGTGGGCGCTGGGGCCACCGTTCTGCAGGAACAGCGCTTCGGCGCCGTCGAACACCGGCCGGAGGCTCTCCGGTTGGGTCAGGTCCGCCTGCCGGTGGCGGACTCCGTGCGGCGCGTCTGCGGCCGAGACGGCTCGGGAGGTGGCGGTCACCTGCGCACCGCCGGCTGCGAGGGTCTGCACGAGCGATCGGCCGACGTTGCCAGTCGCCCCCGTCACTACGATCACGGTCAACTCCCCTGTTGATGAGGTGTGTTGTGAATGCCCGAGCGGGCGTGAACGGCCTCGGAGACTGTCCTCCGGGCGCCTCCAGGACGCTAACACCGCCGGTATAGTAGGTACCTAGGGGAAAGTGGCTATCCCGGAGGGATGCGCATGACGGTCGAGGGCATGCGGGCGGCAACGGCCGGGACCGATCCGGAGGTCGCCTGTCCGATCGGTCCGGTCGTGGACGTCGTGTTCAGCCGGTGGACCACACCGATCCTGTGGAGCCTGCACACGCACGGCCGGCAGCGGTTCGTCGAGCTGGAACGGCGCATCGCGAGGATCACACCCAAGGTCCTGACCCAGCGACTGAGGCAGCTGGAACGCGACGGTCTCGTCGTGCGCACGTACCACCCGGAGGTCCCGCCCCGCGTGGAGTACGAGATCAGCGAACTCGGCCGCAGCCTTGCCCCGCTCTTCGCGCATCTCGCCGAATGGTCCGCCGACAACCTCGAAAAGGTCGAGCGGTCCCGGCACGACTACGACGCCCGATCGGCCTGACGCCGCTTTAGACCCGCAGGCTCCGTCAGCGCTCCTGCGGTGACCGCGGAGCCCGCTTCCTCGGTACGGCGACAGCGCCGGAGGCAGCCGCCCCGAGGAGGCGGCGGAAGGTCGGGCATTCCATGTGGCTCGGCGCGGGGCAGGCGGCGGCGTGCCGCAGGGAGTCGCGCAGGACGCCGAGTTCACGGATCGTGCGGTCCAGCTCCTCCGCCTTGGCCGCCAGCACCTGCCGGTCGATGCGCGGCCGACCGTCCGGCGCGAACATGCGCGCGATCTCGTCGAGGGAGAAACCGGCGGTGCGCCCCATCGCGATCAGCGCCAGGCGCTCCAGCACGGCGGGGTCGTACTGACGGCGCAGACCCCGCCGTCCGCTCGCGGCGATCAGCCCCTTTTCCTCGTAGAACCGCAGTGTGGAGGCGGGAACTCCGGCGCGCTGCACCACCTCGGCGATATCCAGGTCTGCCATGCTCTTTACCTCAAGTCGACTTGAAGTGGCACGGTGTCATCTCGACCGGACGAAGGCAAGCCGAGGAGGCGATCATGGAGGTCACGCGCGGGAGCGATGACGATCAGGCGGCCCGTTGGAAGGGGCCCGGCGGCAACGCCTGGGTCGAGCTGCAGGCGGTGCTGGACGAGATGTTCAAGCCCTTCGAGGACCTGCTCGTCGATGCCGTGGCGGCCAAACACGCGGGCCGTGTGCTCGATGTCGGCTGCGGGACCGGCGGCATCACACTGGCCGTCGCGCGCCGGCTCGGTCCGGCGGGCCGCAGCGTGGGCGTCGACATCTCCGAACCGGTGATCGCGGCCGCCCGGGCGCGCGCCGAAGAGGAGGGCACACCGGCGTCCTTCGTCGTCGGCGACGCACAGGACCACGCCTTCGAACCCGGCGCCTTCGACGCCGTCATCTCACGCTTCGGCGTCATGTTCTTCAAGGACTCCGTGCGGGCGTTCGCGAACCTGCGGCGTGCCGCGACGGACGAGGCCCTGCTGCGGTTCATCGCCTGGCGCGGCGCTGCGGAGAACCCGTTCATGACAACGGCCGAACGCGCCGCGGCACCGCTGCTGCCCGACCTGCCCGTCCGCCGCCCGGACGAGCCGGGTCAGTTCGCCTTCGCGGACCCTGACCGCGTCCGCCGCATCCTGGAGGAGAGCGGCTGGGCCGGCATCGACATCCGGCCCATCGACGTGGCCTGTGCCCTGCCCGAGAGCGAGTTGCTCCACTACCTCACCCGACTCGGCCCGGTCGGTCTGGCCCTCGGCGGGGTCGACGAGCAGACCCGCGCCCGCGTCATCGACACGGTCCGCGCCGCGTTCGCCCCCTTTGTTCAGGGCGCAGAGGTCCGCTTCACCGCCGCCTGCTGGCTGGTCGAGGGCTCCGCGGGCACGAAACTTTCGCACATCCGGCAGCCCGTTGCCGGGCGCGGGTGACTGGCGCATAGTGAGGGCTCCGCACGGGTGAAGGGACGCGATGCAGCCGAAGAAAGCCCTGGTGGTCCGAGGTGGGTGGGAGGGGCATCGGCCGGTCCAGGCCACGGAGTTGTTCCTGCCCTTCCTCGAAAAGAGCGGTTTCACAGTCCGGGTCGAGGAGTCGACCGATGTCTACGCCGATGCCGCCGAGATGGCGAGCACCGACCTGGTGGTGCAGTGCGTCTCGATGTCGGAGATCAGCGCCGAGCAGGTGGCGGGACTGAGCGCGGCGGTCGCGGCCGGTACCGGTTTCACCGGCTGGCACGGCGGTATCGCCGACTCGTTCCGTGCCTCCTCCGACTATCTCCAGCTGGTGGGAGGCCAGTTCGCCTGCCACCCGGGCAAGGAGCCGTGCGAGCGCCGGGGCGAGGAGGAGGACAACTTCCTGCCGTACACCATCGCCATCACCGAACTCGGGCGTGAGCACCCCGTCACCGAGGGGCTCGACGACTTCGAGCTGTGCACCGAGCAGTACTGGGTGCTGCACGACGATCTGATCGACGTTCTGGCCACCACCACGCACCCCGCCCGCCCCTGGCAGCCCTGGCAGCGGCCCGTCATCTCACCGGCGATCTGGACCAGGCAGTGGGGCGCCGGGCGGATCGTGGTGACGACACCGGGGCACAGCCTGGACGTACTGGAGAACCCGAACGTCCGCACCGTCGTCGAGAGGGGCATGCTGTGGGCGACGCGCACCGCATCGGCATCGTAGGTCTCGGCGTGATCTCCCGCGCGTACCTGGACACGCTCCTCGGCCATCCCGCCGTGCACGTCACCGCGGTCGCCGACCTCGACGCCGCGCGGTCGGCCGCGGTCGCCGCCGAGCTGCCCGATACCCGGGCGCTGGCCGTCGAGGAGTTGCTGGGCAGCCCGGACGTGGACACGGTGCTGAATCTGACCGTCCCCGCCGCCCACGCCGAGATCGCCCTGGGCGCCATCGGCCACGGGAAGAACGTCTACGGGGAGAAGCCGCTGGCCGCCACCCTCGACGACGCCCGGGCCGTCATGGATGCCGCCCAGAGGGCGGGAGTCGGCGTGGGATGCGCGCCGGACACCGTCCTGGGCACCGGAGTCCAGACGGCACGGGCGGCCGTCGAGGCGGGAAGGATCGGGCGCCCCCAGTTCGCCTCGGCCGTCATGGTCACCCCGGGACACGAGCGCTGGCATCCCCACCCCGACTTCTACTACACCGCCGGAGGCGGCCCTCTGCTCGACATGGGGCCGTACTACCTGGCGTCCCTGGTGCATCTGCTGGGGCCGGTGCGTGCCGTGGTCGGGGCGGCCGGCCGGCTGCGCGGCGAGCGCGTCATCGGTTCCGGCCCCCGCGCGGGCGAGCGGATCCCGGTCGAGGTGGACAGTCATGTCTCCGGTGTGCTGGAGCACGTGGGCGGTGCCCTGACGACGATCACGACGAGCTTCGACGGCGTGGCCACCACGGCCGCCCCGATCGAGGTCCACGGCGAGACCGGCACGCTCACGGTGCCGGATCCCAACCACTTCGACGGCGAGGTGCGGCTCTTCGAACTCGGCGGCACCCAGTGGCGCACGCTCCCGCCGTCGGCGGGTTACGTCGACGGCGCGCGCGGCCTCGGTCTGCTCGACTTCATCACTGCCGACGGGCAGCGGGCGCCTCGCGCGAGCGGCGCTCTCGCCCTGCACGTGCTGGAGACGATGACCGCCCTCCTGCGCTCCGCGGCCGAGGGACGCCGCATCGAACTGGCGACCTCGGCACTGCCACCGGCCCTGGTTCCCCTCACGGCCGCCGAGGCGTGGAGAGAACCGGCCGCCGGCCCAGCCGCCGCACGGTGAGAGCGGCAGCGGGCACACCGGCATGCCCTCTTCGCCACGGACTTGCTCGTCACGCGGCTTCGGAGGCGAGGTCCATGTCGTCGCACTCCCCGTCGGCGGCAGGCTCGCAGAGGGCCGGTTTACGGATCAGGAGCAGCGCCGCGTCGTCGTGAAGGCGGCCGCCGACATGTGCCAGCAGTTCGTCATGGAGCGCGCCGAGGGTGCGGGCCGGGTCGTCGGACACATGGCGTGCAAGCCCCTCGTGGAGTGGATAGAACGCGCGGCCGCGGTCGCGGGCCTCGGTGACGCCGTCGGTGTACAGCAGCAGCTGGTCCCGGTCGGCGAAGGACAGCACCTGGAGGCCGGGGGTGTGATCGGTGAGTGCGCGCAGCCCTAGGGGCGGGGCCGGGTGCGTGGACTCCACCGCCGTGACGCTGCCGTCCCCGCGCACCAGCAGCGGTGGGGCGTGTCCGCAGTTCACCACCTCCAGCTGCCCGGCCTTCGGGTATCCGGCGACCACGGCGGTGACGAAGTCGTCGCTGCCGAGGTTGCGCGCAAGGCTCCGCTCGATCCTGTCGACGACGGCGAGGAGATCGGGCTCGTCGTAGGCGGCCTCGCGGAAGATGCCGAGCACCAGCGCGGCGGTTCCCACGGCCGGCAGCCCCTTGCCGCGCACGTCACCGACGATCAGCCGTACCCCGTACGGGGTGGGAATCAGCGCGTAGAGATCGCCGCCGATACGGGCCTCGGCCGCGGCGGCGCTGTAGCGGACGGCCACCTGGAACGGGCCGACGGTCGCCGGGACGGGCGCGAGCAGCGCATGCTGGGCGGTCTCCGCGACCGAGCGGACGGCGGCGAGGACCCGCTCCCGGCGTCCGCGCAGCCAGCTGGCCAGACCGCTGGCCAGGGTGACGGCCGCAAGGGCGGACAGTACGGCCGCCAGCTCGCTGCTCGGGACGCCGTTGCGGGTGCCGAGCACGGCACCCAGCACCGCGGCGAGGAGGCCGACGCAGAGGACCCCGCGCGGGCCGTTGGTGGTGGCGGCCAGGGCCGGCCCGGCCGCGAGCATCGGCAGCCAGGTGATCCCCGCTCCGCCGGCCAGGTCGGCGAGCACGATCACGGAGACGATCAGCACGGGCAGGACGGGCGCCCCCGCGGCCAGCTGCGCGACGGCGCGCCGGAGCGACCGTATCGGCCAGTGTCCGCCGTCATGGTCTCGGGCCTGACTCATCTTTCGTCTGCAGTCCTCACCTGTGTGGGGCACGTCGGTCCTGGGGCCCGCCACTGAAATGTCTGTTTCATCCAGGAAACGCGGTGAGCCCGGGCGGTCACAAGCAGAGGATTTTCAGATAGTGAGCGACAGGCTCCTCGTCACACGGTCCGCCGTCGGCAGCAGCCGCGCCCGGATCTCCGGCAGCCGGGAGAGCCGCTCCGCCGGCATCGAGACGCCGAGCGAGCCGAGGGTGTCGCCGCTGTAGACGGGAACGGCGACACAGACCGTGCCGAGGGTGTACTCCTCCATGTCCGTGACGGCCGGGGCGACGGGTGAGGCCTCCAGCCGCCGGAGCAGTTCCGGGCGGCTGGTGATCGTCCGGGGGGTGAGGTCGGCGAGACGGTGGCGGGAGAGGTAGTCGTTGCGGGCCTCGTCGTCCAGTTCCCGCAGGACGGACTTGCCCAGGGCGGTGGCGTGCCCGGCGTCCTCGAACCCCACCCACAGGTCGACGCGGGGCGCTCGTGCGCTGTCGACGATCTCGGCGACGCGGATCTCGCCGTCCTCGTAGAAGGTGAGGTAGGCGGCGGTCGCGAACTCGTCCCGCAGCGCGGCGAGCGTGGGGCGGACCCGGCTGAGCAGTGCCTGTGCACGGCCCGTGGTCTGCAGCGTCTGGAGTCTGTCGCCGAGCACGAACCCGCCGTCGCCGAGCTTCCGCAGGTATCCGTCGTGGACCAGCGTCCGCAGCAGGTGATAGGCGGTGGCCAGGGGCAGCCCCGTCTCCCGTGCCAGCTGTTTGGCCGGCGCACCGTTCTCGTGGGCGCTCGCCGCCTCCAGCAGCCGGAAGGCCCGCTGGACGGAGGTGATCAGCGTGGGGCCGTCGTGCTCACCCATGTGACCAGCGTGCGCCAGGTGTACACGGCGCGCAACAACTCGCCCGGCGCCCTGCCAAGTTGGCAGGCCTCAATATCTGCTTACGTCGCCGTTCACTCACAAGGCGTATTTCCCGGCCATCGACCAGGGTAGTGAGTGATTTCCCGAATTCGGCGCGCCGCCGGATGTTCCGGGGATATTTCTTATTAACCTCCACAACTGCACGAAGTCGATCTATCGCAGGTCGCATCCACTTCACTCCACCGGAGATGACATGCACCAGCTTCGCAAGGCTGCCGTTCTGGTCGCCGCCGTCAGCGTCGGCCTCCTGGGTGCCGGCACCGCTCAGGCCCACGACGACGGCGGCAAGGGCGGCGGCAGCACCGTCCTGCAGAGCACCACCTGCAGGTCACACGACCTGAACCTGGACATCCTCGGCCAGGTCGGACTGCTCAACGGCCTGCTCGGCGGCGCCCTGAACGGCGAGGGCAACGAGGGCGCGCAGTCGACCTCGCTGGGCTCGTCCATGGGCTGCAACAACAGCGTCGGCGGTAAGTAGGACAAAAGCTCACCCCGGTGCCCCGGCCGCAAGCCGGGGCACCGGGGTTTTCGCTTGCCCGGAAAACCCGGTCGACCGCCACTGTCCCAGAAAGCCGAAATACCGGATCGGGAACCCGCCCCGGTCCGGCATTCGCGAATACAGATGATTGCTTTCCTCTTGGCGGAGGCGCCTTTCCCGCACGGATCTACGGACGCCGGAACGTGTACCCGTTCCCGAGCGCAATGGAGGCCCGGATGTCCTCGCCGTCGACCGGCGGGCACCCGGGCCTTGAAGGACCGCGGACACGGCAGCAGCCCAGGCGCGCACCCTGATGGGTCTCTGCGCGTCCGGGCTGCCTTTGCTGCTCTTGACGGACTTGGGCCGACCGGCGTGCGGACTACGGAGCCGCCCGCCCTCTTGAGGCCTGGCTACTTGTCGCTCGCATCCTTGGGGGAGGCCGGCGCGACGAACGCGTCGATGAACCGGTTGAGATCCAACTCGGGCACGGTGTATCTGGGCGACTGTTCCGGCGTCGCCTTCTTGGAGCTCTCCACCGGCGCGAAGTGCCACTGCGGGGTGACTTCGGTGGCCTGCCGCGGCCCGTCGGCTTCGTCGGCGAAGCCGACGCCGACACCAAGAACGGACAGCCCCGCGACCGCTGCGGCTACGACCGCAGCGCGCTGAAACTTGCGCATGGTTGACCCTTTCTCACCTGGGCGCAAAGCCCTGGGTTGACTACTTAATGTGAGCATATACATGCACTAAGTAGTAATTTGGGATCTTGGGCGCTCCATACTCCATTTCGACCCTCGGCGCATCCGCAAAAGTCCGGCGCCACGGCTTGAGCTCCGCGATCAGCGCGCGGCTCGCGCCCCAGCACTGACCGCCGCCCCGTCCGGCCTACATCACCGATCCACTACGCCTTCCGGGGGCGGGCGTGTCGGAGCAGGCGCCGGCGGCGCATGCCGTGAGCCACTGGTCGAAGTCGGCGTCGTAGCGGGTACCGATGTCGGAGTTGTAGACGGCGTATCCGCCCGTGTAGTCGCCGACCCGGAAGCGGGCGAGCATGCGCTGGATGTCCGCCGGGTGGTTCTCGAACATGTAGCGGACCGCGAGATAGCCCCACGGGTAGGTGCGGATCACGTCGCTGTTCGCGTAGGTGTTCTGGAACAGCGTGCTCAGCCGGTAGGTGTGCTTGGCCGCCTCACCGACCGCCTGCTCGTCGGTCAGGCCCCGGTAGCCGTAGGAGACGTATTCGGCCAGGCCCTCGATCCACCAGACGTCCGGCACCGACGTCTGCCGGGTGAAGTCGCCCTTCATGTCGTAGCGGGCGTCGAGGATGTGCGTGTACTCGTGGTTGAGGTTCCAGACGCGGGCCGTGAAGCCGTCGTCGGAGGGCTTCTGGTACATGATCGAGAGGGGCTGGTTGGCGGGGTCGGCCGGGTCTCCGGTCAAGGTGATGCCGCCGTTGTCCGTGCTGACGCCGTAGATCGCCCCGGCGTAGGTCTGGTAGTCCGCGCGGGTGGCGAAGACGACGAACTGGACCGTCGACAGGTACTGGCCCGGTATGGGGCCGTCGTCCTTGACGAGGTCGTCGAAGTAGGGGTCCTGTGCGCTGAGGTCGGCGCATACGGCGTCGAGGTCGGCGGAGGTGAGCGCCTGGGCCCGGACGGTGTGGGTCGCGTCGCAGGTGTGGGTGAGGGGCAGGGCCGCGTCGGTCAGCCGGGCGGGCAGGTTGCAGATGTCGTAGTACGAGCAGTCGGGGCGGTCGTAGTAGTCGGCCTGCGTCGCCACGGCGACCCAGAGCCCGGCCGTGGGACCGGTGATCTTCGAGGCGTTCAGCAGGTCCTTGGCCAGGGGCTGGACCGTGGCGCGCAGCGCCGTGTGTTCGACGTAACGGGCAACGTTCATCCCGGCGTTGGAGTCCAGGTAGGCACGGTCGGTGCCGAGCAGGTCCAGGTGCTTGAGCGCGAACCCGTGCAGGGTCCGGGCGATGCCCGGGTCGGCGGTCACTGCGTTGACGTAGTCCGGGTTCCAGTTGCCGCGCCAGAGCGGGGTGTAGACGTCGTTCACGGCGGCGACCATGCTCGGGAACGCGTCGTAGGAGCCGTCGTAGGCCTTGAGCATGCGCTGATAGGCGGTCAGATAGCGGGCCTGTTGGTCGGCGCTGTCGGTGAGGATGACGGTCTCGCCCAGCACGTCTCCGTTCGCCGCGCTGACGTCCCGGGAGTGCCGGTTGGCGAAGAAGGCGTCCAGGCCGCGGGTGGTGGACTGGGCCAGGGGCGCGCCGTACGGGCCGACGTCGGACGGGCGGTTGAACTGGACGTAGTAGCCGGCCCGCAGGAACAGGACGAGCTGCCACACCCCGGAGGAGTTGTCGCCCCGATACCGTTGCGCCTCTCGCGTGAAGGCCTTCGCCACGGTGACCATCTGGGACTGGCGGAAGATGTCGCGGGCGTCGGTGCCGGTCACGGCGAACAGCGTGTTGACGCAGCCCGTGGTCGAGGCTTCGACGAAGGCGACGAGCGCCGAACCGGTCCTGCTTGCGAAGTCGGCCGGGGTGCACGAGACCGGCTTCGGTCTGGGTTTCGGTCCGGTCTGTGTGGCGGGCCGGGTGCGGGAGGGGGTCGGCTTCAACGGCGGCAGTTGGGCCGTGGTGAACGGGCGGGCCTGTACGGCCGGCTGGTCGGCGGTGGTGGTGGTCGAGCCGGTCGGCGGCGGGGTTGGCGTCACCTTCCGGGCCGTGGTCATGGGGGTGGCGCCGTGCCCAGTGGGGGGTGCCGCGAGCGCCGGCACCGACAGCAGGCCCGCGAGGGTGGTGCAGACGGCGAGGGTGACGGCGGCGCGTCTGGGCAGCGCAAAGAGGTAGCGCATCTCTGGACTCCTCTGCGGAGGGATGCGCCTCGATACGGGTGTTGAGGCGCGTGAGGCACCATCTCAGCGCCGCATGCGCCCAACAATGGAATGTGACATAGCACTGTGCGGCGACCGGCCATAACACCCCCACAACGGCGGGACGGGCTACGCCCCGCCCGCCCGCCATGTACGCGCGGCCCAAGCCTTCAAGTGCGGTGACTTCTCGGCGAGTTCGCGATAGGCGACAGCAGCGGAGTGGAACAGCTCCTCCACCACGTCCTCGGCAACCGCGTCACGCCGCCAGGCCAGCACATAACGGCACCACAGCGGCGTCCCGATCAGCGGTTTGATCACCACGTCGGGGATCGGCCGCAGCGTCGCCTGCACGACGGACACCCCGAGGCCGTCGGCGATCATGCTCTGCAACTGCAGCTGGTCACCAAGGAATTCATGTACGGCGACCGGTGAGAACCCGGCCGCCGCGCAGGCCGTGTGGAAGACTCCCGGCCAGCCCGCCCCGTCGTCCGGTGTCAGGAACCAGGCGTCCTCGGCCAGATCGGCGAGCGAGACCTGTGCGTGGTGTCCGAGGCGATGGCGGGCGGGCAGCGCCACGAACGTGGGCTCGGTGACGATGCCCCGGTGGGTCACCGTGTCCGCATGCTTCAGTTCCATCCCGGGGTAGTCCGCGGCGACGGCCGCATCCACCTCGCCATCCTCCAGGAGTTCGACGATCCGCGAGGAGGCGTACACGCTGCTGACGGCGAGCCTGACGTCCGGCAGCCGGGCGCGGACCCGCGAGACCATGCCGGAGAGCACCGGGGAGTTGGTCGCCGCCACCCGCAGGGTTCTACGGGTGTGCGCGGCGTCGGCGGCCGGGCGGTGTCCGATCGCTGCGGCGCGGGCCAGGACGTCGCGGGCCTCGGCGACGACCTCGGCGCCGTAGTGTGTCGGCCGCACTCCCGTCGCCCTGCGCTCGAACAACGGCCGGCCGAAGTGGCGCTCGATGCGGCGCAGTTGCGTGCTCATGGCGGGTTGCGAGTAGCCCAGGTCCGAGGCGGCGCGACTCACGCTCCCCGCATCGGCGATCGCGCACAGGACGCGCAGGTGCCGAAGCTCCAGGTCCATCCGTCCACTCCCCCGACGCCGTGGCGCCCGTACCGGCCGATGCCGGTCCGTGGTCGAGGGCGCCGGTCAGGAAGCGTTCCACCACGCCGCCGCGCACACAAGACGCAGATTTGCGCCGTGCGGCGCGGGCGGCGCCGCACGTCCCGCGCCGGATCTACCCCTTCGGCGGGTCCATGTCGTCCGCGACTGTCGCTTCCGTGGCCACGCGCGCCGCATCGGCTACTTCGCGCTGCTTCTTCAGGGCGAGTTCCCTGGCCGTCTTTTCCGAGTGCAGCCTCATCTCGGCCTCTGTCCTGAGATCGAACATGATTGACCCCTTTACCTCGCCGCGAATATCTCTTTGCCTTCACATTACCTTGTGAAGGTGGGCGAAGTCACGGTCGAATTGCCGTCGTCCGCGAGCAGTTGAAGCACTACCAGGCCACTACCAAGCCACCGGCAGCTCCCGCACGCCATGGATCGCGCGCCCCTCGAACGCGTAGGCGGCTCCGCGCACCGGCAGGGCTTCGAGGAGCCGGGCGCGCGCGGCGTCGGCGACCGTCCAGCCGGGGACGAGCGGTCCGCGTCCGCAGCGGCGGCCGACGGCCGGGAAGGGCTCGGCGGCCTTGAGGAACTCCAGGGAGCGGCGGGCGACTTCGGGAGCGTTCAGGGACGCGCCCTGGATCTCCACCGAGACCGGTCCCCGGTACCCGGTGGCCTTCAGAGCGGCCAGCACCGGCGGGAAGTCGATCTCGCCCGTGCCGAGTTCGAGGTGCTGGTGCACGCCGCGCCGCATGTCCTCGATCTGCACGTTCACCAGATGCGGCGCCGCGAGGCCGATGCAGTCGAGCAGGGGAAGGTTCTCGACGCAGTGCGCGTGGCCGATGTCGAGCGTGATGCCGAACAGGTCGGGGTCGCCCAGCCGTCGGCGCAGGTCCAGGACGCGTTGCACGGTGTCGACGAACATGTGCGGCTCCGGCTCGAAGCCCAGGGCCACGCCGTGCCGGCGCGCGATGTCCAGGACCTCTTCGCAGCCGGCGGTCAGGCGCTTGAAGGCCTCCTCCTCCGGCATGCCCTCGGGGGCCGGACCGCTGCACAGATGGACGGCCGGGGCGCCCAGGTCGGCCGCGATGCGCACGGCGCGCCCCAGCAGGTCCACACGCCGCTCGGCGGCGGTGGCGGACATCAGGGTGGGGAGGTGCTGGCGCCAGGGATCCAGCAGGTAGGGCGCCCCGGTCTCCACCATGACCGCCAGCCCGAGCCGGTCCAACCGCCGTGCCAGACGGGCGACTTGCCGGGGCAGGTCGGCGGCGAACGGGTCGAGGTGGGCGTGGTCGAGGGTGAGGCCGACCGAGTCGTAGCCCAGGTCGGCGAGCACGGTCAGTGCGTCGTCGAGCCGGTGGTTGACGAAGCCGTTGGTGCCGAAGCCGAACCGCAGCCGCTCTAACCGCGTGGATGCCAAGTGCGACTCGGCTGCCGGGCTTGTGTCGGGGACCGAGGGCGTGCTGGGTCTCGGGCTCATGTCGGCGACACCTTGCGGGCGACCCTGCGCGCCAGCGGGTGCGCCACGGCCAGGACGCCTGCCAGACCCGTGCCGCCGGCGCCCGCGGTGAGCGCCGCCTGCAGGGGCATCAGCGACATGATCCCGGTGCCCACGGCGCCCCGTACGTTCGCCGCGGACGGCTCCCGCGCAGCCCGTGCCTGCGCCGTGCCGTACGAGGCGAGGTAGCCCAGCGCGCCGGCGGCCGCGCCGATCCGTGCCGTGCGGCCGCGTCGCCGTACGCCGGGAAGTGCCGTGGCGGCCAGCGCAGTTGCCGCACTGCCGGCCAGTGTGGCGGCGGGCACCGTGCGGGGCGCACCGGTCACCTCATGGCGGCTCAGCGCCGTCACGGTGTAGGTGTGCGCGCCGATCAGCAGGGCGGCGGGCACTGCGGCCGCCCGGCGCCCGGGATCGGCACCGGCCAGGACATTCAGTGCCCGTGCGCCCGCCATCGCGGCGGGGCCGGCGGGGGTGGACTTCAGGCCCAGGTCGTACGCCCAGACCAGCCCGGTCAGCGGAAGTGCCACGCCGAGCGCCCGCCGGCCGCCGGTCAGGGCGGCGAGGCCGAGTCCGGCGGCGGTGAGCCCGCAGGCGGTGGCCAGCGCGGTGCGGCGGGCAACTCGCCCGGACGGTACGGGTCGTCCGGGCGCTCCACCGCGTCGACGGTGGCGTCCGCGTAGTCGTCGAGCGCCATTCCCGCCCAGTACAGGGCGACGGAGGACGCCAGCGTGCCGAGGATGCGGGGCGGGGGTGTCCCGGTGCTCGCGGCGGCTCCCGCGAGGACGTCACCGGGCACGCTCAACGCAGCGGGCAGACGGACGAGTTGCGCCTTTCGAGCCGCGCATGATCGCACTCTACGCCTGATGTTTTACTTTTCAACCTCTCCTTTCCCTCATTAAGAATCTGCGCGCAGGGTGTACCGCGTGACGGCACCGAGTGAACTACTCGGGTGGTGTCGGTGTGTCATGCGTGCGGTACATCGCCTGGACGTCCAGCTCCAGTTGGACCGTGGGGCCGACCACCGCGATGCCGCGAGCGAGCATGGTCCGCCAGTTGAGCGTGTAGTCCTCGCGGTGCAGCTCGGCCTTGGCGAGGGCGGCGCAACGCAACTCCTCGCCGTAGCCGCCGTTGACCATGCCCAGGTACGTCGTGTCCAGCGACACCGATCTGCTCACTCCGTGCATGGTCAGCGTGCCCAGCAGCGACCACTTGCTGCCGCCCCGATAGGCGAAGCGGGTACTCCTGAAGTCGATGTACGGAAAACGGTCGACGTCCAGGAAGTCCGCGGAACGCAGGTGCGTGTCCCGGGTGTTGTTGCCCGTGGTGATGCTCGAAGCGTCGATGCGCACATGGACCCGGGAGTCGGCCACGTCCTGCGTGACCTGGATGCCGCCCTCGAAGCGCTCGAAACGGCCGTGCACATGAGCCATTCCGACGTGCTTGGCGATGAACCGGATCGCGGTGTGCGGCGGGTCGAAGAGCCAGGTGCCGGGAACCGGGAGGTCGGCCTGCCGGGCAGGCTGGAGCCACACCCGCTGGGTCTCGACGCCGGCGTCGGCGACGATCTCGACCGTCTCCCGGTGGGGTTCCAGCCCCTCGGCCATGGCCATCAGGCTGTAGCTGCCCGGCGGCAGAACAGCCATGAACAGTCCGTACGGATCGGTGGTGCCGCGCGCCACGACCTGGTGACTGCGAAGCTCCGTCACCGTCACATCGGCGGCGCCCAGGGGCTGGTTCACCGGATCCAGGACCTCGCGGACGACGCCACCCGCTCCGGCCGGGACGGGAAGCGTGAGGCCCGCCGCGCTTCCGGGGGCATTCCTGGATCGCCGCCGGAGCAGTCCGAGGGGCATGGATTTCACCTTTCGGTATGCCGGTCCGGGTTCAGGCCGGGTTCAGTACGAGGTCGAAGCACGCGTGCCGGAACGGGTTCGGAATGCCGAACTGCCCTGCCAGGGACGGGTCGTCGGTCTCGGCGAAGTCCTGCACGAGGCTTGCCTTGACCGCGAACACGGCGTCCGAGTCGAGATGGTCGCTGCCCGCCACGAAGATGTGCGTGGTCACCGATGCATGCCCCGCGGCGGAGGCGATGAAGTGGATGTGGGCCGGGCGGTAGGGGTGTCTGCCGGTCGCTCGAAGGAGGCCGCCGACCGGGCCGTCGGTGGGGATCGGATAGGGGCTCGGCACACAGGTACGGAACCAGAAGCGGCCCTCGGCGTCCGTGGCGAACAGTCCGCGCCCGTTGCCCGCCGGCTGGACATCCGGCTGCTGGACGTCGTAGAAGCCCTCGGCGTTCGCCTGCCAGACGTCGAGCACCGCGCCCGGCAGCGGAGTGCCGTCCCGGGACAGTACCCGGCCGCTGACCACGCACGGCTCTGAGCCACCCATCAGGTCGATGTCCGCGCCGAGTTCACGGGCCGGGGACTCGGTCATGTGGAAGGGGCCGAGCACCGTCGACTCGGTCGCCGTGCCGGGTGCGCCGCTGTTGATCGTCTCCACGAGCATCGAGACGCCGAGCACGTCCGACAGGAGGACGAACTCCTGCCGCGTGTCCGAGCAGGTCTGCCCGGTCGCCGTGAGGAAGCCGATCGCCCGCTCCCACTCCTGCTGCGTCAGCCGGGTCTCGCGGGCGAAGGCGTGCAGGTGACGGATGAGGGCGGCGAGGAGTTCACGCAGCCGGGGGTCGCCGGTGCCGTCGAGGCTGTCGACCACGGCCTCGGTGAGGCGGGTGGTGGATGTGGATTCGGTGGTCATCTCCTGCGTCTTCCGTTCAGGCGTGCCCGAGGATCCGCCGCACCGCCCCGGCCAGCAGAGCCTCGGCGTCCTCGCCGGACGCGGCCGCCGTGGGGTGCCGGAAGGCGACGTAACCGTCGGGCCGTACGAGGAGCGCGCCCCCGTCGGCCACCTCGCTCAGTCGTGCCCAGTCGCCGTACGGGTCCTCGTACTCCTGGCCGGGGCCGATGACGACGGTGGCGATCTCCAGGTCGTGGGATTCGGCGGCCCCTACCCAGTCCGCGCCGCCGATACCGGTGATCAGGGTGAAGCGGCCCTGTCCGACGGTGTCGAGGGTGGACAGGGTGCGGGTGCCCGAGGTGATCCAGGCGTGCGGGAGTTTGGCGCCGGGGCGGGAGGTGGGCTGGTGGTACAGCTCGGGGTCGCGGTCGAAGCCGGGGTCGGGGGTGCCGTCGGGCACGACGGCCGCGGAGGCGTAGCGCTGATTGAGGTCGACGCCGTGTGCGTTGAACTCGTAGACCTTGAAGGCGATCGCCTCGCGCAGCTTCGCGCGCTGCTTGTGCGCGGCCTCGGTGTCGTCCTTGCGGGCGGCGATGTTCGCCCACAGCTGCTCGGGGGTCTGCGGGGACAGGCCGTCGAGTGCCTCGAAGATGGGGGCCGTCTCACCGATGGACTTGTTGGCGCGGGTGACGATCTGCCGGCCGATCGGGGCGCGCTCGGCGGTGTAGGTGTCCAGCAGCTTCGGGGAGGCGGTGCCGTCGAGCACGAGCTTGAGCTTCCAGGCCAGGTTGTAGGAGTCCTGGATGGAGGTGTTGGAGCCGAGGCCGTTGGACGGCGGGTGGCGGTGCGTGGCGTCTCCGGCGCAGAACACGCGGCCGTTGGAGTAGGTCTCGGCGTACATCTCGTTGACGGTCCAGGCCGAGGACGACTTGATGGTCACCGGGATGTCGTCGTCGCCGACCAACTGGCGTACGACGGACTCGGCGTACTCGGTGGTCAGATCGGGGGCGCCGGCGGTGACGTCGTAGCCCCAGACGATCAGCCACTCGTTCCAGGGCCGGACGCAGCGCACCAGACCCGCGCCGATGCCGCCGACGGTGGCACCGGGCGCCAGCACCCAGTAGAGGGTGGACGGGCGGTGTGCGGTGTACTTCGACAGGTCCGCGTCGAAAACGATGTTGATGCTCCCGGCGACCCCCATCTGGCCACCCATCGGCAGCCCGGCGTCCTCGGCCACCTGACTGCGGCCGCCGTCGGCGCCGATCAGGTACTTGGCGCGGATCGTGTACTCGTCGCCGCGCAGCCGGTCCTCGACGGTGACCGTCACACCGAAGGCGTCCTGGACGAAGGACTTGTAGACCGTGCTGAAGCGCAACTGCGTGCCGCGCGCGACGGCCGCGTCGATGAGCACGGGCTCCATGAGGTGCTGCGGCATGTCGCACATGCGGGTGGGGCTGGCGAGTTCGTGCGCGGCCTGTACGAGAGGGTCGTTGCCCCAGGAGCGGACCCGGCCGAGTTCCTCGCCGGCGAGGCTGGTGCAGAACGTCGTGTTGCCCATGAGGTGCTGCGGGGTGGCCTTCGCGACCACCTCCTGCTCCACGCCTAGGTCGCGCAGCACTTCCATGGTGCGCTGGTTCGTGATGTGCGCCCTGGGCGTGTCGGCGAGGCTCGCGTAGCGGGTGACGACGATGTTCGGTACGCCGTAGGTGCTCAGGGCGAGCGCGGCGGACGCGCCCGCGGGGCCACTGCCGACGATCAGTACGTCGGTCACGACATCGGGCTCGACGGTGTGCACGGGGAATCGCTCCAGGAATGCAGGCATGGCAGAAAGGGGGCAGCAGGCGGGGCCCGTTCATGATCATGAAGGGGGATGCGGGAAGGCGGGTGTCTCAATACGAGACAGTTCCGCGAGCCGGCATGCAGGTTGTTGTGCGTTCAACCGTTCCCGGTAGGGTGAGTCGTGCCGTGACCACCGCAGAACGCCCAGCCGTCCACCCTGCTCTCGCCTCGCTGCGCAGGGCCCGCGAGCTGTTCCTGCTGGGGCGGCAACTGCCGGACGGGGTGCCGGAGGACGTCGTCGCCGCCTGGAAGCGTGCCCGGTTCTTGGGCGTGCGACACGACGCGAACACTCCCGCACCGGAGGTGCCCCGGCTACTGGTACGGACGCCGGAGCCCTCGCTGCTCACCGCGGCGCGGCCCGTGCTCGAACGGATCGCCCCCACGCTCGGCACCGGCCGGACGTCGTTGCTGCTCACGGACGAGCGGCTGCGGGTGCTGTGGGCAGCCGGGCTCGGGCCCGGCGCCTCCTGCCACGACCTCTCCGAACAGCACGTCGGCCACAACAGCGCGGCCCTCGCGCTGCACACCCGGCGCCGCGCCGAGGTGCACGGCCCCGAGCACTTCCTCGACCAGTGGCAGGACGTCTGCGCGGTCAGTGTGCCGGTGCGGGAGCCGGAGACCGGACGGATGCTGGGCACGGTGACGGTCTCCGGCGGACTGTGCGCCGACTGCGGGCCGCATCCGGGCGCCCCGCTGGCCGAGGCCGCGGCGGTCGCCGTCGAGGCGGAACTCCTGTCCCGGTCGCGGGCGGCCGAACGGGTGCTGCTGGACGCGTACCTGAAAGCCGCGGGCGAGCTGGGGCGCGCCGTGGTCGCCCTCGACGGTCGCAACCGGCTGGTCAGCGAGGTGGCCGGAGAGCTGCTGTCACCGGAAGGGCTGGAGGTGCTGGAGCGGGATGCGGTCGCCCTGCTGCGGGCGTGGGGCCGGGACCCGGGCCGGGGCGGGGACCCTGGCGCGCAGGAGCGGCCTGAATCAGCCGCGGGTGCGGCCGCCGGATCCGAGGCCTCGACCGCTCCGGCGCCTTCGGCCTCGTATCGCATCCGGCTCCCGGCCGGCACGGGGTGTACGGCGATGCTCACCCCGGTCTGTCACCAGGGCCCGGTCGTCGGGGTGGTCGCCGTGCTTCAGCCCGTGGGGCAGGCGAGCGCGGCGTCCACGGCGCGAGCCGTCGTGGGACTGGCCGGGCGTTCGGCGCCGTGGCGGCACGCCGTCGGCCGCGCGGTGGAACTGGCCACGACTCCCGAGCCGCTGCTGCTGGTCGGCGAGCGGGGCACGGGAAAGACCTCGCTCGCACGGCACCTCGCACAGGAACTGACCCCGAACCCGTTGGTCATGGACGCGGCGGAAGGTGAACTACCCCTCCGGGGTGACGAGTTGACGGACGGCCGGCTTCTGCTCATCCGGCATGTCGAGCGTCTCACGCAGCCCGGCACCGCGAGCCTCAACTCGCTGCTCGAAGCGCACCCGGGCGCACGTCTGCTGGTCACCTACACTCCCGGGGCAACGCCGGGGCCGTGTCTCCAGCGGCTGCTGGACTCCCTGGCCGCACGCTCGGTCACCCTTCCGGCCTTGCGTGAACGGCCCGACGACATCCGGGAGTTGGTCACCGACCTGGCTCCCCGCCCCGCGCCGGGACGTCCCCCGCTCACCTGGACGCTGGATGCGTTGCGGGCCCTGGAACAGCATCCGTGGCCCGGCAATGTCACCGAACTCGCCCATCTGGTGAGGGCGTTGGCCGAGCGACGGCGCGCGACTGGTCCCGTCCGGCGCAGTGAGCTGCCGGACCCCGTACGCGAGGGCCCGGCGAGCCGGCAGCTCAGCCCGATGGAGCATGCCGAGCGCGCCGCTATCCTGGAAGCCCTGCGCCTGCACGGCGGCAACAAGGCCCGAGCAGCGGCGGCCCTGGGCATCGCCCGCGCCACGCTGTACCGGAAGCTGCGGGGCTATCGGGGCTGACCACGGCTCACCAGCCAACCTCCGTCCGGCCGGAAAAGCCTTGTACAGCGGCGGAGTTCTGCCCGATAGCCTGTGTGAACCATGCAGGGCCCGCGCGTCCGTCGAAGTGAGGTCGTGCCATGAGAGCGATCGTCGTGGGGGCGGGCATCGGAGGACTCGCCGCGACGCTGAGTCTGCGCCGTGCCGGTCACGAGGTCACGGTCCTCGAACAGACACCGCAGCTCACCGAGGCCGGCGCCGGGATCCAGCTCGCCCCCAACGCCACGCGCGAGTTGCGTCGGCTGGATCTCCTCGACGCGGTCGCCGCACGGTCCGCCCGCCCTGCCGCCGTGAGTTTCCGCACCTGGTCCGACGGGTCCGAGATCTGCAGCTACGCGCTGGGCCGCGACGTCGAGGACGAGTTCGGGGCGCCGTATCTGCAGGTCCACCGGGCCGATCTGCGCGATGCCCTGATCGCCGCCGTGCCGCAGGGGTCGGTGCGGCTGGACACCCTGGTCGTGGGAATCGACCAGGACGACCGGACCGCGTACGTGAGGACGGCGAGCGGCGAACGCCTGGGTGCGGACCTGGTCGTGGCCGCGGACGGCATCCGGTCCGCGGCCCGCCAGTGGCTCTTCGGCGCGGACGAGGCCGTCTTCTCGGGGACCGCCGCCTACCGGGCATTGCTCCCGGTCGACGAGGTGGCCGATCTCGGACTGCCCGACAACGGGATGTGGTTGGGGCCGGGGCGGCACTTCGTCCACTACTGGGTGCGCGAGGGCGAACTCCTCAACGCGGTCGCCGTGTTCGGGGCGGAGGACGCCACCCAGGAGTCATGGACCTCGCAGGCGGAGCCGGGAGAGCAACTGCGCGCGTTCGAGGGCTGGGACTCCCGGGTGCGCAGTGTCCTGGAACGCGCCGGGCGGGTCTTCCGCTGGAGCATCTACACGCGCACCCCGCTCCCCCGCTGGCACATGGGGCGGGTGACCCTGCTCGGCGACAGCGCCCATGCGATGGTGCCGTTCCAGGCCCAGGGCGCGGCACAGGCGATCCTGGACGCGGCCGTGCTCGGCGACTGCCTCACGGAGGCGGGGCCCGCCGACGTACCCGACGCCCTCGACCGTTATGTGCGCCGGCGCCTGGCGGCGGCCACGAGCATGCAGGCGCGTTCCGCGCGGGCGGGCGACGAGTTCCACCTGCCGGACGGTCCTGAGGCCGAGGCACGCAACGCCGGCATGGCGGCGTACGCGGCCGCGCACAGGTTCATGCCCGTGGCGTCCGTGTGGGGAGTCGACGTCCTCGACGAGCAGTCGTGACAGCACGACGGACGTCCGCCGCGTCAGTCCACGGGCCAGGTGTGCGCGGGCGCGTTCAGGTGCATGTAGTCCATGTACGTGGTGGTCATCCGGCGCAGCGCCTCCTGGCGGTCACAGGTGCCGGTCTTCTCCAGGTGGTGGACCGTCTCCGCCTGCCACAGGGCGCCGTTGCGGGCCGTGACGCAGCGCTGCTCGATGATGCCGAGCAGGGGTTCGCGCCAGGTCGCGTCCATGCCGGCCAGTTCGAGGCCGCGGTGGGCCAGGGGCAGCAGGCGCCGCAACACCAGTTCCGTGACCGGGACTTCGCCCACGCCGGGCCAGTACAGGCGGGCGTCGATGCCGTCGCGGGCGGCGGCGTGCAGGTTCTCCTCGGCGACCGCGAAGGACATCCGCGTCCACACCGGCCGGTCCTCGTCGACCAGGGCACGGGTGAGGCCGTAGTAGAGGGCGCCGTTGGCGATGATGTCGGCCACGGTGGGGCCCGCGGGCAGGACGCGGTTCTCGATGCGCAGATGCGGGCCGCTGTCGGTGACGGCGTAGACGGGGCGGTTCCAGCGGTAGATCGTGCCGTTGTGCAGGGTCAGTTCGCCCAGTTGCGGGATGCCGCCGCTGTCGAGCGTGGCCTGCGGGTCCTCCTCGTCGCACAGCGGCAGCAGGGCCGGGAAGTAGCGCACGTTCTCCTCGAAGAGGTCGAAGACGCTGGTGATCCACCGCTCGCCGAACCACACCCGCGGCCGTACGCCCTGTGCCTTGATCTCCTGCGGGCGGGTGTCGGTGGCCTGCTCGAACAGGGGGATGCGGGTCTCGCGCCACAGTTCCCGGCCGAAGAGGAAGGGCGAGTTGGCGGCCAGGGCGATCTGTACGCCCGCTATGGCCTGGGCCGCGTTCCAGTAGGGCGCGAACTCCTTCGGGGCGACCTGCAGATGGAACTGGGTGCTGGTGCAGGCGGCCTCGGGGGTGATGGCGTCGGCGTACATCGACAGGCGCTCCACGCCGTCCACCCGGATCCGCAGGTCCTCGCCGCGGGCCGCGAAGATCTGCTCGTTGAGCAGCTTGTACCGCGGATCGCCGGACAGGGCGGACTCGCCCACGTCCGACTCCCCCAGCGTCGGCAGGATGCCGATCATGATCATGTGTGCGCCCACGGCTGAGGCGCGTTCCTCGGCGTGGTTGAGCGCGTCGCGGATTTCCTGCTCCCAGGCACCGGGGCCGCCGGCGGTCAGCTGCCGGGGCGGGATGTTGATCTCCAGGTTGAAGCGGCCGAGCTCGCTCGACCAGGCGGGGTCGGCGATCGCCTGGAGCACCTCGGTGTTCCGCATCGCGGGCCGTCCGTCGCCGTCCACCAGGTTGAGCTCGATCTCCAGCCCGACCTGGGGGCGCTCGCTCTCGAAGCCCGACTCGCGCAGCATCTGCGCCAGCACGTCGAGACAGAGGTGCATCTTGTCCCGGTAGCGGCGGCGGTCCTCGCGCGTGAACACCAGGGCAGGTACGTCACGTCCCATGGGGCCCTCCCGAGTGCCCTCGGCGGATACCTCTCGTCCCAGCGTGCCACCTGGAACCGGTCAAGCACAGTCGGCGACCCGCCGATCACGTCAAGTGCCGGACGGCACGACAGAGGGTGAATGGCCCGACGCCTGTGCTGAACTCGGACGACACAGTGAGGAACGGCCCATGAGCAGACCGCAGTCCGAGTTCCACCGTCCCGAGGCCCCCTGGCTACGGCCGCCGGGGGCGGCCGACGGCGTGTGGGAGCAGCTGCTGGCCGAGGATCCGCAGACCGGGGACGCCACCGTGCTGCAACGGTACGAGCCGGGGACGGACACCAGCGCGCAGGGCAGCGTCCGACACGACTACTTCGAGGAGGTGTTCCTCGTCGACGGTTCGCTGACCGACCTGCGCCTGGGCGAGACGTTCACCGCGGGGATGTACGCGTACCGGCATCCGGGAATGGAGCACGGGCCGTGGACGAGCGCGGAAGGCGTGCTGATGCTGGTCAGGCGCGGGCTTGCAGGAGACCGCCGGGCCGACGGTTCTCCGGGATGAAAAACGTTGCAACCACCGTCGGGGTAGACTTGCGTCGCCCATGAGGACCATGTCGTGCCTGGTCGCACGGCTGTCACAGCGAGGGGGGTGGACGCCATTCCGGTTCGCCCCGCCCGGATCCAGGACGTCGCAGCCGCCGCCGGAGTGTCGGTGTCGACGGTGTCGAACGTACTGAACCGCCCGGAGCGCGTGAACGCGGCCACGGCCGAGCGGGTCCGCGACGCGGTCGCGGCGCTCGACTACGTTCCCCATCCGGGCGCCGCGGGACTGCGCACGGGCCACACGTCCTCGATCGGCCTGGTCCTGCCCGACGTGACCAACTCCTTCTACGCGCGCATCGCGCGGGGCGCCGCCGACGCAGCGTACGACCACGGCTATTCCCTGGTGCTCTGTCACAGCGGGGACGCTCCGGAGCGCGAGCAGGGTTACTTCACCATGCTCGTCGAACAGCGGGCCGTCGGCGCCGTGGTCGTCCCGCTCAGCGCCGACCCCACCCGGCTCACCCGGCTGCGTGAGAGGGGCATTCCCCTGGTGCTGGCGGACCGCGCGATGCCCGCGCAGGACGGCTGCTCCGTCTCCGTCGACGACATCGCCGGCGGCCGTATCGCCGTGCAGCACCTCCTGGAGTGCGGGGCGCGCGACATCCTCGTCGTGAACGGCGAACGGTCGATACGGCAGTGCGCCGACCGCTACCAGGGCGCCCGGCAGGCCGTGCGCACCCGGCGCGAGGCGCGGCTGGGCCAGGTGGTCGCCGAGGAGATGACGGTGGCCTACGGCATGGAGATCGCCCAGGGGCTCGACGAGCTGCCCGACGGGGTGTTCTGCACCAACGACTTCCTCGCCGCCGGACTGTGCCGGGGCCTGGCCGAGAGGGGTGTCAAGGTTCCCGAGGACGTGCAGGTGGTGGGTTACGGCGACCTCGACATCGCCAGCTTCGTGGGGACGACCCTGACGACGGTCCGGCAGCCCGTCGAGGATCTCGGCCGGGCCGCCGTGGAGATGCTCCTCGACGAGGTGGAGGCCCGCGCCGAACACGCCCACGAGACAAGGGTGTTCGCGCCCGGCCTCGTTCTGCGGGACTCCACGCTGTCAGTCACGGGCGGCTGACTCCCGGATCTGCAGTGTCGCCGGTCCCAGCAGCCCGGACGTCAACTGGGAGGGGAAGGCCCAGGCGGTCGGGGTGGCTTCGGCGAGATACGGGGCCAGGGTGTTGTGGACGGTCACCTCGATCCGTACGGTGCGCCCGGCGGCACCGCGCAGCTGGAAACGGTACGGCGCGCAGAACGCCTCGCCGACCGGCTCCCCGTCGAGAAGAACCGCGACGCTCCCCCGCACCCGCCCCAGGTCGAGCACCGGGTCCGGCCCGGCGGGGACCTCCAGATCGCGCGAGTACGTCACCCCGCCGCTCCAACCGCCAAGACCCAGCGACCGCCAGTCCCCGAGGGGCAGGGGCGCCGCCACGGTACGGACGCGTACCGGCCCGCGCCAGGCGGAGCCGCCCCGCAGCACGGCGGTCGGTTCGGTGACGACCTCGAACTCCGTTGGCTTCAAGGTGGGTTGGGACAGTGTGAGCACAGGACCGTCGAGTGGTCGTTCCGTGCCGTCCGCGGTCCTCACCCGTGCGGGCAGTGCCAGCGGCAGTTCCAGCGACACGGCGCCCGGGGGGACGGTGAAGCGGAAACGCTGTGCGCACGCGCGGACTTCGTCGGTGGCCCGCAGCGGCAGTACGGCGGTGCCGAGCGCCGGTTCGCCGGTCAGCCACTCGGTGTCGGGCAAGGGATGCGGTCGTACGGCGGCATGGCAGTGCTGCAACTCCCCCCACCTGCCCTCGTGTTCTGCGGTACGACCGCGCCACTCCCCCGTCTCCGCCTCCCAGCCGGCTCCGCTGACCAGCGCGGTGACACCTGCTCCCGCTACGAGGTCGACGAACACGGCGTCCCGTGCGCGGACGCTGTCGGCCACGACGTCGAGCACGTGATCGCCCGCCGAGAGGGTCAGTTCGTGGCGGAAGAACATCGGCACCGCGCCCCAGTCGGACTCGTAGTACTCGACCTTCTCCTGCCGCGCCACGACCGCGCCGTCGAGCAGCACCGTGGCTCCCGCCGCCGCGCCCACCACGAGCACGGCCCGCGCCCCGCCCTCGGGAAGACGCAGACGGCCCCGGTAGGTGACGCCGCCGTCCGGCCGTACACCGTCGGGCAGACACATGAACTGCGGGCGCGCCGCGAACCCGCCCGGAGGAGCCAGACAGAAGTAACTGCCCAGGGGGGCCTGGGCCTTGGCCGAGATCATCGAGGGACGGTCCTCGGCGTCGGACAGTTCGTACTCCAGGACGTTGCGGGGCCGGTCGACCTCCACCCGGGCGGACGCGAGATAGCCGCGGCCCGTGGGCAGCCTTGCGCCGTTCCACCACACCCGCTTGGCCGCTGCCGCGCCGACATGCAGATCGGCGGGCCCGCGGTGGTCGGTCTCGACGATCGACCGGACCCGGGCGACGGTTCCGGGGCCCGGCACCGGGACGCGCACGAACTCCTCGGCCACCAGCCCCTTGTTGCCCAGCAGCCCGTCCGGGTCCGGGATTCCGCGGCTCGACGAGAACAGCGCCACGGCCCAGCTCTCGTCCCAGGGCACAAGGGGCTGCTCGCCGGCCACGACCCGAGCGACGGACTCCTGGTCGAGCGGTTCGGGGGCCTTCGCGGCGGGCACCGGGGGCAGCACGCGCGCCCGGTTGCCGTAGGTCGCCCGGGTCTGCTCCCAGCGTGCGTCGGGGGCGTCGCTCTCGGTCCACCGCATGGTCCAGATCTGCGGTTCGTCGACGGACGACCCGGCGGGCAGCGCGAGGTCGCCCCACGTGTTGTCCATGGTGGGCACCAAACGGCCCTCCCAGCCGCTGGATACGTCGATGGTCCGGGCCGGCTCGGGAGGTGGTGCGGGTGTCGGGGCCGTCGGGGTGCCTTCTCGCCATACGACGAGGGCGGCGGGGGCGCCTTCCAGCGGCACCTCGATGGTGGAGACGCCGTCGGCCACGGTGACGCGGGCGGGGCGCCGGGCACCGGTCGCCGGGTTCCAGACCTCGGCCTCGGCGAGCGGGGCGCGCACGGTGAGGGACCTGGTGGGCGCGTAGCGGGCGGGGTCGACGTCGTGGTTGCCGCTGGGCGGATGCACGCGGGCGTCGGGGAAGGCCCCCGTCACCAGGGCGACCGCCTCCTCTCCCTTCCGCCGCACGAGCAACGGCACATCACCGGTCGCATACCCGGCAGAGTCCGCCACGGCCCCAGCGCCTGCCTCGGCGTCACTGGCCCGCTCCAGCCGCGGATGAGCGCACAGCGCCGCCACGACGGCGTCGTCACCGGCCAGGCCTGCCGCAGCCGCCGGCGCACGGCCGACGACCACCACCCGCCCGCCGGCGTCGAGCAGTTCGGTCAGCCGTCGTGCGGTCTCCTGCTCCAGGACGCTCGCCGAGGGCAGCAGCACCGCGGTGTAGGCCAGGTCTCCGACTCGCAGGGCACCGTCGGCGGGCGTGGCCCGCTGCACCGAGGCGTCGTCGATGACGTCGTAGGAGACGCCGTGCCGGTCCAGGGTGCCGATGCGAGGTTGCAGCCAGTTGTCGGTGCCGCACAGGTCGAGGTAGTGGCGCTGGGTCTCGTCGACGTCGGCGTGACCCTCGCCGAGGCGGCCGTCGCCGAAGTGCTTGACGGGGGCGTCCAGCGGAATGAGGGCCTGCATGGTGGTGGTCGGGTGCAGGACCGCCACGTCGGCGCTGTAGGTGCCCCAGGAGAGGATCGAGCAGATGCGGGCGACGGCCCGGGAGAAGGCCGGGTACTGCGGCCAGTAGGGCTGGCGCCAGTCGGTGGACGGCGGCGCCCACTCGAACCAGCCGCCCGCGGTGCCGAAGTAACTGGCGTGCGGGTTGTACAGGTTGGCGCCACTGCGCAGGAACGGCAGGAGCCAGTCGTAGGTGTCCTCCAGGGTGCCGCCCCAGCCGGAGGAGTGGAACGCCTCGATCCAGACCCGCTCGTGTCCGTAGAGGTGCGCCATGGAGGAGTGGACCTTGGAGTCGCCGTGGTGGTCGCTGCCCGCGGCGCCGTACCAGCGGTGGGTGCGGAAGTAGTCCGAGTAGATCTGGGTGGACTGGGCCGGGAAGCCGGAGCGGGCGGGGTGGCTCTGGTCGCAGCCCAGCAGCATGCCACGTGCGTCGTGCCAGGCGGCGAGGGGTTTGAACAGGGCCTCTTCGGTGAGTTCGGCGCGGACCGCGTAATAGTCGGCGCGGATCTTCGATGCCTGAGCAGGGTCCGTGGTGTCGTGGAAGAGGGCCGGCAGGTGGTCGAGCAGGTCGTAGCCGCGGCGGGCGAGGAACTCCCCCGGGAAGCGGCGGCTGAAGGCGTTGGTGCCGGGCAGTTCGTCCTGGAAGCTTCCGGCGATGACATTGCCCAGGTACTGGGGGACGCGCCGGTCGTACTCGTGGTGCACGGCCTCCAGGAGCAGGCGGACGGCGTCCGGGTCCAGGTAGTCGAAGGCCGTCGGGACGGCCGTGACGAGCTGCACCTCACTGCCGTCGGCGGCCGCGATTTGCGCGGTGCCGGTGACGGTGAGACGCCGGCCCGCCGGCGAGTACGCGCCCACCAGGGTCTCCGAACTCCTCAGCGGGACGGCGCCGTTGGAGACTGCGGCCGTGCGGCAGCGCAGGGCGAGGCCGGCCGTCCCGGGGTGCAGACGGGTCACTGCGCCCTGGACGTTGGCGCCGGAGAACCCGATCTGGTCGTAGAACCACAGGCGCATGCCCAGGTCCCGGGCGATCTCGCAGGCGTCGGTGAAGCGTGCCCACCACTCCTCGCCGAACCACGGCGGTTCGTCGGCGCGGGCGCCGAAGCTCGGGCCGGCCGGCGCCAGGTTGATCACGACGAGGTTGTGGACGCCACCCTCGGCGAACCTGCGCATCTGCCAGGCGAGGCGTTCGCGGGTGACTTTCGCACCCGACCACCACCACAGGGGAGTGGGGCCGAAGTCCCGGGGCGGGTCGTCGAACAACTGCTGAAGCGCGGAGGAGATCACGGACACGGTCCTTCCGAGTACTCTGGGGCTCCCTCACGGATCAAAACGTTTTACGTGTGTCTGCCTCACGATGTCCGCGCAGGTCACTCCGGCAGTCCTGCTCTTCTGCTGGGGGTCCGGGGGTTACCCCCCGGGAAAATGCAGTACATGGGTCTGGTCGCCGACAACCTGGAATGTTCGCACCGGATCCCGGGGGCCGGAAGCATGCCGACGCGTCTTCCTGCAAATGGGCGCATGAGGGGTTGTTGGAACGTTTTTCCGACCCTATATTCACTGCACTCGGCCTCAGAGCCGCGACGTCCCCCTCCGCTCGGCCCATCCTCAGACGACGGAGTCGCATCATGGTCCGAACCCCGACCGCTCCCGAACGCTCGGAACAACCCATCCCCTGGCAGCTCTGGAAGGTGGCGGCCCTGTCGGGCATGGCCTCCTACCTCGACGCCGCACTCATCGTCAGCATCGCCGTCAACCTGGCCATCTACCGCGACAGTTACGACATGGGCGTGTGGATGGCGGGCGCGATCAGCGCGATCGTCACCGGCTGCATCGCGGTCGGCTCCCTGGTCGGCGGGCGGCTGGCCGACTTGTTCGGGCGCCGCCGTGTCTACAACTGGGACATCTTCTGCTTCACGCTCGGCGCGATCGTCATCACCCTCGCGCCGAACGACATCGTGCTCTTCATCGGCGTGCTCGTGGCGGGCCTCGCGGCCGGTGCCGACCTGCCGACCTCCCTGGCCGTGGTCTCGGACGCGGCGCCCGCCGACGGCCGGGCGCGTCTGGTGTCCTTCACCCAGGTCATGTGGACGGCGGGCATCGTCGTCGTCATCTTCCTGAGCTACCTCCTGTCGCACACGGGCATGACCGGGGCGCGGCTCATCACCGGCCATCTGGCCGTCGCCGCGTTCATCACCTGGCTGCTCCGCGCCCGGCTGAAACTGGCCGACGAGCCCTCGGACGCGGAGCTGGCGGAGGAGGCGGCCGCGCTGGAGGCACCGCGTGGCATCGACCTCAAGAACCTCCTCAGCCGTGCCGCGCTGCTGCCGATGGCCGCGACCTTCGCCTACTACGTCACCTGGGGCATCGGAGCCAACACCTTCGGCCAGTTCGGCACCTACCTGCTGGTCACCGTCAGCGGTGCCTCGCAGAGCCTGGCCACCGGGATCAACCTCGCCTTCCTCCCGGTCGCGCTGGTGCTGACCTTCGTGTTCGTGCGGATCGCCGACACTCCCCTGCGCGACCGGCTGTTCTACGTGTTCACCGTCGTGCAGATCATCGCCTTCTGCATCGCCTCCCTCACCGCCGGCGCTGTGCTCGGGATGCTGATCTTCTTCGTGCTCTACCAGATCTCCTATCCCTTCGCGGGGGAGGCCAACTACAAGGTGTGGTCGCAGCTCACCCTGCCCCCGGACACCCGCGGCACCACCCAGGGCCTCACCTACGCCCTGGCGCGCGGGGTCTTCGCGGGCGTCGCGTTCGTCACGCCCGCCCTGATGGAGTACAGCGCCTCGCTGCTGCTCTGGTCGATCACCCTCTGCATGGCGTTGTCGGCGGTGGCGGGCGTGTACATCATCCGTGTCCTCATCCGGCGCTCCCCCGGCGCCGCCGCGGCTCCGGCGGACCTGGGAGTGGCCCGGGCGTGAATGCGAAGCCGAACACCTCACAAGGAGCGCCGATCATGGCGACGACCGACACCCCGACCGTGACCGTGGACCGCGCCGCCGCGCTGCGCGATCTGCTGCCCCCGGTGACCCGTCGCCGCACCCGCATCGGCCTGGTGGCCGGCGGACTCGGCACGTACTGGCCGCAGTTCCCCGACCTACTGCCGCAGTTGAAGGAGTCGGCCGCGTACGTCACCGAACGTCTGCAGCGGATGGACGCCGAGGTGATCGACGTCGGTTTCATCTCCGACGCCGAGGAGGGCGCGGCCGCGGCCGAGCAGCTGCGCCGTACGGACTGCGATCTGATCGTGCTGTTCCTGACGACGTATCTGACCTCGTCGATGGTGCTGCCGATCGCCCGGCGCTCGCACACCCCGGTGCTCGTCGTCGACCTCCAGCCGTCCGAGCGGATGGACCACGCCACCTTCGACACGGGTGCCTGGCTGGCGTACTGCGCGCAGTGCTCGGTGCCCGAGGTCGGCAATGTCTTCCGCCGGGCCGGGATTCCCTTCCGGTCGGTGTCGGGCTGGCTGCGCCAGGAGTCCGCCTGGCGGCGCATCGAGCAGTGGATCCGTGCGGCCCATGTCCGCGCGGCGCTGCGGCACGCCCGGCACGGTCTGATGGGGCATCTGTATCCCGGCATGCTGGACGTGTCGACCGATCTGACCCTGCTGCCGGCGACGTTCGGCTCGCACGTGGAGGTACTGGAGTTCGACGACCTCCGGCACCGGGTGGAGCGGGTGACCGAGACGGAGACCCGCGACCGCATGGGCCTGGCCCGGCAGGTCTTCACCCTCGACGACAGCGTGGCGGACGAGGACTTCGCGTGGGGCGCGAAGGTGTCCGTCGCGCTGGACCGGCTGGTCGAGGACTTCGGCCTCGACACGCTCGCCTACTACCACCGCGGCCTCGACGGCGAACTGCACGAACGCCTCGGCGCGGGCATGATCCTGGGCGCCTCCCTGCTCACCGCCCGCGGCGTGCCCGCGGCCGGCGAGTACGAACTGCGCACCAGTGTCGCCCAGTTGGTCTCGCAGAGCGTCGGCGCCGGGGGCTCCTTCACCGAGATCCAGGCCCTCGACTTCGAGGACGGCGTGGTGGAGATGGGCCATGACGGGCCCGCCCACCTCGCGGTCAGTGCCCGTGATCCGCTGCTGCGCGGGCTGGGCGTCTACCACGGCAAGCGCGGCTGGGGTGTCAGCGTGGAGTTCGACGTCCGGCACGGCCCGGTCACCCTCCTGGGCCTCGGCCAGGACGCCGACGGCAGCCTGTCGTTCATCACCTCCGAGGGCACCGTCGTGCCCGGCCCCCTGCTGGAGATCGGCAACACCACCAGCCGTGTCGACTTCGGCCGTGACCCCGGCGAATGGGTCGACGCCTGGAGCGCGACCGGCGTCGGCCACCACTGGTCCCTCGCCGTCGGCAGGCACGGTGCCGACTTCCGGGCGGCGGCGAGCCTGCTCGGCATCGACCACCGGGAGGTGTGAAACACCCCCTCGTGCGCCTCCGTTCACTCCGGTGCATTGCGCCGTGAGCCTGATCCACACGCGTTCCTCGGCAAGGCGCCGCGCAACCACGCCGTCCGGTCGGGAAGGTGGACACTCCGTCGTCGTACGACACCGCGACGTCCCACCGTCTCGAGGAGAGCTTCTTGCGCCTGCACCCTGTCGCGGCTGCCCTGACCTCTGCCGTGCTGCTGGCCTCGCCGCTCCCGGCGGCGTCCGCCGCCCCGGCCACGACCGAACCCGCACGCGCCACGGACGATCCCGCCGGCTACGTCAATCCGTTCGTGGGCACCGCTCCGGGAGGCACCGACTTCGGCCATGGCGGAGGGGCCGGGAACACCTTCCCGGGTGCCTCGGCGGCGTTGGGCGGCATCCAGTGGAGCCCCGACACGGTCACCCGCCAGCACGGCGGGTACGCGTACAAGGACAACCGGATCCGGGGTTTCAGTCTCACCCACATCTCCGGCGCGGGCTGCAGCGACTACGGCAACGTCCCGTTCATGCCGCTCACCGGCCGCCCGGATCCGGACCCCGCCACCCGCTATGCCACCTTCTCGCACGCCAACGAGCAGGCGTCGCCCGGCAGTTACGGGGTCAGATTCGACAACGGCATCCGTACGCAGATCGCCGTCACCCAGCGCTCCGGCATCGCCCGCTTCACCTACCCGGCCGGCGACGCGCGGCCCGCCGGGCTGACGGTGGACGCGGGACGGGCCTTCAACAAGGCCACCGGGAAGATCAGCATCGGCTCGCGCACCCTGTCCGGCTACACCGACAGCGGTGGCTTCTGCCACTCCTCCAACCGCTACCGGCTCTACTTCCACGTCGTCTTCGACCGCCCCTTCGCGCACACCGAGCCCCTGGACGGCAGGACTTCAGGGGCGTACGTCTCCTTCGCCCCCGGAACCCGTACGGTGACCGCGCGGGTCGGTGTGTCCTTCGTGGACGTCGCCGCCGCCCGCCGCAACGCCGTCGCGGAGCAGGGCAGGCGCTCCTACGACCAGTTGCACAGTGCCGCGCGTGAGCGCTGGAACGAGTGGCTGGGCAGGATCGCCGTGCGCGGCGGCACCGAGACCCAGCGCCGGGTGTTCTACACCGCGCTGTACCACGCACTGCTGCACCCCAGCGCCTTCAGCGACACCGACGGCCGCTATCGGGGCATGGACGGCAAGGTCCACCGCACGCGGTCCGGGCATGTGCAGTACGCGGACTTCTCCGGCTGGGACGTCTACCGTTCGCAGGGCCAACTGCTGGCTCTGATCGCGCCGCACGAGGCGTCCGACGTCGCCCAGTCGATCCTCGAACAGGGCCGCCAGGCGGGCTATTTCGACCGCTGGACGGTGGCCAACGGAGGCACCCGCGTCATGGTCGGCGACCCGCTGCCCGCCATGGCCGCCTCGATCCACGCCTTCGGCGGCACCGACTTCGACGCCCGGGGGCTGCTAAGGGCGGCGGTGGCGGGCCGGCAGGACGACCGGCAGCGACCGGGGCACAGGCAGTACGACACCCTGGGCTACATCCCAGCCGGCACCAAGGGCGTCTGGGGCAGCGCGGCCACCACGCTGGAGTACGCCATCGCCGACGCCGCACTGGCCCACCTGGCCGGACGCCTCGGCGACACGAAGACCCAGGCGGTCCTCACCCGCGCCGCCGGCAACTGGCGCAATCTGTTCAACCCCGTGAGCGGCTACATCCAGCCCCGCAACGCCGACGGAAGCTGGCCGTCCTTCTCCCCCACCCAGCACGGGGAGTACGTCGAGGGCAACGCCGCGCAGTACACCTGGCTGGTGCCGCACGACCTGCCGGGCCTGTTCACCGCCATGGGCGGCCCCGCCGCGGCCACCTCCCGTCTCGACACCTTCTTCACCCAGCTCAACGCGGGCGCCGACAAGCCGTACGCCTATCTCGGCAACGAACCGTCCTTCAACATCCCCTGGGCGTACGACTACGCGGGCCGCCCCGACCGCACGGAGGACATCGTGCGGCGGGCCCTCACCACTCTCTTCACCGACCGGCCCGACGGTCTCGTCGGCAACGACGACCTGGGCGAGATGTCGTCGTGGGCGGTCTGGGCCTGTCTGGGCATGTACCCGCAGGTGCCGGGGAGCCCCCAACTCGCCCTGGCCGGCCCGCTGTTCCCGTCCGCCACCGTGCGCCGCGGCAACGGGGTCACTCTCAGCCTCCTCGCCCCGGACGCATCGGCCACGAACGCCCACGTACGGTCCCTGATGCTGAACGGGCTTCCCGTCAACGGCCCGTTCCTTCCGGAAGGCGTCCTGACCTCGGGCGGTGTGCTCCACTACGGGATGACGTCCTGATCTCTCAGGCCAGGGTCACCTCGACGGGCAGCTTCTTGATGCCGTTGACGAAGTTGGACCGTACCCGGGTCACGTCGAAGTCGTACGGGTTGCCGAAGACCTCCTCGTCCCGGTTGCCGGAGGCGTACCACAGGAAGTGGTAGACGGGGGACGCCCAGCGCAGGAACTCCTCGACGGCGACCGGGATCAGGGACGGGTCCTGCTACCGGGCTCACGGTCACCGTCCGCGCCGCGGACGGCACGGTCGAGGGACTCGAACTCCCCGACGGCCGCGGGTGGTTCACGGCCGTTCAGTGGCGCCCGGAGGACACCGCCTGGGGACGGGCACTGACTCCTCACGGACCCGCCGTCACGCGCGCAGCCGCCGCAGCGCTCGTGCCGCGGCATGGGCTCCGCACATTCCGTGGGCGCCGGCGCCGGGTGGGGTGGCCGCGGAGCACAGGTAGTGGCCAGGGACTCCGGTGTCGTAGGGGTGCAGGGTGGGGTGCGTTCCGAAGAGGAGCTGGGGGAGGTCCGTGGCACCGGTCATGATGTTGCCGCCGACGTAGTTCGGGTTGTGTTCGGCGAAGCCGGGTGTGGTGCGTACCGCGGTGCCGATGACGCGGTCCCTGAAGCCGGGGGCGAACCGTTCGATCTGGGCGGTGATCGCCACGGCGGCGTCGCCGGTGTAGCCGTTCGGGACGTGGGCGTACGACCACACGGGGTGGATGTCGCCGACCGACCGTGACGGGTCGGCCAGGTACTGCTGGCCGACCAGGACGAACGGCCGCTCGGGCATCCGCCCGGCATGGATGTCCCGCTCGGTGGCCGCGATCTCGGCGTAGGTCCCGCCGAGGTGCACCGTGCCGGCCCGCCGCGCGGCCTCGGCGCGCCAGGGGACTCCGCCCTCGACCGCGAAGTCGACCTTGAACGCGCCCGGTCCGTAGCGGTAGCGCCGGTAGGCGCGGGCGATCCGGGGCGGCAGCAGATCGCCGAGGATGTCGGCCAGGGCGGTGGGCGCCACGTCCCACAAGGTCACGTCCGTGCGCGGGAGTTGGGCGACCGACCGCACTCGTACCCCGGTCTCGATCGTGCCCCCGAGTTCGAGCAGCAGCGCCGCCAGCGCGTCGGTGATCCGGCGTGAGCCGCCCTCGGCCACCGCCCAGCCGTAGCAGTGGCCCGCGGTGACGATGCCCAGCCCGATGCTCGCGGTCAGCGGCCGCTCCAGGGGGCGGAAGGCGTGTGCGGCGACCCCGCCCCACAGGCCCCTGGCCTCCTCGGTCCTGAATACCCTGGCCGGCAGGGAGGCGGGGGCGAGCGCGGGTACACCGAAGCGGGCGAGGCGGATCGGGTGGCGGGGCAGGCGCAGGAGCGGGCCCATGATGTCGTCGCCGAAGGTGTCGTACGCCGCCGAAGGACCCTCGAACAGCCGCCGCCAGGTGCGGCCGTCGGCGCCACCGAGACCGGCGGCGGTCGCGGTCACCGAGCGGTGCAGCACCCCGGCCGTGCCACCGTCGAGCGGATGCACACAGTCGATCTCCGGCCACGCCCACCGCAGCCCGTACCGGTCCAGGCCGAGCTCGTTGAAGAACGACGAGCCGACGGCCATGGGGTGGATGGCCGAGCAGAAGTCGTGCAGCAGTCCCGGCACGATCGCCTCGCCGGAGCGGGTGCCGCCACCGATCCGGTCGGCCGCCTCCAGCACGGTGACCCGCAGGCCGGCCCGGGCCAGGGCGACGGCGGCGGCCAGACCGTTGGGCCCGGCACCGACGACGGTCGCCGTACTCATCCCGAATCCTTTCGTTCGACCTATCGCACATCGTTCGAAACCTCTTGACGCCCCACAGGACGCGGATTGAAACTCTCGCAACACGACGTCATCTCCACGTAACACCAGGTCCGCTGCGAACGCGCTGCCGACCCGCTCCCGCTTGCCCGCACCGCGCCTTTCCCCCCTCATCAGCCGTGTCTCAGCAGGGAATTCCGACATGACGCACAGCGCACGACTTCGCGGCCGCGCGAGACGGCTGGCGGGCCATCTCGCCGGACTGACCGCCGCCGCGATGCTCCTGACCCTCGCCGGTCCCGCCCTTCCCGCGCAGGCGGCTCAGCCGGCCGAAGCCTCGGGCCTCACCGACGGTCTGGCCCTGTGGTACAAACTCGACGGCGGATCCGGGACCACTGTGAGCGACGCCTCCGGCAACGGCCGCGACGGCACGGTGGGCGGCACCGCCGACTGGTCGGCGTCCGGGCAGGGGCTCGCCTTCAACGGGTCCGACACCTTCATCAAGGTGCCGGACGACGTCATGAAGGGCATGGACTCGATCACCGTCTCCCTGGACGTGCTCCTCGACTCCGCGCAGTCCACGCCCTACTTCCTCTACGGCTTCGGCAACTCCAGCGGCGGCAACGGCAACGGCTATCTGTTCACGACCGGCAACTCCCTGCGCACCTCGGTGGCGACCGGCAACTGGTCGACGGAACAGACCACGAAGCCGAACGACTCGCACAATCTCACCCGCGCGGTCTGGAAGCACCTCGCCTACACCCAGACCGGCACCACGGGCGTGCTCTACGAGGACGGCGTCGAGGTCGGCCGCAACACGTCGGTGACGATCACCCCCGGCGCGATCGGCTCCGGCACCACCACCGCCAACTACATAGGCAAGTCCCTGTACTCCGGCGACAAGCTCTTCAAGGGCCGCATCCGCGACTTCCGTGTCTACGACCGCGCACTGTCCGGCTCGGAGGTCCAGCAACTCGCCCTCCCCGTCGACACGCAGGGCGTCGCCGACGACAAGGCGACCCTGAGCCTCGGTGACACCAGCGCCGTCACCGCCGACCTGGACCTGCCGAAGACCGGTACGGCGGGCGGCTCCACGATCAGCTGGGCCAGCGACAACACCTCGGTCGTCTCGGACTCCGGCAAGGTGACCCGTCCGGCGGCCGGTTCACCGGACGGCCATGCCACGCTGACGGCGACCCTGAAGAAGGGCACGGTCACCGACACCCGAACCTTCGAGGTCACGGTCCTGCCCGACTTCGACGACGCCACCGCCACCCGGCGGGCCGCCGACGCGCTGAGCGTCCACAACCTCGACGACGCACGCGGCAACCTCACCCTCCCGACGAGCGGTTCGTACGGCACGCAGGTCGCCTGGTCCTCCGCGAACCCGGACGTCGTCTCCGCCGACGGTGTGGTCCACCGCCCCGCGCACGGCGACGGCGCCACCACCGTCGAGCTGACCGCCACCGTCACCAAGGGCGCGGCGACCGCCACCCGCACCTTCACCGCGCACGTGCCCGAACTGCCCGCCAAGGCGGCCCTCAAGGGCTATATGTTCAGCTACTTCACCGGCGAGGGCACCGCGGACGGGGAACAGATCTACAACGCCCTCAGCAAGGGCAACGACCCTCTGCACTGGCGGGAGTTGAACGACGGCAGGCCCGTCCTGACCTCCACGCTCGGTGAGAAGGGCCTGCGCGACCCGTTCATCATCCGCTCCCCCGAGGGCGACAAGTTCTACCAGATCGCCACCGACCTCAGGATCTACGGCAACGGCGACTGGGACGCCGCCCAGCGCACCGGCAGCAAGTCCATCATGATCTGGGAGTCCACCGACCTGGTGCACTGGACCGACCAGCGGCTGGTGAAGATCTCCCCCGACAGCGCGGGCAACACCTGGGCGCCGGAGGCGTTCTACGACGCGAAGCGCGGCGAGTACGTGGTCTTCTGGGCGTCGAAGCTGTACGACAACGCCGAGCACAGCGGCGACACGTACAACCGCATGATGTACGCCACCACCCGCGACTTCTACACGTTCAGCGAGCCCAAGGTGTGGATCGACCGCGGCTACTCGGTCATCGACTCCACGATGATCCAGCACGACGGGACGTACTACCGCCTGTCCAAGGACGAGCGGAACAACACCTCCTCCACCCCCAACAGCAAGTTCATCTTCGAGGAGAAGAGCGACTCGATCCTGGGCTCCTGGGACCCGGTCGCCGAGGGCATCGGCAAGGGCGCGATGAGCGCGGCCGAGGGCCCGCTGGTGTTCAAGTCCAACACCGAGGACAAGTGGTACGCCTTCCTCGACGAGTTCGGCGGCCGCGGCTACATCCCGTTCGAGACGACAGACCTGGCCTCCGGCAAGTGGACCCCGTCCACCGGCTACGACCTGCCGGCCAGGCCCCGCCACGGCACCGTCCTGCCTGTCACCCAGGCCGAGTACGACCGTCTGCTGCGCGCCTACCAGCCCGACCAACTGGTGGAGAGCGTCGAGGGCGTCAAGGTGAAGACGAAGACCGGTCAGGCGCCGGTCCTGCCGGCCACCGTGATCGCGAAGTACGCCGACGGCGTCGACCGGCCGGTCGCCGTGACCTGGGACGACGTCCCGGCGTCGGCCTACGCGCAGGACGGCACCTTCACCGTGACCGGCAGCCTGCCGGACGGCGCCGCGATCCCCGTCCAGGCCGAGGTCACGGTCTCGGAGGAGGGCGCCGACGTCCCGGCCGACCTGCTCCTGCACTACGACTTCGACGAGTCGGGCGGCAACATCGCCCGCGACTCCAGCGGGCACGGCTACCACGGCACCTACGTCCACACGCCCGACTTCGGCACGGGTGTGCAGGGCGGCTCGTTCAAGATGTCGGGCGACGCGTCGAGTTCGCCGTATGTGAAGATCCCGAACGGGGTGCTGAAGAACGCCGACAGCGTGACCGTGTCGACCTACGCCAAGTGGAAGGGCGGCAGCAGCTTCCAGTGGCTGTTCGGGCTCGGCCCCGACAGCAACAAGTACCTCTTCGCCACCCCCTCCAACGGCGGCTCCAGCCTCTACTCGGCGATCACGAAGGCCAGTTGGTCGGCGGAGTCGAAGCTGACGGCCGGATCGCAGCTCACACCTGGCAAGTGGCGGCACGTCACCGTCACCCTCGACGGCTCGACCGGCACGCTGGTCCTCTACGTCGACGGCATCGAGGCGGCCCGCACCACGACCACCGTCAAGCCGTCCGAGCTGTACGACGCGAACAAGGACTACAGCGGCTACATCGGCCGCTCCCTGTACTCGGCCGACCCGTACTTCGGCGGCGAGGTCGACGACTTCCGCATCTACGGCCGGGCGCTGTCGGCCGCGGAGGTCATGGAGCTCAGCGGCAACACGGCGGGCATCGCGAAGGCCACGCACCCCGGTCTGAAGGTCGACGCCATCGTCGACAACGCGGACAGCAGGATCACCCTGCCGATGAAGGAAGGCACCGATCTCACCGCGCTGGCACCGGAGTTCACCCTGGCCCACGGCGCGGCGATCAGTCCCGCCTCCGGCAGTGTCCAGGACTTCAGCAAACCGGTGACGTACGAGGTGACGGGCTCCGACGGCACCAAGCGCACCTGGACGGTCTCGGCGCTCGTCATGAAGAGCCCGGTGCTACCGGGGCTGAACGCCGACCCGAACATCGTCCGCTTCGGCGACACCTTCTACATGTATCCGACGACCGACGGCTTCGAGGGCTGGAGCGGTACGCGGTTCAAGGCGTACTCCTCTACCGACCTGGTCCACTGGAAGGACCACGGCGTCATCCTCGACCTCGGCCCGGACGTCTCCTGGGCGGACAGCAGGGCCTGGGCGCCGACCATCGCCGAGAAGGACGGGAAGTACTACTTCTACTTCTGCGCCGACGCGAACATCGGCGTCGCGGTCTCCGACTCGCCGACCGGCCCGTTCAAGGACGCGCTGGGCAAGCCCCTCCTCAAGGCGGGGGACTTCAGCGGCCAGATGATCGACCCCGCGGTCTTCACCGACGACGACGGCCAGTCGTATGTGTACTTCGGCAACGGCCATGCGTATGTCGTGCCGCTCGGCGCGGACATGACCTCCATCGACACCTCGAAGGTCAAGGACATCACCCCGAACGGCTACAACGAGGGCTCCTTCGTCATCAAGCGCAAGGGCACCTACTACTTCATGTGGTCGGAGAACGACACCCGGGACGAGAACTACCGGGTCGCCTACGCCACCGGCCCCTCCCCCACCGGCCCCTGGACCAAGCGGGGCGTGATCCTGTCGAAGGATCTCTCCCAGGGCATCAAGGGCACCGGCCACCACAGCGTCGTACACGTCCCGAACACCGACGACTGGTACATCGCCTACCACCGCTTCGCCATCCCCGGCGGAGACGGCACCCATCGTGAAACCACCATCGACAAGATGGAGTTCGACTCCGACGGCCTGATCGAGAAGGTCGTCCCGACGCTCACGAGCATCGACCCGGTCACCATCGTCCACGCGGGCCCGGACGCCACCGGCACCGAGGGCGACGCCATCCCGCTGGCCGGCACCGTCTCCGGAGCGGGCACGCCCAAGTGGACGGTGGAGAACGGCGCACCCTGCACGGTCACCGACCCCAACTCGACCCGCACCACGGTCACTTGCACCGACAACGGCACCTTCAAGCTCACCCTGACCGGCGGTCGCAGCACCGACACCACCACGGTCACGGTCTCCAACGCCGCCCCGTCGATCACCTCGGCGACAGGCCCGGCCACCCCGACTCCCGTGGGGAAAACGGTGGTTGTCACCGCTTCCTTCACCGATCCGGGCACGTCCGACAGCCACATCTGCACGATCGACTGGAAGGACGGCACCCGACCGGCACCGGGCCGGCTCACCGACTCCGGCGACGCCTGCCGGGCCGAGCACGTCTACGCCGCCGCGGGCATCCAACGCCCGGTGATCACCGCCTCGGACGACGACGGGGGCACGGACAGCACGACGCTCCCCGAGGTGATCGTCTACGACCGTGACGCCGGTCCGGCGTTCGGCGCCGGCACCATCACGTCACCGGTCGGCGCCTTCCCTGCCAGGTCCGCTCTGACCGGCAAGGCGGCGTTCACCTTCGGTGCCCGGTACCGGAAGGGGGCCACCACCCCCACCGGTGAGGCCGCGTTCGTCTTCGGGGCCGCCAAGCTCACCTTCCGCTCCACCGGCTCCGACTGGCTGGTGATCACCGGCTCCCGGGCCGTCTACCAGGGCTCCGGCACAGTCGACGGCAAGGGCGGCTACGGGTTCCGCATCACCGCCACCGACGGCCCGGACACGTACCGCATCAGGATCTGGAGGAAGTCCTCCGGCGACGTCGTCTACGACAACCGGGACGGCACGAGGACCAAGGGCACCGTCAGGATCGGAGACCACCGACACTAGGCACCGACCGACCCACCGGTTCCGGGTCTCCGATGTCAACCAGCGGCCGGATTCCTTTGATTGGCCGATCGAAGCTGGTCACAAGTCTAGGGACGCAGCATGCTCCGAGCGTAGTCTGAGACGCCATGGGGGAACTGCGTGCGGACTGGAGGCTCAGGCTGCGGCGCGAGGGCGCTCAGGGACCCATCTGTGGCGCCGGTGTGCTCGTCGATCAGCACACGGCGCTGACCTGCGCGCATGTGGTGGACCGCCCGGACGCCGTCATGTGGCTGGAGTTCGCGGAGAACAGCGACCTGGAACCGGTGGCCGCACGCGTCCTGCCCGGCGGCTGGCTGCCGGACCGCGGGAGCGGCGAGGACGTCGCCGTGCTGCGTCTGGACAGTCCCCGCCCGCGGGCGCGCCCCGCCCCACTGGAGCGCGCACTGTACGGCGGCATGGAGGTGCATGCGACCGGCTACGCGGTGGGCTTCGACGACGGCATGAGCCTGTGGGGCCGGATCAGCGGGGCCAGCGGCGATCTGGTGCAACTCGACGCCGTCACCAAGGCGGAGGTGGTCCGCCGGGGCTTCAGCGGCGCCGGCGTGTGCACCGGGCCGCGCGAAGGGCCTCCCGTGCGCGTGGTCGGCCTCGTCGTCAGCTGGCGCGGCGACATGAACGAGGTGCTGCCCGAGAAGAACCGGCTCGCCTTCTCCTATCTGATCCCCGTCGAGCGCATCGCCGAACTCTCGTCGCTCGTCGATGAGTTGAGCCGCCCGTCCGCATGGGACCGCGACTTCGAGGAGCGGTCGATACGGTGGTTCGAGGACCCGGACGAGGACCCGGTGAAGATCACTGTGGTGACCCCGGGCAGCGGCAAGGACCGCTCGCTGCGCCACCTGCTGCACCGCGCCGACGTCGTCCATCGCGGCGGCGCCAGCAGGCCGGACCTCGCCGACCACGCCCTGGACAGGATCACCGTCCCGACCGGCGAGTACCTGGCGTACTGGTACTGGCTGCTCGGCCGCAAGCCGCAGCCCGGGCGGGCGGCCGACCGCGCGCCCGTCCGCCCGGTCACGGTCCTCGTCGACGGCCTCGACGAAGAACCGGAGCCTGGCCCGCTGATCGAACTCCTCGTCCGATTACGGGTCCTCGGCGTCCGGCTGCTGCTCGTCTTCCGCCAAGAGGGCGGCACCGGCTGGAACGCGGCTCGCGACCGACTCCTGCGGCCCGCACTGCTCGCCCATGCGGACGCGCTGGTCACCCGTCTGCAGACCGAGGAGTTCGGCCGCGCCCTCCGCTGGGGTGTCGTCGACAGCGCCTCCCTCAGCCGCGCCACCGAGACTGCCGACCGGCGGCGCCACGAACTCCGCCTCATCGAAGGCCTCACGGAACCACAGCAGCAGCTGTCCCGGCTGCGCGGGCTGCTCAAGACCGTGCGTGCCGACCTTCGGCACCACGGAGGCCAGGGATGACGGCCTGCCCGCACCGGCGTTTCAACGGAGCCCCCTGCGGCGGCACCGTGCTGCCCACCGGCTACTGCTCCGACTGCGGCCGTGCCGAGGACGCCCCCGCACTGCCCGCGCTGCCCGAGAACCCGCAGGACCTGGGGCCCCGCGAGCTCCTCGCACTGCCCCAGCGCGTGCCACGGCCCCCCGAGGAACGCCTCATCGACCCGGAAGCACCGCTGCGCATCACCATGGCGTGCTCGTCCGCCGAATGCGGCATCACCTTCGCCCCGCCCTACACCGAGGGCCCGGTGCCGACCGAGGGGCACTGCCCGGTCTGCGGCAAGCCCTACTCGTACCGTCCCGAACTCGCCGAGGGCGCCACGCTGCGCGACCAGTACCGCATCATGGGGCCCATCGCGCACGGCGGCCAGGGCTGGGTCTACCTGGCCGAGGACACCCATCTCGGTGACGTCGTCGCCGTCAAGGGACTGCTCAACCGGTACGAGCACGACGGTGCCCGGCTCGCCGACGTGGAACGCCAGAACCTCGTCGCGATCCGCCACCCGCGCATCGTCCAGATCCGCGACTTCGTCGCCCGCAGCGACGCCGACGGCCAGGTCACCGGCGGCTACATCGTCATGGACGACGTCGGCGACGGCACCCTCGAGAAGCTCGTCGAGGAGACCCGGCGCGGTGAGACGGTCCTCGACATCGAGCATGTGGCCACGTACGGGTGCCAGATCCTGGAGGCCTTCGTCCATCTGCATGCCGGCCGCGAACGGGTCTTCGTGTACGGGGACATGAAGCCCTCGAACGTCGTGCACCACGAGGACGGCGTCAAGGTCATCGATCTCGGCGGCATGCGCGAACACGGCCAGAGCCTGCCCCCTGCCCATGTCACACCCCCGTACATGGCACCCGAGACCGCGTTCTCGCCGGGCCCCACCGTCGCCCACGACCTGCACACCGTCGGCGTCACCCTGCGGGAACTGGGCGGCTGGGCCGTCGACCAGGTGCCCGGTCTCGGCACCGCCTCCTTCTGGAAGGTCGTCGAGCGCGCCGTGCGGCCGGCCCCGGGCCAGCGGTTCGCCGACGCCCGGGAGATGGCCGGCCAACTGCGGGGCGCGCTGCGGGAGATCCGTGCGCTGCGCGGCAAGACCGACCCGCCCGAGCCCTCCGACTACTTCCGCCCGTCCCCACACCTGCTCGGTGCCCGCCTCGGCACGGTCCCGGGCATCGAGCACTGGCTGGAGCGCCCCCGCCGCTTCCGCTACGAACCGCCCGTGGCCCCCGCCCTCGACCTGGGCGCCCCCACCCCCGCCGAGATCGCCCGCTGTCTGCCCGTGCCGCGTCGTTATCCCGGCGATCCGCAGACCGCACGGTTCGAGGTGAGCAGCGGCTACGACCCGGGCCGACTCCTCGACCAGGAGGACGAGGAGCCGCGCTCGGTGGAGATCTGTCTGCACAACGTGCGCGTCCTGCTGGACCGGAACACGGAGGACGACCTGGAGCGGGCGCAACTGGAGCTCGACACCGCCGACTCCATCCCCGGGCCCTCGGCCGTGCGCCGGTGGCGGCTGGAGTGGCACCGCGCGCTGCTCGCACTGCGCAGCGCCGGTCTGCACGACGACCCGCGGCAGGTCGCCGAGGCCAGGACCCACTTCGCCCAGGTCCATCTCGAGCTGCCCGGCGAGTACGCGCCCAAACTGGCCCTCGCCTACTGCGGGGAGCGGCTCGGCGACGACCGGGCCGGGCCCACCGCCAAGGAACTGTACGAGGCCGTGTTCGCCCGCAACCCCGCGCACGGCGGCGCCGCCCTCGGCCTGGCCCGCCTCGCGCTGCGTGCGGGCGACCGCCGGGCGGCCCTCGACGTGCTCGGCCGGGTCCGCCCCGGCACCCTGGACCACACCGTCGCCCGGATCGCCTCCCTGCGCATCCGCGCCGCCCGGCTGCCAGGAGAGGGCGCCCCTCCCCCGGACTTCGTCCGGGGGGACCCCCATCTCGCTTCGCTCGCCGAGCCGACCGACATCGACGCGGCGCTGGCCGAACTGGCCGGTCTTGTGCACCAGACACCGGGCGCCGGTGAGCCGAGCCTGTCCGAGGACGAGGCGCTGCGCCTGAGCACCGAACTGCACGAATGGAAACTGGACGCCCTCCGCAGCCTCGGCGACCGTCCCGGCCCCGTGGAAGGGGACGCAGGACGGCTGTACGTCCGGAGCCTGAGACGCATGAGCGCGGCGGAACGCGAGCTGCGCAGACAGTTGGAGTCGCACTACCGGCAACTGGCCGCACGCAACCGGGAGTCGGCCGCCGCCCATGAGCACCTTGTGGACCTGCTGCACGCGATACGGCCGCAGACCGTGTTCTGACGGGCCGGCCGTACAGCGACGACAGCCCGAACGGCGACGAAGGGGAAGGAGCGGTGACGTACGGCATGAGCAGCCACACCCTGCCGCCGCAGCCGGAGATCCAGCTGCGCGTCGAGCTCGACGGGGACCTGCGCCCGCACCGCAGCGCGAAGATCGAAGCACATCTGCAGGTCGACGTGGCCGCCGACAGCGCTCCCGTCGACCTGCCCGCGGTGGAACTCGCCGTGATCATCGCGGTGGACGTCGCCGAGGCCAACCGGCCGACCGTACGGCACGCGCTGCCGGCCGCACTGCGCGCCCTGCCCGACGGCATCTCCTTCACCGTGCTGGGCAGCGGCCCCGAGCCGGTGCGGAGCTATCCGCGGGGCGATGCCGAGTGGGCCGTGGCCGACGACGCCCACAAGCGCCGGGCCGTCTTCGCCGCGGGCGCGCTCCCGCTGCACAAGGACGGTCCGCGGCCCGCCGGGTACGCCGTCTGGGCGGCCGGTGCACGTGCCCTGCTCACCGGCCGCCCGCTGTCCGTACGCCATCTGGTGCTGATCACCGACGGCAGCAGCGCCCCGGGCGAGACCCGGCTGGAGGAGGAACTGGCAGCCTGCGCCGGGCAGTTCACCTGCGATGTGTTCGCCGTGGGGACGGACTGGAACGCCGACCCGCTGCTGGCCCTCGCCGAGCGGCTGCACGGTACCGCCGAGTTCGTGAACGAGGGGCTCGGCGGGGCGATCACGGGCGCCATCGAGCGGCTGCGCCGGGTGCACACCCCGCAACTGCCGATCGAGGTGACCGTGCGGCCCTCCGTGCGCCAGGTCTCGCTCAGCGAGAAGGCTCCCAGGCCGCGCCGCCTGGGCGCACTGCCGCAGCCCGACCGGCCGCACCACTGGAGCTTCCCGACCTACCAGTGGCAGGAGCAGGGCAGGCGCGACTATCTGCTCACTCTCGTCGCCGACGCCGACGCCGACCCGCTGGAGACCGACCTGCAGTTCGCCATGGTCTCCATCGGCGATGTCCACGCGCCCGTCGTCGCCCGCTGGCACCGCCCCGGACCGGCACCGGCGCACGCCTCGGCGGGCGCCGACAGCGTGCGCTTCCTGACCGGCACCGCCGTCATGCGCAATGCCCTGCGGGAGGGGCTCGAAGCTCTCCAGAAAGGCCGACGGGAGGTCGCCGAACGCTGCTTGGGGCAGGCCGCAGGCATGGCTGAGAAGTTCGACGCGGACTGGGTGCTGGACGAGATCCGCGAAGTCGCCGACATCGAGGACGCCGGGGCTGGGCGGGTCCGGCTGCCGAACGCCGTCGACTCCGGTGCCCTCCGCCCGATGATCCTGCGCGCCGGGTCCTATCCCGGCGGAACCCTGACCGACACCGTCTTCCCGCGTCCGGGCCCGCGCTGCAGACACTGCTCCACCCCGGCCGGGAGCGAGGCCCGTTACTGCATCGTCTGCGGGAAGGAGCTGCTGTGACGGCCGGACTCGCCACCTCCCCTCGCGGCTACTCCCTTGCCGCCTTCTGGCGGGGGCGCCTGAGCCCCTGGCGGACCCGCCGGCTGCTCGAGGTGCACCTGCTGGCCCTCACGATGTGCGCGACGGTGGCGGTGGGCTCCCTGCTCCTCTCCTACCACCAGACCCAGCGCGGCGCCGAGGCGCTCTCGTCCCGGGAGGCGCCGGCCGTCCAGGGGCTTGCCGCCGCCCGGCTCGCGGTGTTGCGTGCCCAGTGGGAGACCGAAGTCCTGTTGCACAAGAACCTCATCCGCGTCGCGGGCTCCGGCGAGACCTACCGGTCCCAGCTCTCCGCCGCCGACCAGAGCCTGTCCCGGATCGCGGATCGGACGGACCAGGACCTCGGCACCGTCAACGGTCTGCTCGCGACCTACGGCAACTCCCTCAACCTCGGCACGTCCCTGTACCAGGACCAGTACTACATGCAGGAGCAGAAGCTGAGGGAGGCGAGGTCGCTGCTCACCCGCCCGGGCGTGGGACTCGTGCCCCGGCTGGACCGACTGCAGCAGGTCCAGATGGAGCACGCCGAAGCCACCGCCGCCATGGGGTGGGTGCAGCGCAGCGGCTGGTGGGTCGCCGAACTCGCCCTGGCAGCCCTGGCGTTGACCTTGATGTCCGCGCTGTTCGTGCTGCGCGACCGCTGCGGCCGAGACTGGAATCCGTACCTGCTCGCAGGCTTCGTGCTCACGGTGCTGCTCGCGGTCGTCCCGCTGCTGACGACCTCCGCCACCGAGGACGATCTCGACAACGCGTTCAGCGACCTGCAGACGATCACCGGGGTCTCCCGTCACAACAGCCGCGGCGACGAGCTGGACGGCGTGCAGCAAACGGTCACGGAGAAGTCCGAGTCGGTCCGGCGGGAACTGGCCGATGACGCCTGGACGGACAGGGTGTACCGGGGCACCCTGATCGGCGGACTGCTGGTCGTCCTCCTGCCCGCGACAGGTCTCGTGCTCCGGCTCGACAGCGACTACTGGAGGCGACGGTGACCCGGCGGTTCAAGGTGCTGGTGTTCGTCGTGGTACTGCTGCTGACCGCTGCCACCGGCATCGTGGTGGTGTGGGCGGAACAGGACGACCAGCAGCCGGTGACCATCCTCGGGACGTGGACCGGCACCCAGGAGAAGCAGTTCAAGGAGGTGCTGCAGAGTCTCGGCATTCCCTTCCGCTATCAGGGCACCGCGGCCCAGCGCGAGGTGCTGCTCTCCAAGGTGCAGTCGGGGGAACCCCCGGACATCGTGATCATGCCGGGTATCGGTGAACTCGCCGAGTACGCGGACCAGCACCGCCTCAAGCGGCTCAACGACCTCTACGACCCTCGGCAATACGGCGAGCCGTGGAGTGCGGCGAGCGGCACCTCCCGAGACGTGTACTGGGTTCCGGTCAAGGCGGACCTGAAGAGCATCGTCTGGTACCGACAGGGCCACCGGCCCGCCGACCACCCGGCGCCGCTGAAGAGTTGGTGCGTCGGCATGGGGGACGACGGCGCCTCCGGCTGGCCCGGCACCGACTGGATCGAGGACCTGGTGCTGCAGCGGGAGGGCCCGGGCATCTACGGAAAGTGGGCGCTGGGCAGGAACAGGAAGGAAAAGTGGTGGACCAGTGCTGCGGTGCGCAACGCCTGGGAGGCATGGGCCCGCCCGTTCCAGAAGGACAGGGCGGCGGCCGCGCAGGCCCTGCTCACCGATCACCGCGGCGCCCCGCGCCGCCATGGGCTGCTGTTCGGTGGCCGGCGCGGATGCACCCTGGAGCACCAGGGCTCCTTCGCCCGCTCCTTCTACGGAGAGACCGACGCGAAGCGCGCGGAGCTGATGGACTCCGCTCCGCTGCTGCCAGGGGGCCCGGATCAGGTCCGGGGCCATGAGGTGACCGGTGACTTCGCCGCCCTGTTCAGCGACCGCCGCCAGGCCAAGGATCTGATCGAGCGGCTGGCCTCCAAGGAGGGCCAGCAGCAATGGGCCGAGGTGGCGCACGTCTTCTCGGCCAATCGCCAGGTACACCCCCAGGGCGGTCAGGTCGAGGACGAGATCGCGAAACGGCTCACCGGTCACGGCCCGCGCTGTCTGGACGCCTCCGACGTCATGGCCCCCGCCGTGCGGGACGCCTTCTACGAAGCCGTCCTGCTGACCCTGGCAAGGGCCGCAGCCCCCGACCAGGACCCCGACATCCCGGGCCTCCTCAAGGGCATACAGGCGGTGCAGGACGCACAGCCCGGCACGGCTGCGGCACCGAGGACGGTCTGCAGCACACGGTGAGCGGTCACGCTCTGCTCGGCCGATGGGCGCCGCAGTGGCCGCCGCGCTCCCGGCGGCCATGCTCACCACGCCGACGAGCGCCTCCGCCGCGGGCTCGCTCAGCATGCGTGGCGCGGACGTCTCGACGGCCCAGCGGGCACTCGACCTGGGCGCCGAGTACTACGGTGCAGATCGGCAACGAGATCAACGTCGGCATGACGCCCTGACCGTGCCCGCCCCTTTGACGGCGACTACCGCCCGAGTCCGGCTTTCTGGCAGGCGGCCCGGAGCGCGCGGGTGCAGATCTCGTCGATGGTGTACACGCCGTCCTTGACGAGGGTCTGCTCGATGGTGTGGACGGTGACGGCCCTAGGGGTGAGCAGCACGGCCGGGATACGGCTGGTGGTGGGGCTGTCGGTCGTCGTGGTGGCGACGTTGCGGGGATCCTCGCCACGCCCCAGCGCGACGGCCATGGCGGCGGCCGCGTCCGCCTCCGCCCGGAACGGTTTGTACACCGTCATGTACTGCTCGCCCACGACGATGCGCCGGACGGCGTCGAGGTCGGCGTCCTGACCGGTGACCGGGGGAAGCCGCCCGACGCCCGCGCGCTTGAGTGCGGAGATGGCACCGGCGGCGATCGCGTCGTTGGCCGCCAGGACCCCGCCGATCCGGTCCGGGCCCAGGGCCGCGACGGCGGCGGACATCTGGGCGTGGGCGTCGTCCGTGCTCCAGCCCTGGATGGCGTACGACCTGCCGATGCGGACCTTGCCCGCCAGGACGGACAGGGCGCCCTTTCTGAACCAGGCCGCGTTGGGGCTGGTGGGATCGCCGTTCAGCATGACGACCTGCCTGCTCCTCGCCCGGCCGTCCATGGCCTTCAGCAGCGCCTCGCCCTGGAGCCTGCCGACCTGGGCTCCGTCGAAGCTGACGTAGCCCGAGACCGGGCCCTCCGCCAGCCGGTCGTAGGCGACGACCGCTACGTCCGCCCGGCGGGCCTCGACGATGGAGGAGCGGAGCGCCCTCGCGTCGGCGGCGTCGAGGATCAGGACCTTGACCCCCTTGGTGATCATGGAGGTCAGCTGTTGGCGCTGTCGGTCCGCGTCGTTCTCGGCGTTGGCGTACTCCGTGGTGCAGCGCGGACACAGCTCCTTCAGCCGCTTCTCGATCAGCGGTCTGTCGGAGTGCTCCCAGCGGGGGACCGAACGGCTCGGGAGCAGCAGGCCCACGGTGAAGCTGTCGGATCCCGCCGTGCCGTCTCCTCCGCAGGCGGCCTGGGACATCGTCATGAGTCCCGCGACGACGGCGGCGACGACATGCCACATGCGGGTTCTCACCGCCGGCTCCCTTGTTCCGTTCCCGGCCCAGAGGCGGTGGGCGCCGGTGCTCGCCCCGGAAGGGCGATCTCGCTCCACACCTGTTTGCCACCGGCCACCGGCATCGAGCCGAACATCTCCGACATCGCCTCGACCAGGAGCAGGCCCCGGCCGCCGGTCGACTCCCAGTCCACGATCACCGGCTTGGCGGGGGCACGGGGCGAGGAGTCGCCCACGCAGACCCTCACCCGGTCTCCCCGGAGCATGAGGTCGAGACGGACCGGACCCTGTGTGTGCACCAGGGCGTTGGTGACGAGTTCGGACACGACCAGCAGGACCGCGTCGGCCACGTCCTCGGCCTGCCAGCTGCGCAGTGTGCGGGCGGTGAAGCGGCGGGCGTGCATGACGGCGTCGGGCAGCCGCCACACCACCCAGCCGGCCCTGATCGGCCGGGTCCCCATGCCGTCGTAGCGCAGCAGCAGCACCGCGACGTCGTCCTCGCGGCGGCCGACGTCGCCGAGCAGTTGGTCGGCCATGCGCCCCAGATCCGCCGGGTCGGCCGCGGCGAGCGCGCCGCGTGTCTGGCGCATGCCCTCGTCGAGGGGCAGGCCGGCGGCCTCGACCAGGCCGTCGGTGACCAGGGCGAGGACCGTGCCGGGGGCCAGCTCGACCGAGGTCATCGGGAACTCCGCCTCCTCGAGAATGCCCAGCGGGAGTCCCCCCTCGACCTCGATCTCCTCGGTGCTGCCGTCGGGATGGCGCACCAGAGGGGCGAGGTGCCCGGCCCGGACGAAGAGGGTGTTGCCCTGCTCCAGGTCCAGTTCGGCGTAGCAGCAGGTGGCGAAGAGGTCGGTCTCCATGCCGACGAGCAGGCGGTTGGCGTGGGAGACGACCACGTCGGGCGGGTGGCCCTCCACCGCGTAGGCCCTGACGGCCGTACGCATCTGGCCCATGATGGTCGCGGCTCCGGCACTGTGCCCCTGGACATCGCCTATGACCAGGGCCACCCGGTCCTCGGACAGGGCGATGACGTCGTACCAGTCGCCGCCCACCTGCAGGCCCCGTCTGGCGGGCAGATACCGGGCCACGGCCGTCCCGCCGGGCAGCTCGGGGAGGCGACGGGGCAGCAGGCTGCGCTGCAGCATCGTCGCGAGTTCCTGCTCGGCGTCGTGCTCGTGCGCCCGTTTGAGGGCCTGTCCGACCAGCGCCGCGGTGGCGGTCAGCAGGGACCGTTCGTCGGGGGCGAACTCGTGCGGCTGGTCCCAGCCGACCAGGCAGAGGCCGGCGACGCGGCCCTTGGCGGGCAGCGGCAGGACGGCCAGGCCTCCGTCGCCGATGCCCGCGAGGTTCGGTTCGAAGGCCGTACCGGCCGGCCACAGGTCCAATCGCCCGTCGCGCAGGGCCAGTTGAAGGGTGGGCAGGGCGCTGACCGGTGCGTCCGGCCACTCGGTACGCCACTCGGCGCGCCAGCCCTCGGGCCAGTCGGCAGGCTGCGGCGGATCGAGCACGGTGACCATGAGCCGGTCGCCCTGCAGCTCCGCAAGGGCCACCCGATCGGCTCCCAGCGGCTCCCGCAGCGCGGTGACCACGACACGGCTGACGTCACGGACGGTGGTGGCGTCGTCGAGGGCGGCGGTCAGCCACTGGATCCTGGAGACGTCGTCGGGGCCGCGGCGCAGCACGGAGGTCGCCGTCACCACGCCCAGCACCTGCTCGGGCCGGTCGTCGGTGCCCGCCACCACCCGGCAGCTCAGGCTCAGCCAGCGCATCTCCCCCGTCGGGCCGCGCACCCGGAACTCCAGCTCCCGCCGGCCGAACGCCTGCGGAGCAGGTTCGAGGACCGACACCAGCGCATGCATGTCCTCGGGCAGGGCGTGCGCCAGTAGGGTGTCCGCCTTGCCGTCGAAGTCGGCCGGCGTGATACCGAGCAGTTCGAGCAGGGTGTCGTCCGCCTCGATCAGGCCGGTGTCGGGCACCAGCACGAACGAGCCGACGCGCAGACTCTGCAGGGCGGGACCGAGCAGCGGCGACGGCGGGGACCGGCCGGCGGCGACCAGCAGAAGACCGGCGACGGCATCGGCGTACCGCTCCAGGAAGCGGCGCTGCTCGTCCTCGAAGCCGTCCGCACAGGCCCCCACGACGACGAGGCAGCCGAGCCGGCTGCCGTCCGCCTCCAGCGGCAGGGCGCCGAGCGAGGCCTCCGTGTGCGGCGGAGTGGGAGCGCCCTCGGGGTATGCGGCCAGTTCCGCGGGGGTGAGCCACAGCGGGCGGTCGGTGCGGAAGGCGTGCGCGGCGGGTGAGCTCCCCGACAGGGGCAGACGCTCGGGCAGCCGGTAGTCGGAAACGGCCCAGCGGGCGGTCTCCGCCAGTCGCATCTCGTCCTTGTCGCCGGCGGGCACGTAGACCGCTGCCACGGCCGCTCCGGCGAAGGTCAGAGCCCGCTCGCCCACTGCCGCCTCGGGCACCGCGGGCAGGCCGCCCGCGTCCGCGGTATCGGCTCCGGATGCCCGCAGCTGAGAGACTCCGGCCCGGGCACCGCCGTCTTCAGGCATGTCCGCAACCTACCTCCCGTCCGTGCCGCGGATGCGGCTGAGATCGGGCGTCCCCACAACAGAATCGCATATTGGAGCAAACCGCTACTGCATTCGCAGATCGCCGTAGCCGGTGCCACACTGACGGCATGGTCGTCTTGCCGCTCACGTGAGAGGGCCAGGTGTCGCCGCGTGCGGGCAGCGACCAGTGTCCTTCTGGCTCTCCATGCCGGCGTGACCACCCGACCCGTGCTCGGAGGGAGGTCTCGCACATGAAGGCCTGCATACGGGGCGCGGCCGTCGTCATGACCGCGGTCTCGACGGCCGTTGCCGTACCGGCCTGCGGGTCGGGCACCGGAAGCGACTCCGACGGGGGGAACACACCGAAGATCGCCCTGCTGCTGCCGGATGCCACCACGGCCCGCTGGGAGACACAGGACAGGCCCTTGCTCGAGAAGAACATCATGGAGCTGTGCCGGAGCTGCACGATCGAGTACGCCAATGCCAAGGGCGATGTGGCGTTCCAGCAGGAGCAGATGGACTCGATGATCACCAAGGGCGTCGATGCGATCGTTCTCGTGGCGGTGGACGCCAGATCCCTTCGCCCCTCGGTGCAGGACGCGGCTCAGGCGCACATCCCGGTGATCGCCTACGACCGGCTCGCGCAGGGCCCGATCTCGGGCTACGTCTCCTTCGACGGCGAGGAGGTCGGCAGGCTCCAGGGCAGGGCGCTGCTGAAGGCCATGGGCGACCACGGCCGCACGCCCCAGATCGTCATGATGAACGGCGATCCCAGCGACCCCAATACAGGGTCGTTCAAGAGGGGCGCGTTGTCCGTGCTCACGGGGAGAGTGAAGATCGGCAAGGCGTACGACACGCTGCAGTGGCGGCCGGAGATCGCGAACACGAACATGTCCGGCGCCATCGCCGCCCTGGGCGTGGCCAACATCCAGGGGGTCTACTCCGCCAACGACGGCCTCGCCGCCGGCAGCATCGCCGCGCTCAAGGCGAACAAGGTCGAGCCGTTGCCCCCGGTCACCGGCCAGGACGCCGAACTCGGGGCGGTGCAGCGCATCGTCGCCGGCGATCAGTACATGACCGTCTACAAGCCCTTCGGCCCCGAGGCCTCCGCCGGGGCCGCCATGGCCGTGGCCGCGGCGCGCCGGAGCGCCCTCGATCAGGTCGGCAAGGACAAGGTCACGACCCGAGGCGGGAAGACCGTCCCGGCCGTCCTGCTCACCCCCGTGTCCGTGACCGTCGCCAACATCAAGAACACCTTGGTCAAGGACGGCTTCTACACCGTCCGGCAGATCTGCGTCCCCCGACTCGAGGCCGCCTGCAGCAGGTCCGGACTGACCTGACCAACCGGCTTCGACCGAGTCCGAGCCCCGGGAAGGAGATGGTCCGAGTGCCGGATTCCCCCTTGCTGGCGTTGCACGGCGTATGCAAACGCTTCGGTGCCGTCGAGGTCCTCAAAGACGTCGAGCTGGAGATCCGTGCCGGCCAGGTGGTCGCCCTGCTCGGCGACAACGGGGCCGGCAAGTCCACCCTCGTCAAGGTGATCTCCGGCGTCGCCCCCGCGGACAAGGGCGTCATCGAGTGGGAGGGCCGCACGGTGCACATCAGGCGCCCGCACGACGCCCGGGACCTCGGCATCGCCACCGTCTACCAGGATCTCTCGCTGTGCGGGAACCTCGACGTCGTCGGCAATCTCTTCCTCGGCCGGGAGATCCGCCGGTTCGGGTTCCTCGACGAGATGGAGATGGAGAGCCGCACCATCGAGCTGCTCAAACGCCTCACCAGGACCGTCCCCGAACTGCGTGCCCCGGTGGTCTCCCTGTCCAGCGGTCAGCGCCAGACGGTCGCCATCGCACGATCGCTCCTCGGCGACCCCCGCGTCCTCCTCCTGGACGAACCGACCGCTGCGCTGGGCTTCGAGCAGACCACCGAGGTCCTGGACCTCGTCGACGCGCTGCGCGACCGCGGCATGGGAGTGCTGCTCATCAGCCACAACATGGGGGACGTGAAGGCACTCGCGGACCGCGCCGCCGTGCTGCGGCTCGGCCGCAACAACGGCTTCTTCAACGTGAACACCGCGTCCCAGGAACAGATCATCTCCTCCATCACCGGTGCCACGGAGAACGTGCCCCGCCGGCCGGCCACACACGAGGCGTGGTGAAAGGGATGCCCCGCATGACCGACAATACGCGGGCCGAAGAGGCCACAGCCGCCGAGGCCCGCGGGCCGCACGGCCGGGAGACCGTCGCGCTCGCCCTCAAGGACGGGGCCGACTTCCTGCGGCGCAGGTTCCGCGCCGGCGAACTGGGCTCGCTGCCCGTGGTCCTCGTTCTGGCCACGGTCTGGATCATCTTCCAGTCCCTCAACGACAACTTCCTCTCCCCGCGGAACCTGTCGAATCTCAGCGTGGACATCGTCGGCACCGGCCTGATCGCGGTAGGCATCGTGTTCGTGCTGCTGCTGGGTGAACTCGACTTGTCGGTGGGCTCGATCAGCGGCTTCGCCGCGGCCATCTTCGCCGTGCTGAACGTGAACAACGGCGTGCCCGAATGGATCGCCCTCGTCCTCGCGGTGCTGGCGGGCACTGCGGCGGGAGCCCTCCAGGGCTTCTCCTGCGCCAAGACCCGGGTACCGGCCTTCGTCGTCACGCTGGCGGGGCTGCTCACCTGGAACGGTCTGATGCTCTACGTCCTCGGCACCAGCGGCACGGTCAACCTCGACGAGAACGGGCTGGTCGCCGACTTGACCAGCTACTACTTCACCAACGACGCCGTCGCTTACGCCCTGGCGGCGCTCTGCGCGGGCCTCGTCTTCCTGATCTCGTACCTGGACCGGCGCCGCCGCATGGCCGCCGGCATGCCGCACCGCTCACTGCGGGACATCGTGGTGCGCGCGGGAGGACTCGCGGTGGTCGCGTTCACCACGGCGTATCTGCTCAACCGGTTCCAGGGGCTGCCGCTCGCCCTGCTGATCTTCCTCGTGGTGGTGGCCGGCCTCGACATCGTCCTGCGCCACACCCACTACGGACGGCAGGTCTACGCACTGGGCGGCGGCGTCGAGGCGGCCCGTCGCGCCAGCCTCAATGTGACGGGCATCCAGACCGCGGTGCTCGCGGTCTCCGGGACGATGGCCGCGGTCGGCGGCCTGTTCCTCGCCTCTCGCATCACCTCGGTCAGCCAGAGCTCGGGATCGGGCGTCCTGCTGCTCAACGCCATCGCGGCAGCCGTCATCGGCGGCACCAGTCTGTTCGGCGGACGCGGTACGACCTGGTCCGCGGTGCTCGGCATGCTGGTCATCCAGTCGATCGCCTCCGGCATGGCGATCACGGACACCCCCACGGCCATCCAGTTCGTCATCACGGGCGGGGTGCTCTTCGCCGCGGTGGTCATCGATGCACTGTCGCGACGCTCGCAGGAGGCGCACGGGCGGGCCTGACACATCTGTCTTCTTGCCGATACATCCTGACAAACCCATTGACACTAGGTGCGGCGCTCCCGCTCTCCCCGACCACCTGGGGGGGCAACGGCCGGCCCGGTGACCAGAGTGCGCGCGATGGACGAGATCCGCCGGCAGTGCACGCTTGAGGAGCTGTCACCCTTGTCGCGGGTTCGGCTTCAGCACCGCGAACACCGCCTGGCCCGGGTCGGTCAGCCAGGCGATCCGGCCGACGTCCGGCACATCCGAGGCAGGCATGAGCACCGACCCGCCGTTCTCCTGCACCTTCGTCACGATGACATCGGCGTCGGCCACCGCGAAATACGGCACCCAGCGCGTCTCCTCGCCTTCGCCTTGGAGGGGGGCGGCACCGCCGAAGGAGCCCTCCTGCTGGTCGCCGTCCTTGATGCTGAGCACCCGGTACGTCATCCCTGGTGCCTGCATCTCCTGGGAACGCCAGCCGAACAGACCGGCGTAGAAACGGATCGCCGCCTCCGGGTCGCCGACGTGCAGTTCCACCCACACCAGCGTGTTGTCCTCCGAGGCCTTCTCCAGGCCCTTCGTCCTCGCGGGCTGCCACACGGCGAACTGCGCGCCCTGGGGATCGGTGAACTGGCCCATCCAGCCCTCACCCATGACGTCCATGGGTTCGGTGCGTACGGCGCCTCCGCCGGCGACCACGTCGCGGGCGGTGGCCTGGATGTCGTCGCTCTGGAAGTACGTCGTCCAGGCCGAACCGGCGCCCTCCTCGCTCAGCGGCCCGAGGGCGCCGACGGTCTTCCCGTCCTTCTGGAAGAACCCGTACCCGCCCGCGTCGGGCCCGGCGGACACGAACTGCCACCCGAAGACGGCACCGTAGAAGTCGGCGGCCGCGTCCGTGTCGGGGCTACCGAGGTCGATCCAGTTGGGTGATCCGGTGCGGAAGTCGGTGCCGAGCATGCGTTTTCCTCCTACGAAGTCCGGTGTCGAGACTCCGCCACGATGCCCTGCCGACTTGGACGGGGCTCGGTGCACCGGCCCGAATGCCCAGGTGGTTTCACCCGCGCGGGCGGCCCGCATCCCGCCGCACCCCGGCGCGGGGCGGCATCAGGGGGTGAGCGCCTTGCGCAGGCCGGGCTTCGACGCGTCGGCCCATGCGGTCGGCAGTTCCCGTTCGCGCTCTGTGGCCACGGCCTGCTCCTGGCCGTAGAGCAGGCCCCAGGTGAACCCGGGCTCCCCTGCGGCGTGCGCCGCCAGGGCCAGCTTCCGCAGGGCGTCCCGGGCCACGACGCTGTCCTGATGGTCCCCGAGCACCTTCTGCACGGCCTTCACGCGTTTGCCGAGCCGCTTCGCGGGCTTGCCGAGCGAGGCCCGCGCCGGTTCGGTGGCGTAGCGCGTCTTCTTGGCCGACTTGCGGGCCTCGTGGAGGGCCACGTCGCGTTCCGTTCCGGGAGAGAGCTCCAGCGCGTGGGCCACCCGGCCGACCAGCCGGTCGTACTCCTTGAAGATCGCCTCGGCCATCACCTGGTCCGGTTCGCGGGCAGCCTTGCGACGCAGCGGCGGCCGGCCGGTGAGAGCGGCGAGGGAGTCCAGCAGGGTCAGGTAGCGCGGTGCGTGCAGGGCATCGAGGGTGCGTCGACGCGCCTCGTCGGTGTTGGCGACGTTCCAGGCCTTCAACCGGGCTGCGACCGGCCCGAGGACCAGCTCTCCGGGCAACTCCTCGATGCGCGCACCGAGCCGTTCCATGAGGACCTCCTGGTCGCGTTCCGCGCCGAGTTCGCCGCCCAGCCACTTGAGGTCGTCGCGGATCGGATCGGTGATCTCACGGTCCAGCACCGACCGGTGGGAGCGCAGGATGCTGCGCAGCCGACGGCAGGCGACACGCATCTGGTGCACAGAGTCGGGCACGTCACGGCGGACCGCGGGATCGAGGCGCACCAGGGTCTGGACCTGCTCGTCCACGTACCTGAGGAGGTCGTCGCCCGCGGAGCCGGGTACGACGATCTCGGCACGCCGGTCCGGCAGTCGCGGGCCGCCCACTCCTGTCTGCTCCAGGGCCCGGGCCAGCTTGGACGGATTGGCCGCGCGGTCGATGCCGTTCTTGTGCAGCGTCTTGTCCACGGCGTCCAGCAGCGAGAGTTCGGTGTCCTCGGCGAGTTCGACCTCCATCTCGGTCCAGGCGGCCAGTGTGGTCGTGCCGCGAAGGGATTCTGCACGGACCTGGTCGACGGTCAGCTCGGCGAGGACCGCGCCCTCCGAGTCGACGAGGTGCCGTGTACGGCGGCTGGAGCGGATACGGACGACGGGCGTCAGCTCTGCTCCTCGGGTACGGGAAAGGGCCAGGTCACGCAGGGTGTCCGGGACCGTCTCGGACAGCGGGGCCTGCACCTCCTCCCGGCTGTCCTGCGACAGGGGCAGCTTCAGGTGCCAGCCCGCGTCGGGGCCGCCCGTCCTGCGCCGGAGCGTGGCGGACGCGCCGGCCAGCCGCAGGTCTTCTGTGTCGTGGTACACGGCGTCCAGCTCGTCCGTGCCCTGTTCCACGACCGACACGATGCCGTCCACGCCGGTGAGCTCGGGGAGCCACGAGGTGTCATCGGCCGACGGAGCATCGTACTTTCGCTCTGTCTCACGCTTCGACTGGGTCATACCGGTCGCGTACACGCCTCAGCACAGCTCAAACACGGGTACGGCCCCCAAGACGCCTCTCGCCATCAGCAAGGTGAAGGCCGCGAGGACCCAGGCGGTGGTCCTGATCCTCACCTCCCCCGAGGCGGCCGCCTTCCTCAAGGAGGCCAAGCTCCAGGGGCTCTCGCTGCCCACCTATGCCCATGCGCCCGTGGCCGCCGAATCGGCGGTCGCGCTGGCCAAGGACGCCGCCGAGGGGCTCAAGGCCGTGCAACTGGTGAAGGCGCCCTCCGACAACGACCCCGCGGTGAAGGAGTTCCGGACCGCGATGGCCGAGTACGAGCCCGGTCAGACCGCCGGATTCCTCGGCCTATGGGGCTGGGGCAACGCGAAAGTGTTCGCCGAGATCACGAAGACCATCAAGGGACCCGTCACATCACAGGCCATCAGTGCGGCGTTCCAGAAGGCGCCATCGGTGGACCCCGGGGTGTCGCCGGTGATGAAGTTCGGCGCGAGTGAGCATCTCGGCACCCGCAGCGTGCAGCGGGTGGAGGTGAAGAACGGCGTCTGGACCTCCGTCGGCGACTTCTACACGCCTCCGGCCCGCAACTGAACATGGCGCAGGCCGACCGAACCCCTGCCCAGGTCGCTCGCCGGCCGATGAGCGACCTTGCGCAGCCGGGACTTCGACGCCAACGCAGGGTGCTGCGCAGTCGACGGCAGGCGACGCGCATCTTGTGAACCGAGTCGGGCCGATCACGGCGTACCGCGGGATCGAGGGCCAGCGGGGCGCGCACCTGCTCGTCCATGGCAGCGTCTTGTCCGCCTCCGGTGTGGGAACGGTGTCGGACAGCGGGGCCTGTCTCAGGGACTCGCGTGCGCTTTGCCCGCGTCAGCAACCTTGCCCCACCCTCGCCACCCGCCTAGCCTGAGTTTGTGCCGCCAATAAACAAACCCCGAACGCACAACGTCGTGCCGGGCAGCAACACCACCGACCTCACCCGGCTCCGTATCGCCCTGACCGTCTTCTTCGCCCTCGACGGCTTCGTCTTCGCCGGCTGGGTCGTCCGCATCCCCGCCATCAAGCACCAGACCGGCGCCACCGCCGCCGCCCTCGGCCTGGCACTGTTGGGCGTCTCCGCCGGTGCCGTCGTCACGATGATGCTGACCGGGCGCCTGTGCCGCCGCTACGGCAGCCACCAGGTCACCGTCGTCTGCGCCATCCTGCTCTCCCTCAGCGTGGCGCTGCCCCCGCTCACCCACTCCGCCCTCGCCCTCGGCGCCGTCCTCCTGCTCTTCGGGGCCGCCTACGGCGGCATCAACGTCGCCTTCAACAGCGCCGCCGTCGACCTCGTCGCCGCCCTGCGGCGGCCGATCATGCCGAGCTTCCATGCCGCGTTCAGCCTGGGCGGCATGCTCGGCGCCGGGCTCGGCGGACTGGTCGCCGGGTATCTGTCCCCCACTCGGCATCTTCTCTGTCTGACCTTCATCGGGCTGCTCGTGACTGCCCTGGCGGGACGTGCGCTGCTGCGTCAGCCGCCACCGGAGCCGCCCGAGCCCGCGGGCGGGGCCGGGCAGGACCCTCCGCGCCGCCTCGACGGCCGTCGCCGCGGGCTGGTTGCCGTCTTCGGGCTCATCGCCCTGTGCACCGCATACGGCGAGGGGGCCATGGCCGACTGGGGCGCGCTGCACCTCGAGGAGGACCTCGGAGCCTCCGCGGGAGCCGCGGCACTGGGGTATTCCGGCTTCGCGCTCGCCATGACCGTCGGGCGGCTGACCGGAACGACCCTGCTCGAACGTCTCGGCCGTACCCGCACCGTCGTCGCGGGCGGCACCACGGCCGCGCTCGGCATGCTGGCCGGCTCGCTGGCGCCCTCGCTGTGGGCGGCCCTGATCGGCTTTGCGGTCACGGGACTCGGTCTCGCCAACCTCTTCCCGGTCGCCGTCGAACGCGCCGGGATGCTCGCGGGCCCCAGCGGCGTCGCGATCGCCTCCACTCTCGGCTACGGCGGCATGCTGCTCGGTCCGCCCGCGATCGGTTTCACGGCCGACTGGTTCTCCCTGCCCACCGCTCTCACCAGCGTCGCGGCGCTCGCAGCGGTCGCCGCGCTCATCGGGCTGCTACTGCACTTTGGCGGGGGCAGCGACATCAGCCGCTCCACCGCGGGCCCCCGGGCCCCCGACCGGAAAACAGGACAGTCGACGTCCGGCGCCGACCTCCCCAGGCGAACCTGAGAAACACGCCGCACGGCCACCGGACGAGTCGGAGCCGGGCGCTCACCATGCCCTCAGCTCACAGGCGGAGACTGCCTCCAGAGCAGATCGCGTGCCACCCGGTCCAGGGACGACGTGCCGGTCAGCCGCATCGCCTCGGCGAGTTCACCGGTGAGTTCGTCGAGCAGCCGGGCGACTCCGGCGTCCCCTGCCACCGTCAGCGCCCACAGCACCGGCCGTCCGACGAACACCGCGCGGGCGCCGAGCGCGAGGGCGGCCAGGATGTGGGTGCCCCGGCGCAGCCCGCCGTCGACGTAGACCTCCGTGCCGGTGCCCGCCACCGCGTCCGCGACTTCCGGGAGTGCCCAGGCCGTCGGCACCAGCCCGTCCAGCTGCCGCCCGCCGTGGTTGGAGACCAGCAGCCCGGAGGCACCGGCCGCCACGAACTCGCGCGCGTCGTCGCCCCGTAGCACCCCTTTGACCACGACCGGCAGTCCCGTCTGCTCGCGCAGCCGGCCGATCACGTCCGGGGTGAGGTCGGCCGCGTGCTCGGCCGCTTCCCGGGCGGGGATGCCGGTGATGTTGCCGTACAGGTCCTCCGGTCCGACGAAGTCCGCCACATGGGCTCCGGGCCTGCCGTGCGAGCCGATGACCGGAGTGTCGACCGTGAGCACGACCGCCCGGGCGCCGGCGGCCTTGGCCCGCTGCAGCACCTCCACGGTCAACGACCGGTCCCGCGCCACGTAGACCTGCACCCACCACGGCGCCCCGCTCGCCGGCAGGGCCGAGAAGGGGATCGCCGTGTTGGAGGTGACCGCCAGCAGCGATCGGGCACGGGCGACACCGCGCGCGGTGGCCGCCTCGCCCTCCGGGTCCGCGCGGCGCTGCAAGGTGCTCGGCGCGACGAGGACAGGGGTACCGACCGGTGTACCCAGCACAGTTGTCGAGGTGTCACAGACGGAGACGTCGCGCAGGACATGGGGCCGCAGTCGCAGCCGGTCCCAGCTGGTCGCCGCCTCGGCCGCGCTGAGGCCCTGGCCGGCACCTCTGCGGAAGTAGCCGTAGATCTCGGGCGGCAGAGCGCGGGCGGCCTGCTCCTCCAGGCCGTCCGCCCAGCGGCCGATCTCCGTCACAGCCGACCCCCCCGTCGAATCGCGGCCCCGAAGACGGCGCCTGCAGGTGACCCACACCTTAGGCCGTCACCCGATGGGCCGGTCGGCCGGATGCCTTCCCGGGGTACCAGGAAAGACGACAAAGCAACGCAACTCAGCCCCTGGGGAAAGGGGAGGGTCTCATGCCACTGCACCTGACCGCACCGTCGGGCCGCCGGACCGCGCCTCCGCTCGCGCTCGCCTCGGCCGCCGCCGTCCTTCTCGCCGGGTGCGGCGCCGGCGGCTGGGGCAGCGACGGCGACAAGGGCGCACCTCCCGCGATAGTCGTGCAGCCCGGCGCCGGCAGCGCAAAGGTGCCGGTCGGGCGGAAGGTGACCGTGCACGCACGGGGCGGCTCGCTGACCTCCGTCGAGGTCGACTCCCCCGGCCCGGGCCGGCTCTCCGGCACCTGGTCCGAGGACAAGTCCGTGTGGACCTCGACCACACCGCTCGCCCCGGGCGCCACCTACACGGTGAGGGCGAACGGCAAGGTGACAGGCGGAGGCCCCCTCGACACGACCGCTTCCTTCACGACCGAGCCGCCGAAGAACGCCTTCGTCGGCGAGTACTACCCCAACAGCGGCATGAGGGTCGGCATCGCCATGCCGGTCTCGATCACCTTCAACAAGCCGATCCGCGACAAGGCGGCAGTCGAACGGAAGCTCCGTGTCACCGCCTCCCCCGCGGTCGAGGGCGCCTGGAGCTGGATGAAGGACCGCAGTGGCAAGGACCGCATCGACTACCGCCCCGAGAGGTACTGGCGGCCGGGCACCCGTGTCACCCTGCGCATGGACCTGGCGGGCGTGGACGCCGGCAGCGGGATCTACGGCATCCAGGAGCGCGTCGTGAACTTCCGCATCGGGGACGCCGTGACGAGCACGGTCGACGTCACGACGAAGACGATGACGGTGACGAGGAACGGGCGGACACTGCGGACCCTGAAGGTCTCCAGCGGCAAGAAGGGCTACGAGACCTGGAACGGCACCATGGTCGTCATGGGCAAGGTGCCGACCATCCGCATGAACTCCGCGACCGTCCGCATCTTCGGCCCCGAGGCGTACAACCTGGGCGCGGTCAAGTGGGACGTCCAGCTCACCCAGTCCGGCACCTATGTGCATGCCGCGCCCTGGAACGCGAGCAAGTTCGGCATCGTCAACGGCAGCCACGGCTGCATCGGCATGAGCACGAGCGACGCCAGGTGGTTCTACGGCCACGTCGACCTGGGCGACCCGGTCACCGTCGTCCACTCCGTCGACACCGTGGCGGCCAACAACGGCTACGGCGACTGGAACGTCGCCTGGGCCAACTGGAAAGGGGGCAGCGCCCTGCCGTAGAAGCACGGCAGAATTGCGGCCGCCCGCTGCCACAAGGCTTGTTCGGCGGGATGCTGGTAGCAGCACGAGCGGGACGGGAGGTGGCGGGATGCGGTGGCGGGCCGGAGGGTGGATGATCGCCGGAATGGTCGTCCTGGTGGCGTGCGGCAGCTCGGCGGGCGGCGGTGCCTCGGGAGTGGCGTCGGCGTCCGGAAGCGGCTCGGCGCGGCCGTCCTCCCCGGCACCGACGGGCACGTCCGCGACCCCGTCCGGGGCAGGCCCGAGCGAGTCGGCCACGGCGCCCTCGACTCCGGCCGGGCACTGCGTCGCGGGGCACACGGAGATCAGCGTCGCCCCCGGTGACCCGGTCCGGCAGCGGCTGTGCGTACGACCGGGGACCGTGATCTCCCTCGTCCTGCGGCCCCGGACGGACGACAAGCGGTGGAAGGCCGTGAACACCTCCGCGCCGGCCTTCGTCCTCGCTTCCGGTTGGCGGCTGGACGCCGACGGAACGGCCCACGCCTCGCTGCGGTGCGCGGGCACCCGGGGCGGCGAGGCCCGGATCACCGCGCTGGCGAAGGCCCCGGACGTGGCGGGCGCGGCGCGCGCCGCCTTCACCCTGCAGGTGAGTGTGGTGCCGTACACGACGCAGGGGTGAGCCCCGAAGCAGGGCTGCTGATGTCGGCCGTGCCGGTTCGGCACCGCTGAACACGGAGTTGTGCACCGATGGCACCCCTGTCGGCGTCCACCGCGATCACCCGAACCATCCGTGTACAGGCGACAACTCCTGTGAAAGAGCGTCCAAACACTCGACAGGCCTGTGGTAACCGGCGGTAACTTCTGTCAGGCTCACGCCGAAACCGCTTTCCCTCCACAGGAGACACACCCCATGCGCAGACTCCTCGCCTGCCTGGCGGCGGCCACCGCCGTCCTCGGCGGGCTCACCGCGGCCGCGCCCTCCGCGGCCGCGGCCGACTCGGGCAGTTTCAGCGTCCTCAGCTACAACGTCGCGGGCCTGCCCGCGGCCGTCAACAGCGCGCCGACGCCCCGCGAGTCCAGCACCACCTCGATCGGCCAGCGGATCGCGCCGTACGACATCGTCCATGTCGAGGAGGACTTCAACTACCACTCCTACCTCTACGCCGCCGACACCGCGCACGCCTACCGCACCCCCACCAGCGGCGGCGCGGGCATCGGCAGCGGGCTCAACACGCTGTCGAAAATCCCCTACGACACGGACGACTTCGAGCGCGTCCACTGGAACTCCTGCCAGGTCGACTCCGGTGACTGCCTGACCCCCAAGGGCTTCACCTTCATGCGCGAGCGCCTCGCCGAGGGCGTCTACGTCGACTTCTACAACCTGCACACCAACGCCGGCACCAACGACGGCGACGAGGCCTCGCGCGCCGACAACCTCAAGCAGCTCACCGCCTTCATCAACACCCACTCGGCCGGCAACGCCGTCGTGGTCATGGGGGACACCAACACCCGCTACACCCGCTCGGCCGACACCATCGCCGAGTTCGCGGCGGCCAACGGCCTCACCGACGCCTGGGTGCAGCTGATACGCGGCGGTACCCCGCCGGCGAAGGGCAGTGACGCCCTGGTCTGCGACCAGTCGGGGGCGACCGTGCCGAACACCTGCGAGGTCGTCGACAAGGTCCTGTACCGCAGCAGCAAGCTGGTCTCGCTCAACGCGACGTCGTACAACAACGAGCACGCCAAGTTCCTGACCGACGCCGGGCTGATGCTCTCCGACCACGACCCGATCACGGTCGGCTTCAACTGGTCCCGCAGTGCCGCCTACCAGCTCAGCGACCAGTTCGGCGGCCCGCACGGCGACTACTACAACGACATCGACAGCGTGCCCGCCGGCGCCCGCGCCACCACCATCGCGCTGCGCTCCGGCTCCCGGGTCGACCAGATGAGCCTCACCCTGGCGAACGGCACCACGCTCGCGCACGGCAGCACGGGCGGCACCGTATCCTCCCTCACCCTCGGCAGCAGCGAGTACGTCACCAGCGCCTACCTCTGCCAGGGCGCGAAGGACGACCACACGCGGATCTTCTACGCCAAGTTCACGACCAACCTGGGCCGCACCCTCGCCGGCGGCACCACGACCTCCGACTGCGTGACCCGCACCGCCCCCTCGGGCTGGCAGATCGCGGGCTTCCACGGACGCGCGGGCGACGAGGTCGACAAGGTCGGCTTCATCTACACCCAGCGACAAGGCAGTTGACGAACACTCAGGGGCGGCCTCACGTCGGCCGCCCCTGAGCGGAGGCGTCTCGGGGCCGACCTCGGGTCCGGTTCGGGCCTGCTCGGTCGGGCGCACGAGGAGCTCGGCGACGGCAACTTGGCGGGGGCGCCCGTGAGGCGGACGCGGTGCGCGGGCACGGTCGTCCACGGCCAGGCCGATCTCGACCGGGTGCCTGCCGAGCGTTCACCCCGCCTCTGGCGGCGCCCTGCCCAAGAGCCTGCGTGTGGAGACCGCCGAGCTGATCGAGCGCCCCCCGTGACAGCGACGGCAGCCCTGTGCGCGGCCGAGTGCGCGGCCGCCACCGAAATCTCCTACGGCACCGCCGGCGGCCGTAGCCGCGCGCTCTTCCCTTCGACCGCGCTCCATCCGGCACACTCGCCCCATGGAGACAGCCGAGTTCGTGGAGACCCTGGACCGGGAGGGCCGGTCGCTGGCCGTGGCGGCCGAGGAGGCCGGCACCGCCGCCAAGGTTCCGACCTGCCCGGACTGGCAGGTGAGGGACCTGCTGCGGCACACCGGGATGGTGCACCGGTGGGCGGCCGCCTTCGTCGCCGAGAGGCACACGTCCTACCACCCCGACGGCGGGCTTCCCGACCTCGACGGCGACGAACTGCTGTCCTGGTTCCGCGAGGGGCACCGGCATCTCGTCGACACCCTCGCCTCCGCCGCGCCCGACGTGCAGTGCTGGCACTTCCTGCCCGCGCCGTCACCGCTCGCGTTCTGGGCCCGGCGCCAGGCGCACGAGACCACCGTGCACCGGTTCGACGCGGAATCGGCGAGGGGCGGAGCGCAGAGCGGGATCGACCCCGGTTTCGCGGCGGACGGCATCGACGAGCTGCTCCGCGGCTTCCACGCCCGCCCAAGGAGCAAGGTCCGCAGCGACGAGCCCCGGGTGCTGCGGGTACGGGCGACGGACACGGACGGGGCGATGTGGACCGTACGGCTGTCCCAGGAACCGCCGGTGGCCGTGCGCGAGGCAGCGGGAGACGCGGACTGCGAAGTGGCCGGGCCCGCCACGCTGTTGTACCTGGCGCTGTGGAACCGGCTGCCGTTCCCGGACGTGACCGGGGACGCGGCGGTCGCCGCACTGTGGCGGGAGAGATCAGCCGTCACCTGGAGCTGAGGTCGCCGCCAGCATCCGTGTCAGCACCGCACGCTGCACCGGCAGCACCTCGCCGTGCAGCGTGCGCCCCTTCGCCGTGAGGGCCACGCTGACACCCCGCCGGTCCTCCATGCACATGGCGCGGTCGACGAGACCGTCCTTCTCCAGCCGGGCGATCAGCCGGGACAGCGCGCTCTGGCTGAGATGGACCCGCTCGGCGATCTCCTGCACGCGGTACTTGCACGAGTCGCCGGACAGCACGTCCAGCACCTCGAAGTCGCTGGCGCACAGGCCGTGTTGATGCAGTGCGCGGTCGAGTTCGCATTGGATGCGGGCATGCAGCGCGAGGATGTCGCGCCACTGGTCCACGAGCGCCTGTTCGGCCTTCTTCGCCACCATGCGCGCACCGTAGCAGAGAAGCAGAATTATTGCATCGGAATTAAATGCATTTGCATTCGATGCATACGCATGTAGTGTCTGTGTCCATGACCTCTCCGCTCTCCACCGCTGCAGTTCCGTCCTCGGCGGCTCGCTGGACCCCCCGGCTGTGGGGCACCCTGCTGGTGCTCTGCGCCGCGATGTTCCTGGACGCGCTCGATGTGTCGATGGTCGGCGTCGCGCTGCCGTCCATCGGCTCCGACCTCGATCTGTCCACCTCGGCACTGCAATGGATCGTCAGCGGCTACATCCTGGGCTACGGCGGTCTGCTCCTGCTCGGCGGACGCACCGCCGACCTGCTCGGCAGGCGCCAGGTCTTCCTGATCGCCCTGGGCGTGTTCGCGCTCGCCTCACTGCTCGGCGGACTCGTCGACTCGGGTCCGCTGCTGATCGCCAGCCGCTTCATCAAGGGCCTGAGCGCGGCCTTCACCGCACCTGCCGGCCTGTCCATCATCACCACGACCTTCGCCGAGGGCCCGCTGCGCAACCGTGCCCTGTCCATCTACACCACCTGCGCGGCCACCGGCTTCTCGATGGGTCTGGTGCTCTCCGGCCTGCTCACCGAGGCCAGCTGGCGCCTGACCATGCTGCTGCCCGCGCCCATCGCCGTGATCGCCCTGGTGGCGGGCCTGAAGCTGCTGCCGCGCAGCGAACGCGAGAAGGACCACAACGGCTACGACATCCCCGGCGCCGTCATCGGCACCGCGTCGATGCTGCTGCTCGTCTTCACCGTCGTACAGGCACCGCAGGTCGGCTGGGCCTCGGCCCGCACGCTGCTGTCCTTCCTGGCGGTCGCCGCGCTGCTGACCGTGTTCGTGCTCGTCGAGCGGCGCTCGGCCGGTCCTCTCATCCGGCTCGGTGTGCTGCGCTCCGGCAGCCAGATCCGCGCCCAGCTCGGCGCGATGGCCTTCTTCGGGTCCTACGTCGGCTTCCAGTTCCTGGTCACCCTGTACATGCAGTCGCTGCTCGGCTGGTCGGCGCTGCACACGGCGCTCGCCTTCCTGCCGGCCGGCGCGCTGGTGGCGGTGTCCTCGACGAAGGTCGGCTCGATCGTCGACCGGTTCGGCACCCAGCGGCTCATCGCGACGGGCTTCGCCCTGATGGTCGTCGGATACGCGCTGTTCCTGCGCGTGAACCTGGACCCCGTGTACGCCGCCGTCATCCTGCCGTCGATGCTGCTGATCGGCGCGGCCTGCGCGCTGGTCTTCCCCTCGCTCAACATCCAGGCCACCAACGGTGTGGAGGACCACGAGCAGGGCATGGTCTCCGGGCTGCTCAACACCTCGGTACAGGTGGGCGGCGCGATCTTCCTGGCCGTCGTGACCGCGGTGGTGACCGCAGGAGCCCCCGAACACGCCACCCCGCAGGCGGTGCTGGACAGCTACCGTCCCGGGCTGGTGGTGGTGACGGGCATCGCCGTCGCCGGTCTGCTGATCACCCTCACGGGCCTGCGGACGCGCCGTCCGCAGCAGTCCGTGGTGGTCGCCAAGTCCACCTCTCCGGAGGCGGATCGCGTACCCGTACGCGACTAGGGGACGCCTCCCCGTGTGCGCCCGGCGGGGCCCGCTTGTCCCGCCGGGCGCACCGCTGTGAGACTGGGTGCATGGACGGATACGGGGGGCGGCGCCACAAGGCCGAGCAGGACGCGATGACCGTCGAGATCGGCTACGCGCTGGTCAGTGCGGTGTTCGCGGCGGCAGTGGTCTTCGGGGCCGTCGCCGGACCGGCGTTGCTCTTCGACCTGCCGGACCTGCTGTCCAGGTTGCTGCTGCTCGTGGGCCTGACGCTCGCACCCATCGTGTTCGTCGCCCGGGTCGTGAGCGTCCTGGTGCGCTTCGGGCGGGGCGATCAGCCCAGCCAGCCCGGCCGCACCAACCCCGACTCGTAGGCGAGAACGACCAGTTGGGCTCGGTCCCGGGCGCCCAGCTTGACCATGGTGCGGCTGACGTGGGTCTTCGCGGTGAGGGGGCTGACGACCAGGCGGCGGGCGATCTCCTCGTTGGACAGGCCGATGCCGACCAGGGCCATCACCTCCCGTTCCCGCTCGGTGAGTTCGGTGAGGGCGTCGGCGGCCGCGGGTTCCTTGGAACGGGCCGCGAACTCGGCGATCAGTCGACGGGTCACGCCGGGTGAGAGCAGCGCGTCGCCCCCGACCACCGCCCTTACGGCGCGCAGGAGTTCGTCCGGTTCGGTGTCCTTGACCAGGAAGCCGGAGGCGCCGGAGCGGATCGCCTCGAAGACGTACTCGTCGAGCTCGAAGGTGGTGAGCATCACCACCCTGACGCCCGCCAGGGCCTCCTCGCCGGTGATCCGGCGGGTTGCCGCCAGGCCGTCCAGCAGCGGCATGCGGATGTCCATCAGAACGACGTCCGGGCGCAGTTCGCGCACCTTGCGCAGCGCCTCCTCGCCGTCGGCGGCCTCCCCGGCCACCTCGATGTCCGGCTGCGCGTCGAGCAGCGCCTTGAAGCCGGCCCGCACCAGTGACTGGTCGTCGGCGAGCAGTACGCGGATCACCGGTCGTCCTCCTTGGCCTTGACCTTGAGCGGCAGTGCGGCAAGCACCCGGAAGCCGCCGTCCGTGCGCGGGCCCGCCTCGATCGTGCCACCCAGCGCTGCGGCACGCTCCCGCATTCCGGCCAGACCGTTGCCGCTGCCCCCGGCGTCGGCGCCGGTCGCGGGCCCGTCGTCGTCGATGCGCAGCCGTAGCGCCTGCTCGTCGTGGTCGACGTGCACGCGCGCGTGGCGTGAGCCCGAGTGCCGTACGACGTTGGTGAGGGCCTCCTGGACGATGCGGAAGGCGGCGAGGTCGGTGCCGGGCGGGAGGAGGGGAGGTTCGCCTTCGACGTCGACCGTGAGGCCTGCGCTCGCCGCCTGTTCCACGAGCTCGGGCAGCCGGTCGAGGCCGGGTGCCGGAGCGCGCGGGGCGTCTCCCGGAGTGCGCAGCGTGTCGAGGACCTGGCGTACCTCGCCGAGCGCCTCCTTGCTCGCGGCCTTGATGGTGGTGAGCGCGGTGCGTGCCTGTTCGGGGTCGGTGTCGAGGAGGGCGAGGCCGACGCCCGCCTGCACATTGATCACCGAGATGCTGTGGGCGAGGACGTCGTGCAGTTCCCGGGCGATCCGCAGCCGCTCCTCGTCGGCCCGCCGCCGCGCCGCCTGCGCCCGCTCGGCCCGCTCTCTGGTCCACTGCTCGCGCCGGATCCGTGCCAGTTCCGCCACCGCCACGATCGCCGCCACCCACGCGACGATCACGGCCTCCTGCGCCCAGGGGGCCGCCGAGTCGTGCGACGGCGGCAGCCAGCGGTACAGCCAGTGGGCCACCAGCATGTGCCCGGCCCACAGCATCGCCACCGCGCCCCAGGCGGCCCGCCGATGCCCCGAGACGATCGCGCTGAAGCAGGCCACCACCACGGTGAAGAAGACCGGCCCGTAGGCGTATCCGGCGCCCAGGTACACCATGGCGGCGGCCGCCGTGCCGTACACGACGAGCACCGGACGGCGCCGCCGCCACAGCAGCAGTCCCGAGCCCACCAGCAGCAGCACACTCGCGAAGCCGTCGAGGGCGGCCCTCTTGCCCTCCTGCTGGTGCGCCGCGTAGTGGGAGCCGGCGAGCACGAAGACGGTGAGCAGCGCGGTGGACAGCCACGGCCACCGGGCCTGCTGGTGCTCCTCGCCCCAGCGGTTCATCCACGGCGGCCCGTGCCGCCACCACTGGGGCGGCCCGCCCCCGTGCACACGCTGCTCGTCCATGACGGCCACGCTAGACGCGACCGGGCGCGCGGGGCGTCCGCCTGGCGTCGCGATCAGCGGTACTCCCCGGGAAGTACGACTCCGCGTCTGCGCTCACCTCAGCCCGACGCCGAGTGCGAGCTGCCCCGCGGCATGCCGGAAGAACGCCGCCCGGTCCTCCACGACCCGGTGGAACTGACCGAACAGCTCGAACCCGATCAGCCCGAAGAGCTGGGCCCAGGCAGCCACGAGGGCGGGGGCGACGGCGGGTGGCAGGTCGGAGGCGAAGTCGGCTGCCATGCGCTCGGCCTCGGGCAGCAGTTCGGCGGGGAGATCGGGCAGGGCCAGGCCGGGGCCCAGCCGGGCGTCGCGGATGATGCCGATCAGGACGAGGGCGACGCGGGCGGCGGGCGGGACGGTCGTGTCGGGCGCCTTGTAGCCCGGGACCGGCGAACCGTAGATCAGCGCGTACTCGTGCGGGTGCGCGAGGGCCCACTCGCGTACGGCCTCGCACACGGTGGTCCAGCGCTGCACGTGTCCGGCGTCTGCCGCGGCGTTGTGCGCCACCTCGGCCGCCTCGCCCACGGAGTCGTACGCGTCGATGATGAGGGCGGTCAGCAGGTCGTCACGGCTCGGGAAGTAGCGGTAGAGCGCAGAGGAGGCCATGCCGAGCTCGCGTGCCACGCTCCGCAGCGAGAGCTTGGCGGCGCCCTCGGCCGCGAGCTGTCTGCGTGCCTCCTCCTTGATGGCCGCGGTGACCTCGATCCTGGCTCGGGCGCGGGCTCCGTGTGCGGTGCTCATGAGGAGCAGTCTCCCATGAAACGAGAGCAGTGCACACAACCGAGAGCGGCGAACAAAAAAGAGAGCACCGCTCTTGCTTTCGGACACTGACCCCATGCAGACTGTTCATCAAGCGAGAGCAGCGCTCACAAAAGTGAGCGGCGATCTCACAGTCACCGTTGGGGGTCCTCATGTCCACACACGTCAAGAAGCCCGGCTGGTTCACCGTCAATGTCTTCAACCGCGCCGTGGCGTGGATGACCCGTCGCGGCATCAGCGTCTGGGGCTCACGGGTCCTGGCGGTCCGTGGACGCAAGAGCGGCGAATGGCGCACCACCCCCGTGAACCTGCTGACGGTGGAGGGGCAGCAGTATCTGCTCGCCCCGCGCGGTCACGTCCAGTGGACGCACAACATGCGGGCGGCGGGCGGCGGCGAGCTGCGCCTCGGCAAGAACGTGGACGTGTTCACCGCGACCGAGGTCGCCGACGACGACAAGGTCCCGCTGCTGCGCGCCTACCTGAAGCGCTGGAAGGCCGAGGTCGGGGTCTTCTTCAACGGCGTGGGCCCCGACTCCCCCGATGCCGATCTGCGCCGCATCGCCCCGGACCACCCGGTCTTTCTGATCACGGTCAGGAGCTGACCTCGCCGCCGGCCACCGGGCGCCGGTCGAGCGCGGTGAGCGCCCGCTGGGCCATCGGATGGGTGCGCACGATCTCGGCGAGAGACGTCGAGCCGCGCGTGATGTCCCGGAACGCGTTCCACGCGGGCCTGAACCCGGTCAGCGCCGCGTGGAACAGGCCGGGCCGGCGCTCGAACGCCGTCATCAGACGCTTGCCCACGCTCATCTCGACACCGAGGCCCGCCTTGATCGCGAAGGCGTAGTTCAGGGCCTGGCGCCGGGTGTCCACCGCGTCGTGCGCCTCGGCGATCCGCACCGCCCACTCCCCCGCGAGCCGCCCCGAGCGCAGCGCGAACGAGATGCCCTCGCGGGTCCACGGCTCCAGCAGCCCCGCCGCGTCCCCGCACACCAGCACCCGCCCCCGCGACAGCGGCGAGTCGTCGGCCCGGCACCGGGTCAGGTGGCCGGAGGAGATGCTCGGCTCGAACCCGGCGAGGCCGAGCCGCCCGACGAACTCCTCCAAGTACCGCTTGGTGGCCGCGCCTTCACCGCGCGCCGAGATCACCCCGACCGTGAGCGTGTCCCCCTTGGGGAACACCCATCCGTAACTGCCGGGGATCGGGCCCCAGTCGATGAGCACCCGCCCCTTCCAGTCCTCCGCGACGGTCTCGGGCACCGGGATCTCCGCCTCCAGGCCGAGATCCACCTGGTCGAGCTTCACCCCGACGTGCGCCCCTATCCGGCTGGCGCTGCCGTCCGCGCCCACTACGGCCCGCGCGAGGAGCGTCTCGCCGCCCTGCAGGAACACGGCGACCGTACGCCGGTCCGGCACCGCCGAGCCGTGCTGTTCGACGCGCTGCACGGCGACGCCGGTGCGCAGCTCGGCGCCGGCCTTCTGCGCGTGCTCGACGAGCTGCTGGTCGAACTCGGGCCGGTTGATCAGCCCGAACAGCATCTGCTTGGAGCGCCGGGTGCGGGTGAAGCGCCCGTTGTTCGAGAAGGTCACCGCGTGCACGCGGTCCTGCAGCGGCAGTTCGAAGCCGGGCGGCAGGGCGTCGCGCGAGGGGCCGATGATCCCGCCGCCGCACGTCTTGTAGCGCGGCAGCTCGGCCTTCTCCAGCAGCAGGACGCTGCGTCCCGCGACCGCCGCCGCGTAGGCGGCCGAGGCCCCCGCGGGTCCCGCGCCCACCACGACGACGTCCCACACCCGCCGCACGTCGTCCGCCGAAGAGTTCTCGCTGCTCACGATGGTCTACTGCTCCCGATCAAGCCGCTGCCGCACCTGTCCCCCGCATCCTACGGCGGACATCACCGCAGGCCGCTGTGGGAGGATCCCGATATCCACACGTACAACGTCGCACCCACAAGGAGCGTGCCCATGTCGTCGAATCCGGTCGCCGAGACCGTCGCCTCGCTGATGCCGAGGGCGCAGGCGGAGCTCGCCGAACTGGTGGCGTTCAAGTCGGTGGCGGACTTCGACCAGTTCCCCAGGAGCGAGAGCGAGGGCGCCGCGAACTGGATCGCCGACGCGCTGACCGCCGAGGGGTTCCAGGATGTCGCCCTCCTCGACACTCCCGACGGCACGCAGTCCGTGTACGGCTACCTGCCCGGCCCCGAGGGCGCCAGGACCGTCCTGCTCTACGCCCACTACGACGTCCAGCCCCCGTTGGACGAGGCCGCCTGGACGACCCCGCCCTTCGAGCTGACCGAGCGCGGGGGCCGCTGGTACGGGCGTGGCGCCGCCGACTGCAAGGGCGGCGTGATCATGCACCTGCTCGCGCTGCGCGCCCTGAAGGCCAACGGCGGCGTGCCCGTGCACATCAAGGTCATCGCCGAGGGCTCGGAGGAGATGGGCACCGGCGGTCTGGAGCGGTACGCCGAGGCGCACCCCGACCTGCTGGCCGCCGACACCATCGTCATCGGCGACGCGGGCAACTTCCGCGTGGGCCTGCCGACGGTCACCTCCACACTGCGCGGCATGACCCTGGTCCGCATACAGATCGACACCCTCCGGGGCAACCTCCACTCCGGCCAGTTCGGCGGCGCGGCCCCCGACGCCCTGGCCGCGCTGATCCGCGTACTGGACTCGCTGCGCGCCAAGGACGGTTCGACCACGGTCGACGGGCTCACCCCCGAATCCCGCTGGGACGGCCTGCAGTACGACGAGGAGCAGTTCCGTGAGGACGCCAAGGTGCTGGACGGCGTACAGCTGATCGGCTCCGGCTCGGTCGCCGACCGCATCTGGGCGCGCCCGGCCGTCACGGTCCTCGGCATCGACTGCCCGCCCGTCGTCGGTGCCACGCCGTCGGTGCAGGCGGGCGCCCGCGCCCTGGTCAGCCTGCGGGTGCCGCCGGGTGTCGACGCTGCCGAGGCCACCAAGCTGCTGCAGGCCCACCTGGAGGCGCACACCCCGTGGGGCGCCCGGGTGCGCACCGAACAGGTCGGCCAGGGCCAGCCGTTCAGCGCCGACACCACCAGCCCGGCGTATGCGGCGATGGCCGAGGCGATGTCGGTCGCCTACCCCGGCCAGGAGATGCAGTACGCCGGCCAGGGCGGCTCGATCCCCCTGTGCAACACGCTCGCCGCCCTCTACCCGCAGGCGGAGATCCTCCTGATCGGCCTGAGCGAGCCGGAGGCCCAGATCCACGCGGTGAACGAGAGCGTCTCGCCCGAGGAACTGGAACGGCTGTCGGTGGCGGAGGCCCTGTTCCTCCAGAACTACGCCGCGAACTGACGGCTCCGCAACGCGGAAAGGGCTCCCGCCCACGACGGGGCCCTTCCGCGTCCGCCGCATGGGCGCGGCCACACATCACGCCCCGGCCCCACCGTGGCCGCCGCGGCTGCGGCCCGCCCGCCGGGTCGCGCCCGACCTGGACTACCCCTCTGCGGCTGTGCCGGTGAGCGTGACGAGTGCTGTTGTGCCGGTCACCTTGAGGGCCTCTTCGGAAGCGTCGGTGATCAGGGCCCCGTCGAAGCGGTCGAGGACCAGGCCGGACGCCTCGAAAACCGCGGAGCCGTCCAGTACGACCACGAGCAGCGTCGTCTCGGCGCGGGCGGAGAGCGCCACCCGGCCCCGTACGATCTCGACCTGCGCGACGGCCCGTCCGCGCCGGACCATCACATTGAAATCGACGAGCGGACCGCCCAGCAGCCGGCAGTCGGTGGCGGCGTCCCCGGGGAAGGGGAAGGGGACGTACTGCTCGGCCACGGTGTGCGAGGTGCCGTCGACGGTCAGCACCATGCCGGGGCCGTCGACCAGGGTGATGATCCGGTCGACACCTTCGAAGCGGGAGAACGGTCCCGGCTCGGCCACATCGGCGAGACTCACCCGCCACACAAAGTCCGACATCCCTGCCAGGCTGGGAAAAGAGGCGACCTCGCGGGTGAGTCCTCCCCCGTTCTTCCACGGCACGGCCGGGCGCTCGTCCGCTCTCAGCACGCGCACCGTCATCTCACACTCCTACTCGTCCAAGAGCCGCTTCGGCGCCCACGTCCGCGACGATCACCTGGCCCGGCACCAGGATAGGCAGGCCCGCGGAGCGCCAGGTGAGCACCGGCGCCGGGCATCGGGCGCGTGGGGCCCCGGCCTCGGCCAGGACCCCGCCTTCAGGGCGACGCCAGTCGCCTACCGGGTCATTCGCGTTCTCGCGGCTTCTCCGTACCAGCCTCAAGTGCGCCCTGCCTGGCAGACAGTGCCCTCGCCAGCATCTTCGCCCGGTAGGGGTTCGCCGTGCTGAGGGCCTCGGCCACGTCCACGGCCTCGTTCAGCAGGGCCAGCCGTCGCTCGGGCAGCTCCCGCACCAGAGGTGAGCCGCTCTCCTCCACCAGGACGTACACCAGCTTCGACCCGTACACCTCCGGCTCGACCTGCGTCAGCAGTCGGTAGATCCACAGTCCCTCGGCGCCCCGCACCACCCGCCGGTTGGCACTGAGCAGCCGGACTTTTGCCAGCACAACCATGTCCCGGTCCATCGATCCCCTTCGTCCCGTCCCTCCCCGACCGGTGCGTGTCACACGGCGAGACAGCACGGCGAACGCACCGGCAGCCGATGACGGATGCCGGCACGTGGGCCGGAGAGTGGATGACGACGAGTCTGCGGGTACGGCACCACCGGCCACAAGGTCGAACGGGCGTGCACTACGTCCTACCAAAAGCGTCTCCGACCAGGCATGATGGACCTGACACTCGCTCAAGCCCCGTCCGCCGGGCGGCGGTCACGACCCACTGATCGCACATGCGAGGGCGACACTTCGCCGATCTGCAGACAGCCACCCGCCGTCACCGTGACCATTGAGGTCATGTCTTCCGCCGCGCGCCGCGCCGCCCACACCGACATCGCCATCTCCCTGGGCCTGCTCAGCGACACCGAGCTGGCGGACCTCCTTGCGAAGGGAACGCCTGCCGGAGTCGGGATCGGGGGGCGCTCGGTGCTGATCGACGTGGACGGGCGCCGGGTCTTCGTGAAACGGGTGCCGCTCACGGACATCGAGCGGCTGCCCGAGAACACGGGCTCCACGGCGAACGTCTTCGAGCTGCCGTCGTTCTGCCACTACGGCATCGGGGGCCCGGGTTTCGGGGCCTGGCGCGAGCTGGCCGCGCACACGATGACCACGAACTGGGTGCTGGCCGACCGCTTCCCGGGCTTCCCGCTGATGCATCACTGGCGGATCCTGCCGGATGCCGTGCAGCCGCTCCCCGACGAACTGGCCGACGTGGAGGAGGTGGTGGCGTACTGGGGCGGCGGCTCGCAGGTGCGTGAGCGCGTCGAGGCCCTGCGTACGGCCTCGGCGAGCCTCACCCTTTTCCTGGAGTACTTTCCGCACACCCTGCACGACTGGTTCGACATCCAGCTCCGTACCGGCGACCCGGACCGGACCTGCGCGCGGGTGGCGGAGTGGCTGGGCGCGCTGACCGCCTTCCTCCGCGACCGTCAACTTCTGCACTGCGACGCCCACTTCCAGAACGTGCTCACCGACGGCGAGGACTTCTGCCTCGCCGACTACGGCCTCGCGCTCAGCCCGCGGTTCCGGCTCACCCGGCAGGAGCTGGCCTTCTTCGACCGGCATCGCGACTACGACCTCGTCTACACGCGCGCGCACTTGGTGAACTGGCTCGTCACCGCCCTGTACGGCTACGACCGCCAGGAGCGCGAGGCCTTCGTACGGGCCTGCGCGATCGGCGCGCACGCGGGCGGCATCCCCGGCACCGCCGCGGCGATCATCTCGCGGGACGCTCCCCTGACCGCCGTACTGAACCGCTTCCTCGGCCGACTGCGGCAGGAAAGCAGGCAGACCGCCTATCCGTACGAGGAACTGCGGTTGGCCTACAACAGCTCGACGCTCTCGGCGTAGTGGCAGGCGACCGGGTTCCCCCCGCCGCGGTCGATCAGCGCGGGCACCTCCTCGATGCAGATCGCGCGCTCGCTCTCCGTCAGCCGGCTCGCGAACTTGGATGGCCGAGACGAGGGCCTGGGTGTAGGGGTGGGGGGTCGGTGAACAGGTGGGGGGCGGGGGCGATATCGACCAGTCTGCGCAGATACATGACCGCCACCCGGCCGGCCACCTGCCGCATCGCCGACAGGTCGTGGGCGGCGAAGAGGAAGGACAGGCCCCGCTCGCTCTGCAGGTCCATCAGCAGGGCCAACGCCCGTGCGATGCCGATGCGTTGGCGTCGGCCGCCGGAGAACTCGTGGGCGTGGCGGTTGCCGTGCTCGGGATTCAGGCCGACCAGGCGCAGCAGCTCGCGCACCTCGTCCTTGCCGCCGGCGTCGTAGCGGCCGTGGATCCGCAGGTGGCCACGGAGTTGCAGGTGTTGGCCCTGCCCTGGGTGTCGTACGACGAAAGCCCGGCCGAGCCGCCCTTGGTGGAGCCCCCGGCCGCCGCCGCTGCAGGCGGCCAGAGCCGACACGAGCCCGGCGGCAAGAGCAAGTCCCCTTGTGAAGGCCGATGATTGCGCGGTCGTGTCCCTCCTCCGACCGAAGGGGGCTCCGCGGCCTTGTCGAGGCGGCCGAGCGGCCGCGAGGAAGCTGAGCTGCACACTGACAGTAGAACTCGCGTGCCACTCAGGAGCCACAGAAGTCACTTCGGCACCAGGGGAGTTCGGCAAAGGTCAGCCGACCGGGACGCCCGCTTCCAGATACAGCGCCGCCCCGCGCTCGCGCGCCCGCAAGGCCCAGCGCAACCGTTCGTAGCGCACCGGCGGGAGCAGGTCCGCGGCCTCCTCCTCGGTGGCGAACCGCCAGCCACGCAGCTCGGGCCCGGGCAGCAGGAGCCGTGCGGCCTCGGTGGAGTCGAGCCGGCCGCCGTCGAAGAGGAGGCGCAGTCCGCCGTAGCCGGGCGGTGCGGGGGCCTCCCAGTCGACGACCAGAAGGCGGGGGACCTCGTCGAGGTGGATGCCGGTCTCCTCGACGACCTCGCGCATGCCGGCTCGGGCGGGCGCCTCGCCGGGTTCGACGACACCGCCGGGGAACTCCCAGCCGGCCTTGTAGGTGGGGTCCACGAGGAGGACGCGGTCCTGCTCGTCGAAGAGGAGGACGCCGGCGGCGACCGTCTCGGCGGTGGGTTCGGGGGTCTGCACTATGTCGCACACCACCACTTCTCCCGTACTGACGGCCTCAGCGATGCGGAGCGCAGTCTCATACGGAGTGAGGGCCCCGGTGTCGACGGGATAGGCATCGACGGTGAGCCAGGAGGCGAGAGCGGCGCGGTAGGGCTCGATGTGGTCGTACGACCACTGTCGTACCCGTATCTCGCCGTCCGGCAGGTCGGGTGGCACCTCCCGTCCGGCTATTCGCTCCCGCAGGATCGTTTCCGCCGGAGCGAGGAGGACATGCCGGACGGAGATACGGCGCGCTGCGAGGCCGCCGAAGATCTCGTCGCGGTACTCCTGGCGCAGCAGGGTCATCGGAACCACCAGGGTTCCGCCCAGTTCGGCGAGCATCGCGGCCGCCGTGTCGATCACGAGACGTCGCCAGATCGGCAGGTCCTGGTAGTCGCCGACCTCGGCGAGGTGTTTGGGCGGCAGCAGATGCGTGAGCGCTGCGCCGATCACCTCGGGGTCGAAGAGCGTGCTGTTCGGGATCAGCTCGATCAGTTCCCGTGCGGTGGTGGTCTTCCCCGCACCGAACGCGCCGTTGATCCAGACGACGGTCACAGGTCCCCCTCTTCTGTTGGCCCCCTGTGGCTTGCCCGCTCCACCCTGCCACGGAAACCAGCTCCAGTTGAGGGCGCACAAAAGGGGACGCCGGTGCCCCTGCTGCAGGGGCACCGGCGCCGCGATCCGGCCTGGACCGCGTCGGTGTTACTGGCCGAGGGCCTTGCCTGGCCCGGCAAGGCCCTCGTCGCCGGTCGTGTGGGTGACCGTGCCGACGGTGTCCTCGACGCCCAGGTCGCCGAGCGTCTGGTGATCACCGACCACCTGGTGGTCGGCGTGTTGCGAGGGGGTGACGGCCGCGACGACGAACCCGGTGGCGAGGGAGGCGATGGCGAGCATGCTGCGCTTCTTCATGCCCGGTTCAACTGTGAAACCGCCCGTGGGTCACGCCCTCGTCCGCCGCGCACCTGACGCACCAGGTCGGCGGCGGCCTCAGGCCATCGTGTGTACTCGAAGGCGAACCCCGCTTCGAGCAGACGGCCGGGGACGACCCGGCGGCTCTTCAGCAGGAGTTCGGTGTCCGAGCGCAGGGCGAAAGCACCGAGCTCCGCCATCCAGCGCGTGGCGGGCAGTCCGACCGGCATGCCCCACGCGGTGCGCAGGGCGCGCATGAAGGCGCGGTGCGGCAGCGGTCCGGGAGCGGCGAGGTTCACCGGCCCGGCGAGGTCGTCCCGGTCGACGAGGAACTCCACCGCGCGGACGAAGTCCCGCTCGTGGATCCAGGAGACGTACTGCGCACCGCCCGCGACCGGGCCGCCGAGGCCGAGTCGCGCCAGCCGCAGCAGGACGTCGAAGACTCCGCCGCGATCGGGGCTCATCACCATGGCGGAGCGCAGGGCGACCTTGCGGGTGCGGGGCGTGTCGGCGTCCTCCTGCGCCCGTTCCCAGTTCTTGGCGATCTCCACGCTGTAGGCCCAGTAGCCGGGGACGCCCGGCTCGCTGCCGCCGATCACTCCGGCCGTCTCGTCGTTGGGTCCGTCGAAGCGGTGGGCGTACACCGTGGCGGTACTCATCTGAAGCCAGACGCGGGGCGGCCGGGCGGCAGTCGCGATCGCCTCGCCGACGACCCGGGCGGAGTTCACCCGGGAGTCCATCATGGCCTTCAGGTTGGCCGGGGTGTACCGGCAGCTGACGCTGCGCCCCGCCAGATTGATCACCACGTCGCTGCCGGTGATCTCCTCGACCCAGGGACCCGGGTTCTCCCCGTCCCAGCGGATCTCCCCCTCGCGCACCGGCCGCCGGGTGAGGATCACGACCTCGTGACCGGCGGCCGTCAGCGCGCGCCTCAGGATCGCGCCGACCTGTCCCGTCCCACCGGGAATGACGATCTTCATCAGGCTTCCCCCTCCGTATGACGGAAGCCTATCCGAAAAACCTGAACACGTTCAAAAGTCTTCGCCCTCCGCTGGGACATCCGATGACCTGCCCATCTCCGGACTGGACCAACGGGTCGAACAACGACCGTCCGGTCGTGACAGCAAGAGTTCCGACGGGATATCGAACGACCATTACCCGACCTCTACCGACAGAGTCCAACACGTCCTACCGTAAACGCGCAGTGATGACGCGGACATGACGTCATCCCACCTTTCGTGTGCCCGGAGGAACGTAACGATGCGTCACCTTCCCACCCGCACAACCCGCCGAAGAGTGGTCGGAGCGCTCGCCGCAGGACTGCTGGGTGCCGCGGGACTCGCCGCGCCCGCCGTGGCGGCACCCACCGCCGATCCCACCGCGCCCGCCCTGGCAGACGGCCTCGCCCTCACCCCTCCGATGGGCTTCAACAACTGGAACTCCACGCACTGCCGTGCCGAGTTCAACGAGTCCATGGTCAGGGGAATCGCGGACATCTTCGTCGAGAAAGGCCTCAAGGACGCCGGATACCAGTACGTCAACCTCGACGACTGCTGGGCACTGCCGACCCGGGACGCGGCCGGCCAACTCGTACCGGATCCGGTCCGCTTCCCGAACGGGATCAAGGCGGTCGCCGACTATATCCACGCCAAGGGGCTCAAACTCGGCATCTACACCAGCGCGGGCACGAAGACATGCGACAGCGCCGGATTCCCGGGCGCGCTCGGTCATGAGTACAGCGACGCCCGGCAGTTCGCCGACTGGGGCGTGGACTACGTCAAGTACGACAACTGCAATAACCAAGGTGTCGACGCCAAGTCGCGTTACACGACCATGCGCGACGCCCTCAAGGCGACGGGGCGGCCGATCGTCTACAGCATCTGCGAATGGGGCGAGAACAAACCCTGGGAATGGGCGGCCGACGTGGGCCACTTGTGGCGTACCACCGGTGACATCAGCGACAACTGGGGTTCGATGCTCTCCATCCTGAAGAAGAACCTGCCGCTCGCGCCTTACGCGGGCCCCGGGCACTGGAACGACCCCGACATGCTGGAGGTCGGCAACGGCGGTATGACGGACGCCGAGTACCGCTCGCACTTCTCGATGTGGTCGATCATGGCCGCCCCGCTTCTCATCGGCTCCGACCTGCGCAAGGCCTCCCAGGCGACCTACGACATCCTCGACAACAAGGAGGTCGTCGCCGTCGACCAGGACCCGCTGGGCAAGCAGGGCACGGTCGTCTCCTCCCAGGGCGGGCGCTGGGTCGTCGCCAAGGAGATGAAGGACGGCAGCCGCGCGGTGGCCCTGTTCAACGAGTCCGGAACAGCCCAGCACATCAGCACGACCGCCAAGGCCGTGGGGCTGCCCGCCGCCGACGCCTACACCCTGCGCGACCTGTGGCAGCACAGGAGCTACAACATCGCCGGCACCATCTCGGCGACCGTACCGGCGCACGGCACGGTCCTGGTACGCGTCTCCGTCGACCCCAAGTGGGCCGTGAACCCCCCTGCCGTCGAACTCGGCGCGGACGGCAGCCCGTTGATCGAGGCGGGCAAGGCGGCCGCGCTGACGTCGACCGTCACCGACCTGGGCCGTGCGCCCGCCCAGCGCGTGTCCGTCTCGCTGACCGGACCCCAGGGCTGGGCGGTCGAGGCGACCTCACACACCACGGCCGCCTCACTGCCGACGGGCCGATCCCTGCGCACCAAGTGGTCGGTCATCGCACCTGAGGGGACGCCGACAGGGTCGTACGACCTGACACTCAAGGCGAGTTACCGCTCACCGGCCGGCGTCCGCGTCGTCAGCACGGTCCCGCTGACCGCGTCCGTGGTCGTGCCACCGCCCTCAGGGACCTCCGGACTCGGCGACCTGCCCTGGCTGTCGGCCACGAACGGCTATGGGCCGGTCGAGCGCAACACCAGCAACGGGGAGAGCGCCGCGGGCGACGGTCACCCCCTCACCATCGGCGGGGTGGTGTACGGCAAGGGACTCGGCGTCCACGCGGAGAGCGCCGTCGAGTACTACACCGGCAAGGCATGCGGGACGGTCACCGCCGATGTCGGTGTCGACGACGAGAAGGGCGCGAACGGCACCGTCGCCTTCGAGGTCTGGGCCGACGGCACCAAGGTCGCCTCGACCGGCTTGCTGACCAATGCGATGCCCGCCCAGCCGCTCACCGCCGATGTGACCGGCGCCCAGGTGGTCCGCCTGGTCGTCACCGACGGCGGCGACGGCATCGACTCGGACCATGCGGACTGGGCGAACGCGCAGTTGACCTGCTGAGCCCGCTCCGGTGGGCCCGGCAGCCCACGTGAACGTTCCTGCTGCGGGCGCCCCTCAGACCGCGGCCGCGTCCGCCCGCTTGGCGAGCGCGGCCGCGGCCGCCCCGACCAGTCCGGCGTCCGTGCCCATCTGAGCCGGCGCGATCTCCAGGCGCTGCACGAAGGAAAGCGTCGCGTAGTCGCTGAGGGCCTTGCGCAGGGGCGTGAACAGCACGTCGCCCGCCTTGCCCACTCCCCCGCCGATCACCGCGATGTCGATCTCGACCAGCGTGGCCGTGGCGGCGATGCCGGCGGCCAGCGCCTGGGCGGCTCGCTCGAAGGAGGCGAGAGCGACCGGGTCTCCGGCGCGGGCGGCGGCTGCCACCGCGGCCGCGGAGGTGTCGCCGTCGGGGCCGGGCCGCCAGCCGTTCTCCAGGGCGCGGCGGGCGATGTTGGGACCGCTCGCGATGCGTTCGACGCAGCCGCGCGAGCCGCACGGGCAGGTATCGCCGTCGAGATCGACGCTGATGTGACCGATGTGGCCCGCGTTTCCGGTGGGGCCGGGGTGCAGCTGACCACCCAGGACCAGGCCACCGCCGACGCCCGTGGAGACCACCATGCACAGCGCGTTGTCATGGCCGCGTGCGGCGCCCTGCCAGTGCTCGGCCGCCGTGATCGCCACCCCGTCACCGATCAGCTCGACCGGCAGCCCCCCTGCCGCGTCCTGGACCCGCCGCACGAGGGGGTAGTCGCGCCAGCCCGGCACGTTCACCGGGCTCACCGTGCCCGCGGAGGCGTCCACCGGGCCGGCGCTGCCGATACCGAGGGCCGTGGCGCGCCCCCACAGGGGTGCGGCGGTCAGCTCGCCGAGGACCTCCTGCACGGCACCCATCACGGTCTCGCCGTCCTGCTGCGCGGGCGTCGCGCGCTGAGCGCGCACCAGGATCTGGCCGTGGCCGTCCACCAGCGCCCCGGCGATCTTGGTACCGCCGATGTCGAGCGCTGCCACGAGGTCGGTGTCCATCAGTGTCGGATCTCCCCGAAAACCAGTCGGATCCCCGTCGACCAAGGGAAAGTTCCCCCTTCAACTACGGAGATGGGCGGGCCGGTCTGGCGGTGGGGGCGCAGGCCGGAGATTGCGATGGACAGTCTCTCGTGCATATGACAACGTTGTCCAGGCTCTATGCTCGACGCCACATCCTCATACAAACTCATGGTCTGACGCATCCCCGTGGACGAGACCCGTGGACGAGACAGGACAGGACAGCGCATCGTGCCCGAGACCGCTCGCCGAACAGCCCCCCTCTCCGGAACGCGTTACGGCAACCGTCCCACCATGAAGGACGTGGCGGCGCGGGCCGGAGTCGGCCTGAAGACCGTCTCCCGCGTGGTCAACGGCGAGCCCGGCGTCACCCCGGAGACCGAGCGCCGCGTCCAGGAGGCCATCGACGCGCTCGGCTTCCGCCGCAACGACAGCGCGCGCGTGCTGCGCAAGGGCCGCACCGCCAGCATCGGTCTGGTCCTGGAGGACCTCGCCGACCCCTTCTACGGACCTCTCAGCCGCGCGGTCGAGGAGGTGGCCCGCGCGCACGGCGCCCTGCTGATCAACGGCTCCAGCGCGGAGGACCCCGATCGCGAGCAGGAGCTGGCGCTGGCCCTGTGCGCACGGCGGGTGGACGGCCTGGTGATCATTCCGGCCGGTGACGACCACCGCTATCTGGAGCCCGAGATCAGGGCGGGTGTCGCCACGGTGTTCGTCGACCGGCCCGCCGGGAAGATCGACGCCGATGTCGTCCTGTCCGACAGCTACGGCGGCGCCCGCGACGGCGTCGCCCACCTCATCGCCCACGGCCACCGCCGGATCGGTTTCATCGGCGACATGCCCCGCATCCACACGGCCGCCGAGCGGCTGCGGGGCTACCGGGCCGCCATGGAGGACGCGGGCATCCCGGTGGAGGACTCCTGGATGTCCCTGGGTGTCACGGATCCACAGCGGGTGCGCCGGGCCGCCGAGGAGATGCTCTCCGGCCCAGCCCCGGTCACCGCGGTCTTCGCGGGCAACAACCGCGTGACGGTCACCGTGGTCCGCGTTCTCGCCGAGCAGCCCCACCGGGTCGCCCTGGTCGGCTTCGACGACTTCGAGCTCGCCGACCTGCTGCAGCCGGGGGTCACCGTCGTCGCCCAGGACGCGGCGGCCCTCGGTCGCACCGCCGCCGACCGCCTCTTCCGCCAGTTGGACGGCACTCTGCTCACCCCGGAGCGCATCGAGCTGCCGACGCGGCTGATCACCCGTGGTTCGGGCGAGCTGCCGCCGGGGGACTGAGTCGCCCATGGACGGCGCAGCGGACCACACCCTCGAAGCGCTGGGCCTCGCAGTGGCCCCGCGTGACCACCCGCTGCGCTACCCGGGAGCCTGGCCCGCGCGATCCGGGCTCCTCGACGGCGACCGGTTCCTGCCCCTCGACCGTCTGGTGCACGAGGAGCGCGTCCCTGTGGTGGCGGTCGGCTCCAATGCCTGCCCGGGCCAACTGCGCCACAAAATGGTCGAGTCCGGGATCGCCTCGCCCCTACCGATGGTGCGGGCCCGGGTCACCGGCATCGACGTGGGAGTCTCCGCGCACGTCAGCCGCCTGGGCTATGTGTCCGCGTCACCGGTCGAGGCGCCCGGCACGGTAAGGGAGTTGTTCTTGACCTGGCTGGACGCCGGGCAACTCGCGATGATCGACGCGAGCGAGGGCGTGCCGCTGCGGTACGGCAACTTCCGGCGCGCCTGGCTGCAGGAGCCGCAGGTCCGGATCGAGTTGGAGGACGGGACGCGGTTGCCCGGTGCGTACATCTACGTCAACCGCCGCGGGGTCCTGCGCAACGGCTCGGGGACGCCGCGCAGGCCGGTCGCCCAGCGGGCGCTGCTCGCCGAACTCCTCGTCGGTTCGGCCCGGTTGAGGGAACTGTTCGGGGTCACACCCGAGGAGTTCTGCACCCGGGCGCGTGCCGACGCCGGGCTGTGTGAGCGGGGCACCCGGGTGTTCGCCGAGGAGAAGCTGGTGACGGAGTCGGGGCTGGAACGGTACGTGGCGGACGGCTGAGCGTGGCGGGGTGGCGGGCGTCAGCAGACCGGGAGTCCGGGGATCGGCTGGTCGTTGTCGCCGCCCTTGATGTAGACGTCGCTGACGTAGACGTTCGTGTTGCCGCTGTCGTCGTCCGTCTTCGCCCACCAGACGTTGGTCCACTGGCCGTACGTCTCGCGCCGGCCCAGGTTCTGCTGGCAGTAGAAGTAGTTGGTGCCCGCGCCGAGGACTCCGACCTCGGTGCCGGAGGCGGTGTAGGACTTGGCGCTGCGCCAGACGGTGCAGTTGTACTTGCCGCCGCCGATGGAGGTGCAGGCCGGTGCCGCGGTGCTCTCGCCCCCTCCGCCCGTCGTACCGCCGCTGCCGCCTCCGGTGGTACCGCCTGAGGTCGTGCCGCCCGTGGTGCCGCCGCCGGTGGTGCCGCCGCCCGGGGGCTTCGTCGGGGACGAGGACGAGGCCCGGCTCGTGGGCGTGGCCCCGCTCTTCGGGCCGGCGGCCTTCGTCGGCGTCGGGCTCTTCTTGTCTCCCTGTTCCGTCGGCTGGGGGTCGCCCGAGTGATCGGCGTCCGTGCGGTCGGAGACGGACGCGGACGCCTGGGCATCCGAATGGGACGCGGAAGGGCTTGTGTTCGCTTCCGTGTTCCGCGCGTTCAGCAGCGCGACGGTGCCCCCGGCCGCCGCGAGGACGACGGTGACAGCTGCGGCGGCAAGCAGGGCGCGGCCCTTGTGGCGCGGGGAGGACGAGGGGGATATGGGCCCGGTGGGGGCCGTCGCCGGGTCCGGTGCCGGGTTGTGCGGAGCGGGCGGGCCGAAGCCCGGCGTCGCGTGTGCCGCGTACGGCGCGGGGTGGGAGTCGGGCGCCGCCTGGTCGTGCCGTCCGGCCGGGCCGGAGCCGGGCGCCGCCGGGTCGCGCTGCTCGGTGGGAGCGGAATCCTGCGCCGACGGCGCCGTCCCCTGGGCGGCGCCCGGCATGAGGAACGCGGGAGGCAGTGACGGGGTGACGGCCTCCGTCTCCGCCCTCGGTGCCGCGTCACCGCGCAGGGTCGTCGTCGGCGTGTCCGTGCCGCCCGCCTCCGCCACCGCCTGCAGCAGAGCGCGGCCCTGCTCGGCCTCCGGGCGGGTCTCGGGCCGCTTGTCCAGCAGCTGTCGGAGCACGGACGCGAGCGGGCCGGCGCGCTCCGGCTCCCGGAGGGGCTCGGTGACGATCGCGGTGAGTGTGGAGTACGTCGATGTGCGGCGGAAGGGCGAGGAGCCCTCGACGGCCGCGTACAGGGTGGCTCCCAGGGCCCAGACGTCGGAGGCCGGGCTTGCCTCGGCGCCCTGGGCCCGCTCGGGCGCCAGGTAGTCCAGGGAGCCGACGAGCGCTCCGCTGCGGGTCAGGTGGGCGGTCGCGCCATCGCCCGGGTCGTCCATGGCCGCGATGCCGAAGTCCGTCAGGACGACCCGGCCGGACCCTTCGAGCAGGATGTTTCCGGGCTTCACGTCACGGTGCAGGACACCGGCCCGGTGGGCGGCGGCCAGCGCGTCCATCACCTTGGCGCCGATACCGGCGGCCTCGACCGGGTCGAGGGAGCCGCGCTCACGCAACACCTGCTCCAGGGAGGGCCCGTCGACCAGCTCCATGACGATGAGGGGGCGGCCGTCGACCTCGGTCACGTCGTGAACGGCGACGACTCCGGGGTGGCGCACCCGGGCCGCCGCGCGGGCCTCGCGCTGCATCCGCAGCCGCAGGTCGGCGAGTTCGGGGCCGTCGGCGTCGCTGTAGGTGCGCAGTTCCTTGACGGCGACCTCACGGCCCAGCACCTCGTCGACGGCTCTCCAGACCACACCCATGCCGCCGCGCCCGAGTTGGGCCACCACGCGATAGCGCCCCGCCAGCAGCCGACCGGTCCCGTCGCCCTGGTTCTTCCCGCCTGAGGTCTCCCCCGAAGACACCGCACGCCCCGTTCCTGTGACACGTCATTGCGTGCGGTACAGACTACGGGGCGGGGGTGACAACGCCAGCCGGTGGTGACTCCTGTGACGGGCCTGCTACTTGGCGGACGCGGTCAGGTCACCGCGCCGGGGCGACGCGAAGCCCTCCAGGTCCGCCCGGGTCAGTCCGGTCAGGCGGGCCACCTCGGCGATGTCGAGGGCGCCGCAGTCCAGGCCGCGCAGCAGATAGCCGCTGAGGGCCTTGGCTGTGGCGGGCTCGTCCATGACGTCGCCGCCGGCCCGGTTGGCGTACCGCGAGAGGCGGGCGGCGGCCTGCTCGAAGCCCTCGCGGTAGAAGGCGAAGACGGCCGCGTACCGGGTGGGGATGTGGCCCGGGTGCATGTCCCAGCCCTGGTAGTAGGCGCGGGAGAGGGCGCGGCGGGTGAGGCCGTAGTGCAGGCGCCAGGCGTCGTGGACCTTCTCGGTCGGGCCCACGGGCAGCACGTTGGTCGAGCCGTCCGACACCCGTACGCCCGTCCCCGCGGCCGCGACCTGCATGATCGCCTTGGCGTGGTCCGCGGCCGGGTGGTCGCTGGCCTGGTAGGCGGCGGAGACGCCGAGGCAGGCGCTGTAGTCGAAGGTGCCGTAGTGCAGTCCGGTGGCGCGGCCCTCGGCGGCCTGGATCATGCGCGCCACGGTGGCGGTGCCGTCGGTGGCGAGGATGGACTGGCTGGTCTCGATCTGGATCTCGAAGCCGATCCGGCCGGGCTCGAGCCCGCGCGCCTTCTCGAAGGCCTCGAGGAGCCGCACCATGGCGGTGACCTGCTCGGCGTACGTCACCTTGGGCAGCGTGAGCACCAGCCCGTCGGGCAGGCCGCCGGCCTCCATCAGGCCACTGAGGAAGATGTCGAGGGTGCGGATGCCCCGGTCGCGTACCGGTGCCTCCATGCACTTCATGCGGATGCCCATGTACGGGGCCGCCGTCCCCTTCGCGTACGCCTCCGCGATCAGCCGGGCCGCGCGGGCCGCCGCCTCGTCCTCCTCGGCGTCCGGGCGGGGGCCGTAGCCGTCCTCGAAGTCGACGCGCAGGTCCTCGATGGGCTCGCGCTCCAGCTTGGCGCGCACGCGCGCGTAGACGGGCTCGGCGAGTTCGTCGGACAGGCCGAGGACGGCGGCGAAGGAGGCCGCGTCCGGGGCGTGTTCGTCGAGGGCCGCGAGGGCCTGGTCGCCCCAGGAGCGGAGGGTGTCGACGGCGAACACGTCACCGGGGACGTAGACGGTGTGGACGGGCTGGCGGGTGCCGGGGTCCCCGGGGTAGCGGCGCTCCAGTTCGGCGTCGACCGGGGCGAGGGAGGCGCTGATCTCCTCGCTGATCGCGCCTGCGAGGCTCGTCGCCACCTTCTCCTGCTGGCCCTGACCCATCCCACACCCTCCTGTTTTCCACTGTACGGAATCAACAATCCGTAGAATGAAGTTATCCGGGCACCTTTCGGCGGTCAACACCATGTCCACGGGGAGCCACGTCGTGATCTCGACATGTTCACGTCCATCTCACACCCGGGTATGACACTTCCCTACGCACGACTCGCCCCTCGCACGACTCGTCCGGCTGCCGTCACCGAAGGAGCCTCCGTGCCGAACCACCGCCGAGTCACCCGCCGCCTGGGCCTCAAGGCCATGTTGGCCGCGGCGGTCACGGTGCCGCTCTCCAGCGCCGCGATCCCCGCCTCGTCGGCGTCCGTCTCACCCGCGCCGTCCTCCCCGACGCAGGCACGCCGAGCGCCCCGTCTCGAGGTCATGACCTTCAACCTGCGTTTCGCGAGCACCAAGGAACCCAACAGCTGGAGCGACCGCAGACCGGTGATGCGCGAACTGCTGCGTCACGCCCGCCCCCACATCATCGGCACGCAGGAGGGCCTCTACCAGCAGCTGCGCGACATCGACTCCGACCTCGGCCCGTCCTACGACTGGATCGGCACCGGCCGCGAGGGCGGCAGCCGCGACGAGTCCACGGCGATCTTCTACGACAACCGGCGCCTGGCCCCCGTCGAGCACTACACCTTCTGGCTCTCCGACACCCCGGAAGTCATCCGCTCGAACACCTGGGGGGCCGCCTTCCCGCGCATCGTCACCTGGGTCCGCTTCCGCGATCTCGACGACGGCGGACGGGAGTTCTATGTCCTCAACACCCACTTCGACCACGCGAGTCAGTACGCACGCGAGCGCAGCGCCTCGCTGTTGGTCCAGCGGATCGCCGAGCTCGACCGCTCCCTTCCGGCCGTGGTGACCGGAGACTTCAATGTCGCCGCGCACCGGAACCCGGTCTACGACACCCTGGTGGGCTCCGGGCTCCTCGACACCTGGGACGCGGCGGCGCACCGCGGCGCACCGTACGGGACCTTCCACGGCTACAGGGGTCTGACTCCGAACGGCGACCGCATCGACTGGATCCTCACCACGCCATCGGTGAGGACGCACCGGGCATCGGTCGACACCTTCTCCGTCGACGGCCAGTTCCCGAGCGACCATCTGCCCGTGCAGGCCTCGCTGAGTCTGGAATGAGCCGAGGCCCCCGCGACTGTTCGTGCAGTCGCGGGGGCCTCGACCGGCCTTCGGGTGATCAGCCCTTGCGGGCGTTGATCTCCTCGGTGAGCTGGGGGACGACGTCGAAGAGGTCGCCGACCACGCCGTAGTCGACCAGGTCGAAGATCGGGGCCTCGGCGTCCTTGTTGACCGCCACGATCGTCTTCGAGGTCTGCATGCCGGCCCGGTGCTGGATGGCGCCGGAGATGCCGTTGGCGATGTACAGCTGCGGGGAGACGGACTTGCCGGTCTGGCCGACCTGGTTGGTGTGCGGGTACCAGCCCGCGTCCACCGCGGCACGGGAGGCGCCGACGGCCGCACCCAGGGAGTCGGCGAGGGCCTCGATCAGCGGGAAGTTCTCGGCGCCGTTGACGCCACGGCCGCCGGAGACCACGATCGCGGCCTCGGTCAGCTCCGGACGCCCGGTCGACTCCCGCGGCGTACGGGCGGTGACCTTGGTACCGGTCGCCGCCTCGGAGAAGGTGACCGCGAGGGCCTCGACCGCGCCCGCGGCCGGGGCGGCCTCCACCGCGGCGGAGTTGGGCTTGACCGTGATGACCGGGGTGCCCTTGCTGACACGGGACTTGGTGGTGAAGGAGGCGGCGAACACCGACTGGGTGGCCACCGGACCCTCGTCACCGGCCTCCAGGTCGACGGCGTCGGTGATGATGCCGGAGCCGATGCGCAGCGCCAGACGCGCGGCGATCTCCTTGCCCTCGGCGGAGGAGGGCACCAGCACGGCGGCCGGGGAGACTGCGGCGACGGCGGCCTGCAGCGCGTCGACCTTGGGGACGACCAGGTAGTCGGCGTACTCGGCGGCCTCGTGGGTCAGCACCTTGACGGCGCCGTGCTCGGCCAGGGCGGCGGCGGTGTCACCAGCGCCGTTGCCCAGCGCGACGGCGACCGGCTCGCCGATACGGCGGGCCAGGGTCAGCAGCTCCAGGGTGGGCTTGCGGACGGCACCGTCCACGTGGTCGACGTAGACGAGAACTTCAGCCATGGGATTGCTCTCCTGCGGATTGCGAAGTCTGAGGGACGGTAAGGGAGTTGAGCCTCGAAGGGACTACGGGTCCCTTAGATGAACTTCTGGCTCGCGAGGAACTCGGCGAGCTGCTTGCCGCCCTCGCCCTCGTCCTTGACGATCGTGCCCGCGGTGCGCGCCGGACGCTCGGCCGCCGACTCGACCTTCGTCCAGGCACCCTCGAGACCCACCTCTTCGGCGTCGATCTCCAGGTCGGACAGGTCCCACGACTCGACCGGCTTCTTCTTCGCCGCCATGATGCCCTTGAAGGACGGGTAACGCGCCTCACCCGACTGGTCGGTGACCGACACGACCGCGGGCAGGGAGGCCTCCAGCTGCTCCGACGCGGCGTCGCCGTCGCGGCGGCCCTTGACGGTGCCGTCCTCGACGCTCACCTCGGACAGCAGGGTCACCTGCGGCACACCCAGACGCTCGGCGACCAGCGCGGGCACGATGCCGGCGGTGCCGTCGGTGGACGCCATACCGGAGACCACCAGGTCGAAGCCGGCCTTCTCGATCGCCTTCGCCAGCACCAGCGAGGTGCCGATCGCGTCCGTGCCGTGCAGGTCGTCGTCCTCCACGTGGATGGCCTTGTCGGCGCCCATGGACAGCGCCTTGCGCAGCGCGTCCTTGGCGTCCTCCGGGCCCACCGTCAGGACGGTGATCTCCACGTCGTCGTCGGAGTTCTCGGAGATCTGCAGCGCCTGCTCGACCGCGTACTCGTCGAGCTCGGAGAGCAGACCGTCCACGTCGTCCCGGTCGACGGTCAGGTCATCGGCGAAGTGCCGGTCGCCAGTGGCGTCGGGCACGTACTTCACAGTGACAACGATCCTCAAGCTCACGCCGGCTCTCCTACTGCAATCGTCATTTCGGTGCTGCCTACTTTCAGGCAGCATAGGCGCCTCAAGCGGCCGATCCCGATCGGGGCGACCCGCGCTCCGAGCGAAATATTACTCGTCAGTACACCCAGTTCGTTCCCGCTAAGCAAGCGCTTTGAACTGTGACCTTTGCAACGCAGCGTAATCGGAACTCGACCGCTTCGCAGGCGGAGCCGGCCGGCGGTCAGTCGCGCAGACCGTTGAACTGACCCTGGTGATAGAGGAGCGGACGGCCGGGGCGCGTGGGATCCCCGAGCACAGCCTCGGCCAGCACGATGCGGTGGTCCCCGGCGGGGACACGGCCGACGATCCGGCACACCAGCCAGGCCAGGACGTCATCGAGGACGGGAACGCCTTCGGGGCCCGTACGCCAGGCGGTGGACGCGCCGAAGCGGTCGGCGCCGCTCTTGGCGAAGGTCGCCGCCAGGTCCTGCTGGTGCTCGCCGAGTATGTGGACGCCGATGTGATCGGTCGCCGATATCGCCGGCCAACTGGAGGCTCCGGTGCTGATGCCGAAGGACAGCAGGGGCGGTTCGGCGGAGACGGACGTGAGGGAGGTGGCAGTGAAGCCGACCGGACCGGCGTCGCCTCGCGCGGTGATCACGGCGACTCCCGCCGCGTGCCGCCGGAAGACGGAGCGCAGCAGGTCGGGAGAGGCGAGCTGAGGGGTACGGGTACCGACGTCGGGCGTGGCCGTCATGGAGTTGTCCTTCTACGCGGAGGGGCGGGCGTCGTGGCTGCTCAACAGCTCGGACAGCGCGCGCTCGCAGTGCGGGCGAGGTCGACGTGCACCCGCCCGTAGAGAAGGAGTTCCATAGGCATACGGTCAGGCTGACGATAGGTGGTGTGCGCAGTCAAGTACGTTCCGGCATATGGGAGATGCCTCACCGTCCGCTTCACAGCCGTCAAACCGCCTCCCCGAGTGCGGAGATGACGTCGGCCTTGCGCGGCTGGCCGGTGGCACGCCGTACGACCCTGCCGTCGGCGTCAAGGACCAGCACGGTCGGCGTCTTGAGGATGTCGAGTTCGCGCACCAGGTCCAGGTGGTCCTCGGCGTCGATCTCGACATGGGTCACACCGGGGACCATGTCGGCGACCTCACCGAGGACGCGTCGGGTGGCCCGGCAGGGCGCGCAGAAGGCGCTGGAGAACTGCACGAGCGTGGCGCGCTCGCCGAGTTCCTCGCCCAACTCGGCCACCCCTAGCCGTTTCCCGCCGTCGCGCCCGCGCACGCGTACCCTCCCGTTCCGCTGCCGATGAATCACTCCGTAGGCGCTCGCCATCAGGAGCACCACTGCGCACACCACAAGTCCGGTCATCACCTGCACAAGCATTCACGAGACTGCAAAGATTCCCGGCTCCCCGGATCTCTTCCCATGCGGAATGCTTGCTTCATGGACATCGATGTGAGGGGGCCCCGCTTCGGGGCGGCCGTGACGACCGTCGTCCTGGCGGTCGTGCTGATCACCGGGAGCGCCTGGCTGCTGGCCTGGCAGACGCTGGCGTTCGCGCTGGGCGCGGCGGGCGGGGTGGGCCGTTCGCCCTACGGCTGGCTGTTCCGCAAGGTGGTGCGTCCCAGGCTCGGGCCGCCGACCGAGTTCGAGTCGCCGGAGCCGCCGCGGTTCGCGCAGGCGGTGGGGCTGGTCTTCGCCGGCGTGGGGCTGGTCGGTTTCGGGCTGGGCCCGACCTGGCTGGGGCTCACGGCGACCGCCGCCGCGCTGGCCGCGGCGTTCCTCAATGCCGCGTTCGGGTACTGCCTGGGCTGCGAGATGTACCTGGTCGTACGGCGGGTGACGGCCCGTACGGAGTAAAGGCTGCTTAAAAGTACGAGGTGGATCAGTTGTCCGACGTGACGAGGATCTCGCCGTTCTGCGGCGCCAGGACTGGCCCCCGGTTCGTTCTTGGGGCACGATCTGCGCAATGCCGTAAACCTACGGCTGCGTAACTTCCCGCCGGGAGAACCCGTCCAGGCAGAGAGAAGGGTCCACCCCGTCCATGGCTGAGCTTGTCTACCGTCCCGTCGTCGGTCTCGCCCAAACGTTGTTCAAGGTCTGGGACCTCAAGATCGACCTGAAGGGATCGGAGAACATTCCGCGCTCGGGCGGCGCCGTGCTGGTGAGCAATCACATCAGCTATCTGGACTTCATCTTCGACGGTCTGGCCGCCCTGCCGCAGAAGCGCCTGGTGCGCTTCATGGCGAAGGAGTCGGTGTTCCGGCACAGGATCTCCGGTCCGCTGATGCGCGGTATGAAGCACATCCCGGTGGACCGCAAGCAGGGCGAGACGGCGTACCAGCACGCCCTGCAGTCGCTGCGCTCCGGCGAGATCGTCGGCGTCTTCCCGGAGGCGACGATCTCGCAGTCCTTCACCCTGAAGAGCTTCAAGTCGGGCGCCGCACGCATGGCCCAGGAGGCCGGCGTCCCGCTCATCCCGATGGCGCTGTGGGGCACCCAGCGGCTGTGGACCAAGGGCCACCCTCGCAACTTCAAGCGTAGCCACACGCCGATCACCATCAGGGTGGGCGAGCCCGTGGAGGCTCCCCAGGACCAGTACGCGGGCGCCATCACCCGGCGGCTGCGCGAGCGCGTCCAGGAGCTGCTGGAGGCGGCGCAGCGCGCCTATCCGGTGCGGCCCAAGGGGCCGGACGACACCTGGTGGATGCCCGCCCACCTGGGCGGCACGGCGCCGACTCCCGAAGAGGTGAAGGCGGCCGAGGCCCGCTGAATCGTCACTCCGGGGTGTGGACGGTGATCCGCGCCCCGGGGCTGAACTTCTCCAGCAGTTCGGCGAGTTCCGCTCCTGCCTTCTCGACCTCGGCGACCGGCATCGGGGCCAGGCTCTCCAGCAGGAAGATGCCCGTGACCGTGTCCTCGGTGAGGCGGGTGCGCGGGCCCTGGCGCCAGTTCCAGCGACGGCAGGTCACGCCGGCGTCGTCGCGCCAGACGATCTCGCCCGCGTCGGGGTGTTCGACGACCTCCTCACCACCGGCCACGGTCACGAACTCCTCGTCGCCGGTGGCCCGTACGAGCCGCATGCCGCCCTGGATGCGGTCGATGTCCTCGCCTCCGACGGGGATCAGATGGGCGACGCTGATGGCGTTGTAGAGGTCGACGAGCAGATTGATGCGTGGCAGTCCGGCGTCCGACAGGGCCCTTTTCGCCAGCGCCTCGGCCGAGTTGCGGGTGCGCGAGGGCTTGGAGCCGAACGCCGTGTAGATCTCGCGCCAGGCGGCCATGTGCGGGTCCTCGTGCGGGGCGCGCCCGTCCAGGCGGGCGGTGAGGCGGGCGGCCGCCTCGTCCAGGAGGGCCGAACTCTCCTCGGTGCTGGGGCCGTTGACCAGGCCGTGCGCCTCGACGGCGACATGGGTGAATCCGGGGGCGAGGGCGCGTACCTCGTCGGACACGGTCAGGGAGAGCGTCATGGTCTGCCTCAGAGTGCGGTGGGGAGCGTCTTCCAGAGACGGGGCCGGTCGGGGGCGGCCTTGAGGGTCTCGATGACCGCCGGATGCGGTTCAGCGTACAGGACCGGATAGTCCACCTCATTGGACTCCGCATCGGGGATCCAGGCCAGCCGCTCACCCTCGAGGGAGAACTGGGCATCGACGCCCGGTTTGTTGCCGCGGGGATCCTGCCGGTGCCAGGCGCCGTTGAAGCGAACTGCGATCAGCCCGTGCACGGCGTGGCCGTCGCCGTCGTCGTCCACCAGCCTCTGGTAGCAGAGCGCCGTGGGGATGTCCTCGGCCCGCAGCAGGGCGGCGAGGGCGTGGGCCTTGGCGTAGCAGATGCCGGTGCCCTGCCGCAGCACGTCGGAGGCCCGCCAGGTGACGCGCGGGTCGCCCGAGTCCTGGGAGTGCGGGATGCCGTCCCGCACGAACTCGAAAGCAGCCCGCGCATAGGCATACGAGTCCGGTACGTCCCGGGCGAGGCGGGCAGCCGTCTCCCGTACCACTGGATGACCGTGGTCGATGACCTCGTCAGCGGCCAAGTAGGCGGACAGGTCCGGGGTGTTCTGGATCAGCTCCATGCCTGCAGAGCATAGAAAGACGATCAACCACCAGTCAATCAATTTACGACTTAATGCATAATCATGCATCATTCACCGCTCGTCGCACATCCTGTTCAGGTCCCTCGCGATCCGGTCGACTCCTGACTCGCCCTCGCTGCGCAACCCGTACACGCCCGTAAGGCTCACGACGCTCCCGTCGAGGAGGATCGCCACCGGGCACTCCCACAGGGCGCCGTTCGTCCACCAGTCGATCCGGCTCTCGACCACCACCAGGTCGTCCCACGCCACGAACCGGGTCCGCCACAGTCCACGGCTGCGGATGCCGTCGGGGGACACCCGCAGACGACTGGAGAGGGCGCGCCAGGCCAGCCACGTCACGGCGACCGCCGGCGCGGGGTAGAGCCAGGGCTGCACGGGCTCCGGAGCCTCGGTGACGAGGCCGAGGAGGACTGCGCCGAGCAACAGGATCCCGGCGCACCTCAGCCCGTTCGTCCACGGGTTGCGGATGGTCCTGTCCATCCCTCAGGGATACCGCCGGACATCCTGCGCCGACACTGGCCGCCGCGGAGGCTTGACGCGGACCTAACGCGCCATCTCCTCCTTGAGCGCCGCCAGGAACGCGTCCACGTCCTCCTCGGTCGTGTCGAAGGCGCACATCCAGCGCACCACACCCGCGGCCTCGTCCCAGAAGTAGAAGCGGAACCGCTTCTGCAGCCGCTCGCTCACGTCGTGCGGGAGCCGGGCGAACACCCCGTTGGCCTGCACCGGGTAGAGGATCTCCACGCCGTGCACGGCGCGCACGCCCTCGGCGAGGCGCTGGGCCATCTCGTTGGCATGGCGGGCGTTGCGCAGCCACAGGTCCTTGGCGAGCAGGGCCTCCAACTGCACCGAGACGAAGCGCATCTTGGAGGCGAGCTGCATGGACAGCTTGCGCAGATGCTTCATGTGGCTGACGGCGTCCTGGTTGATGACGACGACGGCCTCGCCGAACAGCGCGCCGTTCTTCGTCCCGCCCAGGGAGAGGATGTCGACGCCGACCGCGTTGGTGAACGTCCGCATCGGGACGTCCAGGGACGCGGCCGCGTTGGCTATCCGGGAGCCGTCCAGGTGCACCTTCATGCCGTGCGCGTGGGCGTGCTCGCAGATCGCGCGGATCTCGTCCGGCGTGTAGAGCGTGCCGAGCTCCGTGCTCTGGGTGATCGAGACGACCTGCGGCATCGCGCGGTGCTCGTCGTCCCAGCCGTACGCCTGCCTGTCGATCAGTTCGGGGGTGAGCTTGCCGTCCGGCGTCGGGACCGTCAGCAGCTTGAGGCCGCCCATGCGCTCCGGCGCCCCGCCCTCGTCGACGTTGATGTGGGCGCTCTCGGCGCAGATCACCGCGCCCCAGCGGTCGGTGACCGCCTGGAGCGCGACGACGTTCGCGCCGGTGCCGTTGAAGACCGGGAAGGCCTCCGCCGTGGCGCCGAAGTGGCTACGGATGATGTTCTGGAGGTTCTCGGTGTAGTCGTCCTCGCCGTACGCGACCTGGTGCCCGCCGTTGGCCAGGGCCAGGGCGGCGAGCACCTCCGGGTGGGCCCCGGCGTAGTTGTCGCTGGCGAAGCCGCGGACCTCCGGGTCGTGATGGCGACGCGCGTCGGTCCTCGGGGGGTTCACGGCTTCTCGGTCAGCCACAGACGCTTTCCGTTCACTTCGGCGGCGGGCTTGCTCCAGACGTCGGTGATGGCCTCGGCCAGCTCCTTGACGTCCGTGAAGCCCGCGAACTTCGCATTGGGTCGCTCGGCGCGCATCGCGTCGTGCACCAACGCCTTCACCACCAGGATCGCAGCCGCCGACGTCGGCCCCTCGGCGCCTCCCGCCTTGCGGAAGAAGTCGGCCATGGCCAGGGTCCACGCCTCGGCGGCGGCCTTGGCGGCGGCGTACGCGGCGTTGCCCGCGGTGGGCTTCGTCGCGCCCGCGGCGCTGATCAGGACGTAGCGGCCGCGCTCGCTGCGCTGCAGCGCCTCGGAGAAGGCGAGGGAGGTGTGCTGCACGGTGCGGATGAGCAGCAGCTCCAGGAAGTCCCAGTCGTCGAGGCTGGTCTTGATGAAGGTCTCGCTGCCGCGCCAGCCGCCGACGAGGTGGACCAGGCCGTCGACGCGGCCGAACTCCTTCTCGATGTGGGTGGCCCACTCCCGGGTGGAGTCCAGGTCCAGCAGGTCGACGGGCTCGCCGGTCACGGTGGCGCCGCCGGACGCGTAACGGGCCGCGTCCACGGCCTCTGCGAGCCGCTCGGGATCGTTGTCCGCGGCGACGACGGTGGCACCCGCCTCCGCGAGCCGGATCAGTGCCGCGCGCCCGGCGGGTCCGCCCGCGCCGGCCACCGCGATCACCGCACCGCTGAGAGCTCCGTTCCCGGCCATGGTCTTCGCCTCCTGAGCAGTGGTTCTGGTGCTGCGGTCGCTCATGCGGCGACTCGCTCGGCGCTCTTTGCCGTGATGCCCTTGGTGGAGGCGATCACGTTCTTCAGCTTCTTGGAGAGGGCCTCATAGAACATGCTCAGGGGAAACTCGTCCGGAAGCACGTCATCGACGAGCTTTCGCGGCGGCCGGCTCAGGTCGAGGGCGTCGGGGCCCTTGGCCCAGCGGGAGCCGGGGTGCGGGGCGAGGTACTGCGACACCAGGTCGTACGCGGCGAACCAGTGGACCAGCTTCGGGCGGTCGATGCCGGCCCGGTAGAGGTCCTCGATCTCGGCGCACAGTTGGTTGGTGACCTGCGGGGCACGCTGCCAGTCGATGTGCAGCTTGTTGTCGGTCCAGCGGATGACGTCGTGCTTGTGCAGGTAGGCGAAGAGGAGCTGGCCGCCGAGGCCGTCGTAGTTGCGCACGCGCTCGCCGGTGACCGGGAAGCGGAACATGCGGTCGAAGAGCACCGCGTACTGCACGTCACGGGCCTGCGGGACGCCGTCGGCGTCCAGCTTCACGGCCTCCTTGAAGGCGGTGAGGTCGCAGCGCAGCTCTTCGAGGCCGTACATCCAGAACGGCTGCCGCTGCTTGATCATGAACGGGTCGAAGGGCAGGTCGCCGTGGCTGTGGGTGCGGTCGTGGACCATGTCCCAGAGCACGAAGGCCTCCTCGCAGCGCTTCTGGTCGTGGACCATCGCGGCGATGTCCTCGGGCAGCTCCAGCCCCAGGATGCCGACGGCGGCGTCGGTCACCCGCCGGAAGCGGGCAGCTTCGCGGTCGCAGAAGATGCCACCCCAGGTGAAACGTTCCGGCGCCTCGCGCACGGCTATGGTCTCCGGGAAGAGGACGGCCGAGTTGGTGTCGTAGCCGGCCGTGAAGTCCTCGAACTTGATGCCGCAGAACAGCGGGTTGTCGTAGCGGGTGCGCTCCAGCTCGGCCAGCCAGTCCGGCCAGACCATCCGCAGCACGACCGCTTCCAGATTGCGGTCCGGGTTGCCGTTCTGCGTGTACATCGGGAAGACGACCAGGTGCTGCAGGCCGTCCGCGCGGTTCGCGGCGGGCTGGAAGGCCAGCAGCGAGTCGAGGAAGTCGGGCACCTCGAAGCCGCCGTCGGCCCACCGGAGCAGGTCCTTGGCCAGCGCCTCGTGGTAGTCGGTGTCGTGCGGAAGCAGCGGGGAGAGCTCCTCGACGGCCGCCACGACACGCCGTACGGCCGCCTCGGCGTCCGCGCGCTCGGGTGCGCCTTCGGCGTCGAGGTCGATCGATCCGTCCTTGGCCTGCCATGGCCGGATCTGCTCCACGGCATTCTTGAGCACGGCCCATGCCGGGTGCTCCACCACCCTGGTCACAGGAGGAATCTGCTCCTCCGAAGCCGCCTGCACAAGAATTTCCGTCATGTCCCATCCTCCACGGGAGAAGCTCACGTATGGAGACCGTATACATACGGACTTCCTCTCAGCAAGAGGGGTCTCGGGAGATTATCCTGTGCCTCTGCATGGTCACCGAACTTTTTCCTGCCGGAAACCGAACCGGCAGACATTTGGGTATCGCGCGGCTACCCGGGTGCCGACCGCCGAAACCGGCCACATGTCAATCCCGGAAGGACTCGCCCACGCCAGGGTGATCGCTCGACGGGCACAGGCCAGGCCTGCCCCTGGCGGCACGCCGATCCCCCGTGTACGCGCGGGTTCATCGCGGGGCCGGGCCGTTAGGCTGCGGCTCTGCCCGCGCGGCCGTCCGCTCCGGTCCGCGCGCGGAGCCGAGCCGCCGTCGACGGAAGCGAGTTGAACCTTGAACTTCCTTACCATCGGTCATCGCGGAGTCATGGGTGCCGAGCCCGAGAACACCCTCCGTTCCTTCGTCGCCGCCCAGCACGCCGGGCTCGACGTGATCGAACTCGATCTGCATCTGAGCAAGGACGGCGCCCTCGTCGTCATGCACGACACCGACGTGGACCGCACGACCGACGGCACCGGCCCGATCGCCGAGAAGACCCTCGCCGAGCTGCGCGCCCTGGACGCGGGCCGCGGCGAGCGTGTCCCGGTCTTCGAGGAGGTCCTGGAAGCGGTGCGGGCACCGCTGCAGGCCGAGATCAAGGACATCGCGGCGGCACGGGCACTGGCCGAGGTCATGCTCAAACGGGACCTGGTCTCCCGGGTCGAGGTGTCCTCGTTCCACGACGAGGCCATCGCCGAGGTCACCCGCCTGGTGCCGGGCGTACGGACCGCGCTGATCGGCAGCCGCTACGGCACCGACATCGTGGAGCGCGCGGTGGAAGCCGGTGCCGCGACCGTCTGCCTCAACATCCGCCGCCTCACTCTGGAGGTCGTGGAGCTGGCCCGCAAGGCGGACCTGAGGATCATCGGCTGGGTGGTGAACACGCAGGACCATCTGCGGCTCGTCCGGGCGCTGCAGCTGGACGGCGCGACCACCGACTACCCGGAGATCAAGCGCACCGGCCGGTTCACGGCCTGAGCCTCAGACCAGCTCCTTGACCAGCAGCTCGAACTGCAGGTCGTCGCGGAGCGGGACGCCGAAGCGCTCGTCGCCGTACGGGAACGGGGTCATCCGGCCCGTACGGCGGTAGCCGCGGCGCTCGTACCAGGCGATGAGGTCGTCGCGCACGGAGATCACGGTCATGTGCATCTCACGCACGCCCCAGGTCTCGCGCACCGTGCGCTCCGCCTCCGTGATGATCTGCTTGCCGAGGCCCGCGCCCTGCAGCAGCGGGCTGACCGCGAACATCCCGAAGTAGGCGTGATCCCCGCGGTGTTCGAGCTGGCAGCAGGCAACGACGGCGCCGTCCCGCTCGACCGTCAGCAGACGGCTGTCGGGCGACTTGATGACGGCGCGTACGCCCTCCGCATCGGTGCGCTGCCCTTGCAGAATGTCCGCCTCGGTGGTCCACCCGGCCCGGCTGGAGTCCCCGCGGTACGCCGACTCGATCAGCGCGACCAGCGCGTCGGCGTCGGCGTCGGTGGCGTCGCGGAAGGTCAGTCCGCCGGCGGTGGTCTCCATGTGCGGTACTCCGGTTCTGGCGCGGCACGGGCAGGGACGAGGGTAACCCTGCCACTAGGCTCCGGATGCATGGTGCACGTTCTCAGCAGCCGGACCCTTCTCCGCCCCAGCGATGCCGAGCGTTCCCGCACGTTCTACGGCGAGCAGCTGGGCCTCGCCGTCTACCGCGAGTTCGGCACGGGGCCGCAGCGCGGCACCGTGTACTTCCTCGGCGGCGGCTTCCTGGAGGTCTCGGGCCGTTCCGAGACCTCGCCCTCGCCCGCCGTGCAGTTGTGGCTGCAGGTCGAGGACGTGGCCGCGGCGCACGAGGAGCTGCGGGCCAAGGGCGTCGAGATCGTGCGGGCGCCGGTGAAGGAGCCGTGGGGGCTGGTCGAGATGTGGATCGCCGATCCGGACGGGACACGGATCGTGCTGGTGGAGGTGCCGGCGGACCATCCGATCCGGTACCGGCCGGGGATCTGAGGGCCCGACGGCGGCATGGTGCGGATGGACGAGAAGTTCCCGCCCGAGGTGCCACCGCACTGGCTGCCGTACTTCGCGGTCGCCGACGTGGACGCCTCCGCGGCCACGGAGGCGGGCGGCACCGTCCTCATGGAGCCCACCTCGGTGCCGGACGGCCTGCGGATCGCGGTGCTGCGGGATCCGCAGGCGGCGGTGTTCGGCCTGTACCGGGCGGGCGACGAGCACTGATCAGTGCGGGAGCCGGACGGTCATCTCGACGGTGATCTCGTCGCCGACGGTGATCTGCCGGGGCCCCCGGACGGCGGCCTTCAGCGGCAGCAGATACCCGCCGTCCTTGGGGAACAGCGAGGTCTCGAAGTCGACCTCGCCGATCCGCGCGGCCACCGGGATCACGCCCCAGCCGTAGCTCGCCGTCGCCGCGACCTCACGGATGTCCGCGGACTCCTCGTCGGGCACGGGCAGGTAGTAGTAGGGCGCCGGGCCGCGCCACTCGATCACCCGGCCGGCGAACGTGAACTCCAGCATCGGACCCCTTTCTTGTGTCCGTCACGACGCCCCTTGTGCGAGCGGTGTCACCGTGACCTGGTCGATGACCGGCGCGTACGCCGAGCGCTGGCCGTATGCGTTCTTGGTGCGGCCGTCGAAGTCGGGGAGTTCGTCGGCGGTGAAGGTGAGCGTGTTGGTGCCCTGGTTGAGGGTCACCGGCACGGAGAGGTTCCAGAAGTTGTTGAAGTGGAAGGTGGTGGGGAACAGGACGCGGTGCGGGGCGGCGCCGTTGACGGAGATGTCCGCGTGGCGGCAGACCGGGTCGGGGTTGTAGTGGGTGGCGGGCGCCTGCTCGCCGTTGGAGTAGCGGATGGTGAGCGCGTGGCGTCCGGCGCGTTCGGCCGTCACCGTCAGGGTGAGCGCGTTGCCGGGGCCCGCGCCGATGCCGTCGACGGCCTTGCCGCCGGTGGCGTACGAGTGTCCCGACACCCTTGCGGTGCCGGTCAGGATGCCGTCCTCGGCGGCGGACACACACGTGGGCAGCAGCCCGCGGGAGGGGGCGACACGCAGCCGGTCCACCACCAGGCGGTCCGAAGTCCCGGTGACCGTGACCTTGTTGATGCCGCCGGCCAGGAAGAGCGGGACGGCGCCTCGCGGCACGGGCCCGAGCTCCTCGCCGTTGACCGTGAGCAGGCCCTCGCCGGGGCCGAGCAGGTCGACGGTGACCGTCGCCTCGCCGTCGTCGGCCGCATGCACCCAGAAGGTGACGGTGCCGCCTCGCGGCAGGACGGCGGCGCCGGGGCCGGAGGCGCCGAGGTGGGCATAGCTGACCCGTGCGCCCGCGTCGAGAGCGGCGAACTCGGCGTCGTACAGGGCCTCCTGGTCGTCGCGCAGGGCGAGGTCCAGCTTGTCGACGACCGCGTCGCCCTTGGTCGTGCCGAGGTCGGGGTCCTGTGCGGCGAGGGTGATCCGGTGCGGGCCGGCGGTCAGTTCGGCCCGGGTGTCGGTGTGGCCCCACACCGCCCACTTGTAGCCGAGCGGCAGCCGCAGCTCGCGCGCGTCCCTGCCGTCGATGCGCAGGAAGACGTTGGTGGGGCCGTTCTCGCGCACCAGGTCGGCCAGGTTGTGGGAACCGGCGAAGATCCGGAGGTCGTACGTCCCGTCCTGCGGGACCTCGATGTCGAAGGCGAGCACGCCGTCGGACCCGGTGCGCAGGCCACCGATGTGGTAGCCGCCGGAGGTCGCGAACTTGTCGACGTCGGAGGGGGATCCCTCGGGGCCGTGCTTGACGTAGCCGCCGCCCGTGTACGTGGCGTCCTCGGCCTCGTAGGTCAGCCGCCGGCCCGCCGCGGGCGGCAACAGTGCCGCGCCGTGGCCGCCGGGAGCCACGATCAACTGGTAGGCGGACATCTCGTCGAGGTCGGTGAGCGTCAGCGTCACCCGGCCGTCCGTGACGGGCAGTTCGGTGTCGAGCAGCCGCAAGGGCTGGGCACTCGCGCCGACCTGACCGCTCCAGGCGATCTCCTGGAGGCGTACGTGGACGGTCGTACCGAAGACGTCCGCGTCGACGCCCTCGATGACGAGGTCCGCGGTGCCGCCCGCGCCGCCGAACAGCACGCGGGCCTGCCGCTTGAGACGGTCGAGGGTGGCGACGCCCTGCAGGGTGTACTGGACGTTCGGGTGCGGCGCCGTGACCCGGACGGTGTTGCCGGACAGCTGCCCGTAGGCGTTGAACAGCCACCACTGCCCATTGCCCTTGCCCGCCTCGACCGCCGAGTCGTTGAGGTTGCCGGCGATGTTCCAGTACGCCATGTCGGCGTCGACCTTGGACTCCTCGATCGCGGCGATCCACTGGATCATCTGCCCGGGGACGGACAGGTGGTAGTTGTGCGCGTACTCGTTGAGGTTGACGGGCAGCCGACCGATGCCCAACTCCCGTTCCAGATCACGGTACTTGGCGACGTTCCTGCGGACCTCGTCCGGCGAGGACAGCTCGTGCCAGGTGATCACGTCGGGCAGCACGCCGTGCTCACGCGCGAACTCCAGGAAGCCGCGCACCTCGGGGTCGAAGACGCAGGTGTTGGGGCCCGCGATGCGTGCTTCGGGGTCCAGGCCCTTGATGAGGTGGTACGCCCGCTGCCAGGCCGCGAAGTAGGTACCCGGCTCGGTGTGCCAGGAGACCTGGTCGTAGCTCCACTCCCCCGTGCCGAACATGTTGCCCTCGGGCTCGTTGAACGGCACGTACACGACATGGGACTTGAGGGCGCCGAGCGTCTGCACCTGGGCGACCTGGCGGCGGATGCTCGCCAGATAGGCGCTGAGCCGTTCCTCACCGGTGGCGCCCGGCCACTCGTAGGGGAAGCCGCGGTGGATGTCGGTCAGGTAGACGTAGACGTCCTTGCCGCCCGCCGCGACGAAGGACGGCAGGATCTCCAGGGCGTCGGCGCCGGGGTGCTGGATACCGTCCTGCGCCTTGGTGGTGACCGTGCGGACGTACATGCCCTCGACGACGGCACGGCTGGGCACACCGTCGCCGTACAGGCCGTAGAGCGTGCCGCTTGCGCCGCCGTGGAAGGGGCCGGTCTCCGTGCCCAGGTCGACCGTGAGCGTTTCGGCTGTCACGGCACCGCCCTTTCGTTCGACATGTCGTACGCCAGCCGGTCGTCCGAACCGGCTGGTCGAACGTAGGGAGTCGGCGTCGATCACGTCAACGGGCACACGGCCGCCGAAAGTTGCGGAGGCGGCCGTTCAGACGCGGAGCGCGCCGAGGCGGCCCTCGAGCCGGGCGAGCAACTCGCCCAGCAGCCCAGCCAGTTCGCCCTGCCCCTGCGGATCCAGGACGCCCAGTACGGAGGTCTCGTAGGCCAGCTGCTCGGGGAGGATGCCGTCGACCAGATCGCGGCCGGCGTCCGTGAGGCGGAGGTGGGCGACGCGGCGGTCGCGGGTGTCGCCGCGGCGCTCGACCAGGCCGCGCTCGGTGAGCTGTTTGAGGCGCTTGGTGACGGCGGCGCCCGAGGAGAAGGTCTCGCGGGCGAGTTCGCCGGGGGTCAGTTCGTGGCCGGTGCGGCGCAGCGCGCCCAGCAGGTCGAACTCGGGGCGGCTGAGCCCGGCCCGGCGCAGCGGGGCGTCCTCGGCCTGCTGGAGCAGGGCGGCACAGCGGTTGATCCGGCCGATGATCTCCATGGGGCCGGTGTCGAGATCGGGATGGACGGCCTGCCACTGCCGGACGACCGCGGAGACGGTGTCCTCGCCCCTGGTCGCCGCCGCCTGCCGTCCGTTCGCTGCCGTCATGGCCGTACGCCCTCCGCTCTCGCGTTCCGGTGCAGTCCCTGGTGTCTCAGAGCCTGTGGCTGAACCCCTGCCGGGCGCCCGCCGCCTGGCACGCACGCTGATCCGACCGGGATTCAGCCACAGGATCTTGCCGTCGCCGCGAGCGTACGGTGTCCGGCCTGCTCGGCGCGCACGACCCGCTCCTGGGGCAGGGCGCGCTGCCACCACTCGCCGGACGCGGCGTCGACGGTGGCGCGCAGCTCGGCCAGGGAGGCGGCGAGGGAGCGACGGGCGGCCTCCAGGGCGGCGGGTGCGGGGGCGGGCTCGGCCAGCAGGCGGGCGGTACGCTCCCGGGCGCGCTCGGCGGCGGCCAGCGCCTGCTCGACGCGGCTGCCTGCGCGGCGGTTGGTGACGGCGACGGCGGCGAGGAAACCGACCAGGGCTCCGACGAGGGTGTCCACGAGCCGTTCGGTGATCAGCCGGCCCGGCTCCTGGAATCGGGTGAACTCGGTGATGAGCAGGGCCATCGGGGTCACACAGACGCTGCCGAGCCAGTAGTTGCGGCCCATCAAAGCCTCGGCGCCGAAGTTGAAGGCGAGACAGCACAGCACGAGCGCCGCCGGGCCGAGGTGGGCGAGCGGGACGACGGCGGCGAAGAGCAGGACGCCGACGAGGTTGCCGACGACGCGCTGGACGCCCCGGCTCCAGGTGAGGACGAGGTTGGCCTGGTAGAGGGAGGCGGCGGTGACCAGGGCCCAGTAGGGGCGGCCGATGCCGAGGGCGAGGGCGGCATAGCCGGCTAGGGCGCAGCCCAGGGCGGTGCGGGCGGCGATCGGGGCGATCGGGCCGAGTCGCTGCCACAACGGGCGGGCCGGGGCGGCGAGTTCCGCGTCCACGCCGAGGAGTTCGGCGGTGGCTGCCGGGTCGTGGACCTCCGGGACCGGTCCGGTCCCGGTCAGCTCGCGGGCCCAGGTGCGCAGTTGCTCGGGGTCGGTGTCGGCGGGGGCGGCGAGGGCGACCTCGGCGCGGACGACGAGGCGTTCGAGGGCGCGCCGGGTGCGGGTGTCGCCGGTGGCCAGGAGCGGCTGCCAGGCGGCCTGGACGGCGGCGGCCGCCGTGGCGCGGGCCCGGCCGTGGCCGTCGCCGGTGCCGCGGGCGGCGTAGGCGGCAGCGGCCCTCAGGGCGGCCGCTGTGGCCCGGCGCTCCGGTCCGTGCGGGCGCAGCAGCCCGGGTGCCATGCCGACCACCCAGGCCCAGCCGCCCGCGGCGAGCGCCAGCGCGAGGTGGGCGGGGACCTGGGCGAGGGTCTGCGGGGCGAAGAGGGACGCGGAGGTGATGAAGGTCAGGACGACATTGCCGGGCGGGCCGATGCGGGTCGCGTCGCACAGCGCCTTCTGCAGGGCGGCCAGCAGCGCACCGACCGTGACCAGCACGACGGCGCTGCCGGTGAGTGAGGCGGCGACCAGGGAGACGGCGAGACCGCCGACCATGCCGAGGACCACCCAGGCCAGGGCGCGCGCCCGGGCGGCATAGGGACGGTTGTGGGCGTACAGCGCGCACAGCGACCCGGCCATCGTGTACATGGCCAGGTCGAGCCTGCCGAGGGCCAGCAGCGTCAGATTGGGCGGGGCGACCGAGGCGACCACGCTCAGCGCGGGCTTGAACCAGATGTCCGCGGGGCGGCCCACCCGCAGCACACCCGCGAGCGGCAGACGACGGACGCGTGGGGCGGCGGCAGTGGGGGTGACACGGTTCATGACGCATGAGTTTAGCAGGTGTTTTACTCGTAAAGGATTCCTTGCCGGCATGCACTCACCTGCTGTGCTCCGGTGAATGCTCCCCGTGTACATCCTTGCGCTTGCGTGCGCGCCGCGTGCTGCGGGCAACCACCGACTGTCGACACCGTCGAGCGGGGAGGTGCGCGTGCACGGACCGGTCTCGCCCGGCTGGCTGCTGGTCGCGCTGTGTGCGTCGACCGGGGCCTACTGCCTGCTGCGGATGCGCAGCGCGGTCGAGGAGCAGCGCCGGGCCGCGGGCGGCGAGGCGCTGATGGGCTTCGGCATGGCCGCCATGGCGGTACCGGCGGGGGCGTTCACCCCGCCGGCCTGGGCCTGGCCCGGCTACGCGGCCGTCTTCGGCACCGCCGCGCTGCGTGCCCTGTGGGCGGCACGGACGAACCCGCACCATCTGCACCACCTGGTGGGCGCCTCGGCCATGGTCTACATGGCGGTCGTGATGGCGGGCACCCCGGGACACCGTGCCGGGCACGGGGGGTCAGGCGGAGTCCCGCTGGTGACAGGGGTGCTGCTGCTCTACTTCACGGGATTCGTGCTGCTGTCCGGTGCCCGGCTGATGCCCGTCGTGGCCACGGCCGGCGGCGGGCCGGTGGGCTGGGGCGACCGTCCGGAGCTGGCGCGGGCGTGTCGGCTGTCGATGGGAATCGCGATGACGGCGATGCTGATCACGCTCTGAGGCGGGGCCGCGCGACCCCCGTCATTGGCCTTGCACCCCGCCGGTCGGCGAGGATCACTGCATGCGCCGCCCGCCCGTCGACTCCCCGTCCCACCCGCCGGACCGCCGCACCGCCGCCCGCGCCGCGGCCGCCCTCACTCTGTGCTCCGCTCTGCTGCTCACCCTGGTCGCCGTCAAGTGGCACCCGTTGATCAGCGTCGACGGCGACGTCGCCCGCACCACCCACGGCTGGGCCGTCGACGAGTCCGGCCTCACCCACGCCTTCCGCATCCTGTCCGACTGGGTCTGGGACCCCTGGACGATGCGTCTGGTGTGCGCGGCGGCCGCGGTGTGGCTGGTGTGGCGGCGCTCGGCATGGTGGACGGCGGTGTGGCTGGCGGCCACCTGTGCACTGGGCAGCCTGCTGCAGCAGACCCTCAAGGCCGCGGTCGACCGCCCGCGCCCCGTCTGGTCCGACCCCGTCGACTCGGCTCGTTACGCGGCCTTCCCCTCGGGTCACGCGATGACCGCCACGGTCGTCTGCGGCCTCCTGCTGTGGCTCCTGCACCGCTACGGCCCAGGACGCGCCGTGTGGCGCACCGCGCTGGCCGCGGGGGTGGTCTCCGTGCTCGGGGTGGGCTTCACGCGCCTGTGGCTGGGCGTGCACTGGCTCTCCGACGTGGTGGGCGGCTGGCTCCTGGGGGCGCTGCTGGTCGCGCTGGCCGTGCTGGTCCACCGACGTAAGATCCACTCATGATGGCTGTCCTGTTCGACTTCTCCGGCACCCTCTTCCGCATCGAGTCCACCGCGTCCTGGCTGCGTGCCGCGCTGGACGACGCCGAGATCACGCTGCCGGAGCCGGACTTGGCGCAGGCGGCGAAGGCACTGCAGGTGGCGGGGGCCCTGCCCGGCGGGGCGGATCCGGAGCAACTGCCCGAGGAACTCGCCGAGGTGTGGCGGATCCGGGACCAGAGCGCCGAACTGCACCGGGCCGCCTACACCGGGCTCGCGCGCCAAGTACCGCTTCCCGACCCGAAGTTGTACGACGCGCTGTACGACCGGCACATGACGCCGGCCGCTTGGGCCCCCTACCCCGACGCCGCCGAGGTGCTGGACGCGCTGTGCGAGCGCGGGCTGGGCATCGCCGTGGTGAGCAATATCGGATGGGATCCGCGGCCCGTCTTCGAGGCCCACGACCTGGACCGGTTCGTGGACACGTATGTCCTGTCGTACGAACACGGCATACAGAAGCCGGATCCACGGTTGTTCGCCATCGCCTGCGAGGCCCTCGAGATCGAGCCCCACGAGGCGCTGATGGTCGGCGACAGCCGGGAGGCGGACGGCGGGGCGGCAGCGCTGGGGTGCCGGGTGCACTTCGTGGACCATCTGCCGGTGACCGAGCGGCCGGACGGGCTGCGTCCCGTGCTGGAGCTGGCGGAGTGAGCCCCCGCCCGCCCGGTCAGCCCTGATACCCCTCCACCTGCGAGGACGGCCGCACCTGCGCGTCGTCCGGGTTCTCCCCGAACTCGGCCTTCGCGCGCCGCTGCCGCAACAGGTCCCAGCACTGGTCGAGTTCGCGTTCCAGCACATCGAGACGCTGGTGTTCCGTCGCGCTGTCGATCTCGCCGGACGCGAGGGACTCACGGAGCTCCCGCTCGTCCTCGACCATCTCCGTGATCCTGGCCAGGATCCGCTGGTCCTGTCCCATGTCCCGGGCCTCCAGACACGCGCGCCGGCCCGGAAAGTAGCCTGAGGACACCTTCAGGGCGATGAGGCCGCCCGCCTCGGACGATCCCCCGCGTCGCCCGAAGCAGACGGCAGCCCTGACCAGCCCCTACGGAGCTTCGATCAGGACGTTCCGAGTATAGTTGGCTGGCAGCCAGTCAACGCAGGAGTTACAGCATGTCCCCGCGCAGCGCCTCGGTCAATGAAGAGTTGCGGAGACGTTCCCGGGAGCGGCTCCTGCAGGCGGCCGTCGAACTCGTCGGCGAGCACGGGTACGAGGCGACGACGCTCGGCGACATCGCCGACAGAGCGGGCTCGGCGCGCGGCCTGGTGTCGTACTACTTCCCGGGAAAACGCCAGCTCGTACAGTCCGCGGTGCACCGGCTGATGCACCGCACGCTGGAGGAGGCGGTGGAGCGCGAGCCGCACACCGAGGACGGCCGGGAGCGGATGGCGCGGGCCATCGACGCGATTCTGGGGCTGGCCCGGGACCGGCCCGTGCTGATGCGCCAGCACATGGCGGGCCTGTTGCAGGCGGAGGGCTTCGTGCAGTGCCCGGAGCAGCAGCGCCTCGCCGAGGTGCTGCGGGACGTCGTCACCCGGAACGGGTCGCGGGACGTCGACGTGGAGTACCCGTTGCTGCGTTCCCTGCTGATGGGTGCCGTCTACGCGATGGTGCTGCCGAACGTGCCGATGCCGATCACGACCCTGCGGGCCGAGCTGTTCGAGCGCTACCGGCTCGACTGGGAGATGGGCGTGCCGCCGGACACCGGGGCGGCCTCCGGCGCGACCTGCGAGACGGATCTTTCGCGGTTTTTCGCGACCGGCGAGGAGCCCGGGGCCCCGACCGGTCAGCGCCGTGCGTGACGAGGCGACAGAAATCCCGAGTCGCGCGCCTGCGAGATCAGTCTGAGTGACTTGCGGCGGCTGTGACCGGTCGCGCACATCACCGCGAGGACGGGGTCGAAGCCCCCTTCCTGTGCCGCGCGGTACTCCTGGGCGACCAGCCAGCGGCCCTCGACGCCCGGGGGCCACGCGGGGCGAGCCCGCCGGGGGACGGGGGATCCGTCGCCTCCGGCGGCCGGATCCGCCCCGGGGCCGCACGCCTCGAAGAGCGGCTCCTCGATCCACTCGGCGAGTTCCGCGAGGTCGTGCAGGGACAGGGCCGGCTGGGAGCGGACCTCCTCCAGCGAGGCACAGCCCTCGCAGACCACGGCGAGCGCGTCGATCCGGGCACCGTCGGTGAACGCAAGCCGGACGGTGAACCACGAGGTGGCGCGCTCGTCCTCCCGCACTTCCCACGCGGGCCATACGGACACCGTGCCGTCCGTCGGACAACGATCAGAAAGATTAAGAAAGGATGCGTCTAGCACACGCGGAACGTAACCACTTGATCACATTCAGCAAGGGGGGACACGCACGCCGACACCGCGCCTGCACCCTGTCAGCGGAGCACCGGCGGTGCGATGCTGGAGCCGTCAGCGATCTCCTCTCGTAAGGAGTTCCGCCGTGTTGCGTGTCGCCGTCGTCGGTTCCGGGCCGAGCGGGGTCTACACCGCCCAGAACCTCGTCCAGCTGGATTCCGGGGTGCTCGTCGACGTCCTGGACCGGCTGCCGTGCCCCTACGGCCTGGTGCGCTACGGCGTCGCGCCGGACCACGAGAAGATCAAGTCGCTGCAGAACAACCTGCGCACAGTGCTGGAGCACGAGCGGGTGCGGTTCCTCGGCGGCATCCAGGTCGGGCCCGGCGGGCTGCCGGCCGCCCGGCTGCGCGAGCTGTACCACGCGGTCGTGTACTGCGTGGGCGCCGCCACCGACCGCCATCTGGGGATCCCGGGCGAGGACCTGCCGGGCAGCTGGTCGGCGACGCAGTTCGTGTCCTGGTACAGCGCCCATCCGGACTCCGCCGACGACGATTTCGTACGCGGTGCCCGGTCGGCCGTGGTCATCGGGGTGGGGAACGTCGCGGTGGACGTCACGCGGATGCTGGCACGGGGTCCGGCGGAGCTGAGCCCCACCGACATGCCGCAGGCCGCGCTCAGCTCGCTGGCCGCGAGCCGGGTGCGCGACATCCACATGGTGGGCCGCCGCGGGCCCTCCCAGGCTCGCTTCACGACCAAGGAACTGCGTGAGCTGGGCGGCCTTCCGGACACCGAACTCGCCGTGGATCCGGCGGAGTTGGAGCTGGATCCGGGGTACGTGGAGCCCGCCGCGCTGCCGGCGGTCCAGCGCCGCAACGTGGACGTGCTGCGCGGCTGGGCGCAGGCGCCGCCCGGGGACGCCCCGCGCCGCATCCGGCTGCGCTTCTTCCTGCGCCCCGTCGAAGTGCTCGCCGACGGCGGGCGGGTGGGCGCGGTGCGCTTCGAGCGGACGGCACCCGACGGGCAGGGCGGCGTGACGGGCACGGGATGCTACGAGGACATCGAGGCGCAGTTGGTGCTGCGTTCGGTGGGCTATCGCGGGGTGCCGCTGGAGGGGCTGCCCTTCGACGCGGCGAGCGGCACCGTGCCGCATCTGGCCGGACGCGTCCTGCGCGCGGGCGCGGTCGCGCCGGGCGAGTACGTCGCCGGCTGGATCAAGCGCGGCCCGACGGGCATCATCGGCACCAACCGTCCGTGTGCCAAGGAAACGGTGTTGTCGCTGCTCGAGGACGCCCCCGTGCTCGTAGGCAAGGAGCTTGCGGGGGATCCGGTCGCGGCCCTGCACGCGGAGGGGATCGAGCCGGTGTCGTGGGCGGGTTGGCAGGCCATCGAGCAGGCCGAGGCGAGGCTCGGGGCCTCGCTCGGGCGCGGTGTCGTCAAGCTGGCGGACTGGGAGTCACTGCTGGCGGCGGCGCGGTCGACGGGCTCGCAACAGGCGTCGTAGCAGGCCTCGTAGCAGAGTCGAACGGCTCCCAGTGGGCAGGACACACATCGGCAACAACCCGGCAATCAACAAACTGTTCAAGCCCCTTACGGTCTCGTGCTGTTCGGATGTCCCCTCCCCTGCCGCCGCTCTGGAGTGCCCATGGCCACGACCACCCCCGTCCATCCCGTCGACGAGGTCCCGCCCCTACGGCAGTTGGCCGCTTTCGGTCTGCAGCACGTGCTCGCGATGTATGCGGGCGCGGTGGCGGTGCCGCTGATCGTGGGCGGGGCGATGAAGCTGTCGCCCGCGGACCTGGCGTATCTGATCACCGCCGATCTGCTGGTGTGCGGCATCGCGACGCTCATCCAGTGCGTGGGGTTCTGGCGCTTCGGGGTGCGGCTGCCGATCATGCAGGGCTGTACGTTCGCCGCTGTGTCGCCGATGGTGCTCATCGGGACGACGGGCGGCGGGCTGCCCGCGATCTACGGGTCGGTGATCGTCGCGGGGCTTGCGATCGTGCTGCTCGCTCCGGTCTTCGGCAGGCTGCTGCGCTTCTTCCCGCCGCTGGTCACCGGCACCGTCATCCTGATCATCGGGGTGTCGCTGCTGCCGGTCGCGGGCAACTGGGCCGCGGGCGGGGTCGGCGCGAAGGACTTCGGGGAGCCGAAGAACCTGGCGCTGGCCGGGTTCGTGCTGGCGGTGGTGCTGGGTGTGCAGCGGTTCGCGCCGGCGTTCCTGAGCCGGGTCGCGGTGCTGATCGGCATCGCGGTGGGCCTGGCGGTGGCGGTCCCCTTCGGGTTCACGGACTTCAGCGGCGTCGGTGACGCCCACTGGCTGGGCATCAGCACGCCGTTCCACTTCGGGGCGCCCAGTTTCCACGCCTCGGCGATCGTCTCGATGCTGGTGGTGGCGCTGGTGACGATGACCGAGACGACCGGTGACCTGATCGCGGTCGGGGAGATGACCGGGCGGAAGGTGGAGGCGCGCTCGCTGGCGGACGGTCTGCGCGCCGACGGCCTGTCGACCGTCCTCGGCGGCGTCTTCAACACCTTCCCGTACACGGCGTACGCGCAGAACGTGGGCCTCGTCGGCATGACGCGGGTGCGCAGCCGCTGGGTGGTGGCCACCGCGGGCGGCATCCTGGTCCTGCTCGGCCTGCTGCCCAAGCTGGGCGCGGTGGTCGCGGCGATACCCGCGCCGGTGCTGGGCGGGGCCGGTCTGGTGATGTTCGGGACGGTGGCCGCGAGCGGCCTGCGGACCCTGGCCCAGGTGGACTTCAAGGATAACCACAACCTCACGGTCGTGGCGGTGTCGGTGGCCGTGGGCATGCTGCCGGTCGGCGTGCCGACGGTCTACGCGAAGTTCCCCGACTGGTTCCAGACAGTGATGAACAGCGGCATCAGCGCGGGCTGCCTGACGGCGATCCTGCTGAACCTGCTCTTCAACCACCTTCCCTCGAAGGCGACTTCAGCCACCGAGCCGGAGGGCCTGCCGAGCGGCGGCGGCGAGCAGGCTGTCGAGCAGCCCCGGGAAGAGATCGTCTAGATCCTCCCGGCGCAGGCCGTTCATCTTGGCCGTGCCCCGGTAGCACTGCCGGACCACCCCCGCCTCGCGGAGCACCCGGAAGTGGTGCGTGGTCGTGGACTTGGTGACCGGCAGCTCGAACTGCGAACACGAGAGCTCGTTGCCATCGGCGGCGAGCTCTCGCACGATCTGGAGCCGCATCGGGTCGGAGAGCGCGTGCAGCACGGCCTCCAGCCGGATATCGGCACGCGCGGGGTGCGGCAGATCGCGGCCGGCGGCTGCAGGGGCAGGGGTACTCACGCCACCCATTGTACGAGAGGCATCGTAGTTTGACATCTCCCGTACTACGATGCCTATCGTACGAGCCGTCCTTCGGTCCCGCGAGAACGGAGCATCTCCCCCATGAGCGCCCTCTTCCAGCCCTTCACCCTGCGAGATGTGACCATCCCGAACCGGGTCTGGATGCCCCCGATGTGCCAGTACTCGGCCGCACCCGAGGGCCCGGAGACCGGCGCACCGAACGACTGGCACTTCGCGCACTACGCGGCGCGCGCGGCCGGCGGCACCGGGCTGATCATCGTCGAGGCCACCGGCGTCTCACCCGAGGGCCGCATCTCGCCCTACGACCTCGGCATCTGGAACGACACCCAGGTCGAGGCCTTCCGCCGCATCACGCGCTTCCTCGTCTCGCAGGGCACGGTGCCGGGAATCCAGCTCGCACACGCCGGCCGCAAGGCATCGACCGACCGGCCATGGAAGGGCGGCGCGCCGGTCGGCCCGGACGCACACGGGTGGCAGGCGCTCGCGCCGAGCGCGGTCGCCTTCGACGACAAGCACCCGGTGCCGACCGAGCTGACCACTGATCAGATCGGCGAGATCGTGGGCCAGTTCACGGACGCCGCCCGTCGGGCCCTGGCCGCCGGTTTCGAGGTCGCCGAGATCCACGGCGCCCACGGCTACCTGATCAACCAGTTCCTCTCCCCGCACTCCAACCACCGCACCGATGCCTACGGCGGTTCGTACGAGAACCGCACCCGCTTCGCCCTCGAAGTCGTGGACGCCGTACGGGAGGTGTGGCCGGACGACAAGCCGCTGTTCTTCCGCATCTCGGCCACCGAGTGGCTGGAGGAGGGGGGCTGGACGGCCGACGACACCGTCCGCTTCGCCGCCGACCTCCAGGCGCACGGCATCGACCTCGTCGACGTGTCCACCGGCGGCAACGCCTCGGGCGTCCGCATTCCCGTCGGCCCCGGCTACCAGGTTCCCTTCGCCGCCCGGGTGAAGGCCGAGACGACGCTGCCGGTCGCCGCGGTGGGACTCATCACCGATGCCGAGCAGGCCGAGAAGATCCTCGCCAACGGGGAGGCGGACGCGGTGCTGCTCGGGCGGGAACTGCTGCGGGATCCGTCGTGGGCACGACGCGCTGCGCGAGAGCTGGGCGGGGATGTGCACGTGCCCGACCAGTACCACCGGTCTGTTTGAACGCCTACTCGGCCTGTTTGAACGCCTACTCGGGGGGTGACTTGTCTCGTCTTGCGACTGCGGGATCGTTGTGGCTGGTCGCGCCCACGCGGCGGAGCCGCAAATCGATACAGCCCCGCGCCCCTTCAGGGGGTGGCACGCCCCCTCGGTCTAGATCATCCGGTCGGTAGAACTCTCAGGACCGCCCGCTCCACGTGCGGTACCGCTCGCTGGCCGGCCAGCGCGAGCGCGATCGCCGCGGCGACGCCGGTCCAGGCGAGCGGACCGAGCGGGGTGCAGCCGAAGAGCCGACTGAGGCCCGGGGTCTCCACCACGACGAACAGGGCGGCCGCCGAGCCGAGGGCGGTGGCCGCCACCAGCGGACTGCCTCGGCGGTCGGCGAGTGTCTGGGCGAGCTGGGTGCCGACGAGGGCGCACAGCGCCATGGTGGCGGAGCGGCGGGCCGTGCCCGGTGTGAAGCGGCCGAACAGCCAGGCCGTGGTCGCACCCAGGGTGGTGGTGAGGGCGCGGTGGCGGATCTTGCGCATCAGGGGGGCGCCGAGGAGCGAGGTACCCAGCGGCTCGGTCCCTTCGGCGCCGTTTCCGCTTCCCGGCGAGTCGGGGTGCTGCTCCCCCTCCGGCTCCGGCGTCACCGACACCGCCATCGCCGGGAACAGGTCCGTGAGCAGGTTCACCAGCAGCATCTGACGGGTGGACAGAGGGGCCGCGCCCGACAGGAGCGTGCCCAGGATGCCGAAGCCCACCTCGCCCGCGTTGCCGCCGATCAGGATGGTGGTGGCATCGGCGACGCTGTGCCACAGGGCCCGTCCCTCGGCGACCGCCTCGATCAGGACCGTGAGGTCGTCGACGGTGAGGACGAGGTCGGCCGCATTGCGGGCGGCCGCCGAGCCGCGGGCGCTGATGCCCACGCCGATGTCCGCGGCGCGGATGGCCGCGGCGTCGTTGGCGCCGTCGCCGACCATCCCGACGACCCGGCCCGCGTCCCGCAGCGCCTCGACGACCTGGAGCTTCTGTTCGGGCGCCACCCGGGCCACGACGCCCATGTCACGCAGCATCCGGGCGCGCGCCTCACGGTCCGCGGACGCCAGTTCGTCGCCCGTGACCACGCCGGTGTCGTCCGGCCAGCCCAGGTCGGCCGCGATGGCCCGGGCGGTCTGCGGATGGTCTCCGGTCAGCACGATGGGCCGTACGCCTGCTGCCCGCAAGCCCTGGACCAGGGCGGTGGAGGTGTCGCGGGGTACGTCGGCGAGCGCGAGCAGCCCCGTGAACTCCAGGTCTTCCAGGGGCTGTTCGAGGATCTCCGACGCCTCGTCCGCGCTGTCCAGGGGGCGCCGCGCCACCGCCAGCACGCGCAGTCCGTCGCGGGCCAGGGCCTGCGCCGCGTCCGATGCTTCCGGGGACAGGCCGGGGCAGGCAGGGAGCACGGTCTCCGGGGCGCCCTTGACGACGAACTGGGGGGCGCCGTCCTCCGCCTGGCCGACGGCGGCGGCATATCCGCGGCCGGCCTCGAAGGGCAGCGCCGCGGTCTGGGTCCACTGCGCGTCCGGGGGTGCCGCGTCCAGGACGGCCTCGTCGGTGGCGTGCACGGGCCTATCCGTGCCGCCGTTCAGCCGCGGGCACGCGCGGGCCGCGGTCCGCAGCGTGGTGTCGGCCGCCTCGTCGTCCGGCGCATGGACCGTGCCGCCCGCGTCGCTCACCCGCACCAGGCGCAGTCGGTTCTCGGTGAGAGTGCCCGTCTTGTCGAAGCAGATGGTGTCCATCCGGCCCAGCGCCTCCAGGGTGCGCGGGGTGCGGACGAGGACGCCGCGGCTGCTCAGCCGGCGGGCGGCCGCCATCTGCGCCACGGTCGCGACCAGCGGCAGTCCTTCGGGGACGGCGGCCACGGCCACCGCCACGCCGCCGCTCACCGCGCGCCGGACGGGCGTGCCGCGCAGCAGCGAGAGTCCGGTCACCGCGGCCCCGCCCGCCAGCGTCAACGGCAGTTCCTTGCCGGTGAGTTCCCGCAGCCTGGCCTGCATTCCGGCGGCCGGTGGCGTGCGGGCGGCGAGGTGGACGGCCCGGGCGGCCTCGGTGCGGTCGCCGGTGTCCACCACGACGGCCCGGGCCTGTCCGGCCACCAGCGTGGTGCCCTCGAACACCATGCAGTGCCGGTCCGGCACGGCGGCGTCCGGTGTCGGATCGGTGCCCTTGTCGGTCGGCAGTGACTCTCCCGTGAGCGCGGACTCGTCCACCTCCAGGCCGTCCGCCCACAGGAGGCGGGCGTCGGCGGGTACGACGTCGTCGGCCCGGAGCTCGATCACATCACCGGGGGTGAGCTTGGCGGCGTCCACGAGGTGCGGTTCGGCGGACGTCTCCTCCTCCGTGACACGTGCCTTCGGTTTCTGTTCGGCCAGCAGCTTGGACAGGGCCCGCTCGGCCCGCAGCCGCTGTATGCCGCCGACGAGGGCGTTCAGATCGAGTGCGCCGACCACCAGCAGGGCGTCCACGACGGAGCCGAGGATCGCCTCGGCGGCCGAGCCGACGGCCAGCACCGGAGTGAGCGGATCGTCGAGTTCGCGGCGCACGGCCCGGGCGAGCTGCAGGGGCCCGCGGACCGGCGCCAGCACGGGCTGCCGGCCCATCGTGCGGATCGCCGTGCGTGCCCGGTCCGTGAGCTGCTCGCCGAAGGTCGGCTCCGGTTCCGTCTCGTGCTCCAGCCGGTCGCGCACCTCGGCCGACGGGAGTTCGTGCCAGGCCACGCGCGGGCGGGGGCGCGGGGGGCGGGCCGCCGCCACAGCGAGGGCCGCTCGTGCTCCGCTCAGCAGGGCCCAGGCCGCGCTCGCGTCGACGGGTGTGTGCCGCAGGCCCGGCCACGGTGTGGGGCGGCCGCGCCGGGATTCGCCGATGGCCACGAGGAGCCCGGACAGCGTGGCACCGGAGCGTGCGAGGGTCTGCGACCTGCGGCCCACCGCGCGTGCGGCCGGGACCGCGGTCAGCAGCCGCCACACGTCGACGAGGCCGTGCAGGGCCAGCACGTCCGCGCCCCACAGGACGGCACTGTCGCCGTCGCTGACGGCCAGCGCCACGTCTCCGGCGAGCAGCCCGGTCAGGACGTCGTCGTCGGACGCCGTCGGCCGGGCGACCGAGACGACGACGGCGCCCTCGTCGTGCAGTGCGTTCACCACCTCGGCGAGCGGCCGCTCGGCGCTCACCACCTGGTCGACGAGGCTCGTGAAGTCGGCCAGGGCGGGGTCGTCCACCATCACCACCCGCAGCCGGGCGCGTCGTGCCGCGTCCAGTACGGCCTCGGCCCTTGGGTCCGCGCCCGCGCCCGCGCCCGGGGCCCGCAGCGCGCTCGGATGCAGGACGACCGTGTCGGCCATCTCCAGCTGTCGCAGCCGTTCCGTGTCCCGCACCAGCACGCCCGCGCGGGACAGCGTGCCGCTCAGGACGGCGTGGAAGGCGGCGGGCCCGTAGCGCGCGGCCTTGGGAGAGCCCGCGAGGACCGCCTCCGCCGCCTCCCGGCTGTCGTGTTTGACCAGCAGCACGGCAGCGGCACCGAGCACACTGCCGGTCTCCGCCTTCTCGGCGTACTCCTGGGCCGGGGAGGTGCGCAGCGGCGGGCGCGGGCGGTGGTCCATGGGAACGCTGTCCCGCTCCGGTACGCAGACCTGGTCGTGGACCGCGTCGAAGGCGGCGGTGCGGGCCACGGTCTCGGCGAGCTGCAGGGCGCGCAAGGCGCCGTCGAGGACCAGGGGCGTCGGTGTCCGGCCCGCGCCGTGGGCCGCCGCGTTCGCGACAGCCAGCGCCAGGTCCATGCGGGACCGGCCGATTCGAGCCCGCAGCCAGCCGCGGAAGCGGGGGTTCTCCCGCACCATGGTGACCAGCGCGGTCACTGCCCGTGGCGAAACCGGCAGCCGCAGACCGTAGCCGATCAGTGCGGCCGCGATGCCCGCACCGTCGACCGCGAGCGCCGTCGCCGCGGCCCGCACGCCGGCGGGATCGGCCGGGTGCGGGACGTCGTCGACCACGTCGTCGGTCTGCGCGAGACCGTGCCGGGCCGCGAGTTCGGCCGCCTTCTCCACGACCCGGTCGGTGAAGGCCTCCTCGCTCGCGGTCACCACGAGCCGTCGCAGTCCGCCGTCCCAGTACGCGAGGGCCACGTCCGGCCGCTCGGCCAGGGCCTTGGCGACCCGGCGCGCCGCACGCTCCGTGCCGCCCGCCCGCCGCACCCGGTCCGGCGCGGCGGGCCGCAGCGCGAGGTGCGCCCGGGATCCGGCCCGCCAGGGATGCGGGGTGAGCGGCAGCGCGTTGCGGGAGACCCGTGCGACACGCACGGCGGCGTCCGCGCTCCGTACCCCGGCCCGTGCCGTGCCGGCCACCGCTCCGGCGGCGACACCCACGGCGGGAGCGGCGCCTCTGGCGAGCAGCCGGGGGCCGGCCGACGCGATCCCGACGGCGGCACTCGCCGGGCGCATGAGCAGTTCCGGAACCATCGCTCGCCCTCAGCCGGTTGCGCTGCTGCGGCGGGCCGTCGACGCGGTGGACTTGCCGCGACCGGAGGCCGTCTTCTTCTGACTGGTGGACTTTCCGGCCGGACCGGTGGATTTCGCGCTCCGGCCCGTGGACCTCTTGGCCGATGCCGTGGCCTTCTTGGTCTGTGTCGCGGCCGTGCTGCCGCGCGTGCCGGACGTGGGGCGCCCGCTCCCGGCGGACGTGCTCGGCTGCCCCTCCGGCTTCGGCTGGGTCAGCCAGGCCACGGCGGCTCCGGTGAGGGCGACCGGCCACTCGACGACACCGGCGACACCGAGCACTCCGGCTCCGGTGTACACGGCTGTCCGGCGTCCTTGCGGTGAGACGGCTCCGATCTTGTCCAACGCTCCTTCGGTGGCCCTGCTCACGGCCCCCGCACCGGGCACCCTGCGCAGCGCCGAGGCCGCGGTCCGCAGCGGCTCGAGCAAAGTCGTCGACGCTTGCTGCGTGTCCATAGCTCTCTTCACCTCGCATGACGTCGCCGTTCGCGTGCGCACCGGGTTCCCGCGAAAGACGACGTCACCCGCCCCGGGCGTGCCGACATGACATTCCTGTCGGCCGCGAGAGGGCAGGCTGATCATTTCGGATCCACTGCGAACCCGAAGATCACGGCGGCCGGGGCCGGGCGCCACGGCCGCCGTCGGTTCCGGACGTCAACTGCTCGTGCAGGACGTCCGGTTGAGCGTGTTGCTGCCGAAGTCGGTGACCTCGGTGAGGGGGACGCTGGGGACGGCGGCGGTGCGTGCGGCGGCCGCGGGCGCGGTGAGGGGCACCGCAGCGAGTAAGGGTGCCGCCGTCTGCCCACACAGTTCGAGACGGGCCTTGCCGCCCACCAGGCCTTGCCTGATGCCTCTGCGCCAAGCGTTGATCAGAAAGCGCTTGCCCCATACGTTCCGTTGTCGGGGACAGCAGCAAGAAGATCGCGCCCTGCCAGAAGTACATCGGGAACAACACCGGCGCCGAGCCGCCGAAGAACGGCTCGAGCCCCGACGGGCACGTACTGCAAGTACGCATCGTCCGAGATCACCGACAAGTAAGCAGCCCACGGTGACCCGGCCGCACGAAGCGCACCCGCGCGGCGCGTCGTACGGCCGCCGTCGCGTCGGGTTCCGATCGATTCAGTGCCCGATCGACCGGGTGATTTCCCCCTGGTACGCCGCGTACGCGGCACGCAGCGTCGCGCCCGGCCAGTCGGCGGGAAGGAGTTCGGGCGGCAGCACGGGGTCGGCGAGCAGATGGCGGACGACGGCGGCGAAGGCGGTGAAGCGGTCTGCCGGGCGGTGCACCCCGGCCACATGGGCGAGCAGGGACCGGGCGGTGGCGGCCCAGGCATCCAACGGCCACAGCTGCACGGCCAGTTCGCGCGGGGGCCGGTCGGGGCGGGCGGTGTAGGACTGGGCCACCTGTTCCAGGTCGCCCGGCAAAGGGCGGCTGAGATTGGCGGGGCGCAGCCAGACGCCCTCGCGCAGTTCGGCCAGGCGCAGGGCGGTCAACCGGTTGCGCAGCTCGGCGCGTTCGGCGGCGCCGCGGCCCGTTGCGGTGATCACCACCATCTCCCAGTCGCCGTCCCACGCGCGCGTGCGGGCTTCCACCGCCTCGTCCTGGCGGCGCTGGCGGGCCAGCAGGCGGTCGCTGAGCCGGTACACGGCGTCGGTGCGCCGCAGGTCACCGGCGGCCACCATCCGGCTGAGCGCGGCACGCAGCGTGGAGCCGCCCACACCGAAGGCCTCCACCGCACGGACGAGCTCCTTCACCGCAAGCTCCGGCGGATGCGTGCCCAGCAGCAGGCTCAGCACGACCGACCGCGCGGACAGCGGCGGCAGGTCGACCTCGCCGGGCTGCACTGACATGTTCATCCGCATGGCCAGGTACTTTACGTGCACGCTTCTTGTTGCATCATTGCTACGGCCGCAGGAAACATGCAACATGGCGGCATGGTCTCGATACCCTCCCCCACGCAGCACCACCGGCAGTACGCCACGCACGACGTCACCAACCAGCCGCCCGCGCTGACGCCGTACGACGCCTCCGAGGACACGGCCCTGATCGAGGGGCTGCGTCGGGAGGGTGCCGGATGGGCCGAGGACGGCGTCCGGCAGCTCGGACTGCGGGCGGGCAGTGCCGAGGCGCAGGAGTGGGCCGAGCAGGCCAACGTCCACGAGCCGGTGCTGCGCACCCACGACCGCTACGGCAACCGCATCGACGAGGTCGACTTCCATCCCAGCTGGCACCGTCTGATGCGGACCGCGGTCGCCGAGGGGCTGGCCGCCGCACCGTGGGCGGAGGACCGGCCCGGCGCCCATGTCGCCCGTACTGCGGGCGGGCTGGTGTGGGGGCACACCGACGCGGGGCACGGCTGCCCCACCTCGATGACGTACGCGGCCGTACCCGCCCTGCGTGCCCAGCCCGAGCTCGCGAAGATCTACGAACCCCTGCTGACCAGCCGGGAGTACGAGCCGCGGCTGCACGTGCCGACCGAGAAGCGCGGTCTGCTCGCCGGCATGGGGATGACCGAGAAGCAGGGCGGCTCAGACGTCCGTACGAACACGACCACGGCGTGGCCGACCGCCGAGCCCGGCGTGTACCAGATGCGCGGGCACAAGTGGTTCACGTCGGCGCCGATGTGCGACGTCTTCCTGGTACTGGCGCAGGCTCCGGAGGGGCTGTCGTGCTTCCTGGTGCCGCGGATCCTGCCCGACGGGAGCCGGAACACCTTCCGCATCCAGCGGCTCAAGGACAAGCTGGGCAACCGGTCCAACGCCTCCTGTGAACCGGAGTTCGACGGGACGGTGGGCTGGCTGGTCGGGCCGGAGGGCCGTGGCATCAAGACGATCATCGAGATGGTCAACTGCACCCGGCTCGACTGCGTGATGATGTCGGCCACCCTGATGCGCAGGACGCTCGCCGAGGCGGGGCACCATGTGCGCCACCGCAGCGCGTTCGGGGCGCGGCTGGTCGACCAGCCGCTGATGCGCAACGTGCTGGCGGACCTCGCGCTCGAGTCGGAGGCCGCCACGACGCTCACCCTGCGGCTGGCGGGCGCCGCGGACCGTGCGGTGCGCGGAGACGCGAGCGAGGCGGCGTTCCGACGGATCGCGACCGCCGTCGGCAAGTACTGGGTCACCAAGCGGGGCCCGGCCTTCACCGCGGAGGCCCTGGAGTGCCTCGGCGGCAACGGTTATGTGGAGGAGTCGGGCATGCCCCGCCACTACCGCGAGGCTCCGCTGCTGTCGATCTGGGAGGGCTCCGGGAACGTCAACGCCCTTGACGTGCTGCGGGCGCTGCGGCGTGAGCCCGGCACCGCGCAGGCCCTCTTCGACGAGCTCGCCCTGGCGCACGGGGCGGACGCCCGCCTGGATGCCGCCGTGACCCGGCTCGAGGGCATGCTGGTCACCGGGTCAGAGTCCGGAGCCCGGCGCCTGGTGGAGCTGATGGCCCTGGCTCTGCAGGCCTCCCTCCTGGTCCGGCATGCCCCGCCCGCGGTCGCCGACGCGTTCTGCGCGACCCGGCTGGGCGGCGACTGGGGACATGCCTTCGGCACACTGCCGGACGCCGCCGATCTGGATGCCGTGCTGGACCGGGCGCTGCCCGGGAGTTGAGCCGACGCGGGACGCGATGCCACGACGGAGGGGCCGCGGGGTGGGGTTCTTCGCAGGTGAGACCACGCGACGCTGCCGAACGGGCAGGTGAACCCCGGCCGAATTCTGGCTCTTGCTCCGGTCAGGAGCCGGTCAGGAACGCTGTCGCGGTCCTCCGGCCTGCTTAGGATCATTCGGCGCCGACTCGTTCGTACGACTTCCAGGAGGGCCGGCATGCCCGAGACCGCGTCCGGTCCACCCGCTCCCCGGGCCCGGCGGCGCACCGCGCTGCTCGCAGGGGGTGCCCTGGCGGCAGCGGCTGCGGTGACGGCCGGGGTACTGGCTGCCGGTGGTTCCGGCGGGGGACGGCAGCAGACGAGGCCGGCCGACGGGCTGCGGCACACCACCGTCGAGGTCACGTCCGCCGCCTGTGGCCGCGGCTGGACCCGACCCGAACCCGGCCGTCAGGTCTTCGATCTGCGCAACACCTCCGGCACAGCGGCCGAGGTCTATCTGACCGACGCGAGGACAGGCGCGGTCTACGGCGAGGTGGAAGGGCTGGCCCCGGGCACCGAGCGCCCGATCCGGGTGACGCTAGGCAAGGGCTCGTACGCCTTCAAGTGCCTGCCCGACGACGCCGACGCCGTCACCGGCCCCACCGTGCAGATAACCGGCGGGACCGTACGGAGCGGCCCTGCCGCCGTCCCGGTGACCCAGCAGCAGCTCATCCCGCCCACGCTCGCCTACCAGAAGTGGATCGGGGCCCGCACGGTCGAGCTGGCGGCCAAGACGGATGTGCTGCGCGCGGCGATCGACCGCGGGGACCTCTCCGCGGCCCGCGCCGCCTGGCTTCCCGCGCACCTCGTGTACGAGCGGATGGGCGCGGCCTACGGCACCTTCGGTGACGCGGACTCGGCGATCAACGGGACCACGGCAGGACTGTCCGGCGGGGTGCACGACCCGGGCTTCACGGGGTTCCACCGGGTCGAGTACGGGCTGTGGCACGGCGAGTCGGCGAGCAGTCTGCGTGGACCGGCGGGGCGGCTCGCCAAGGCCGTGCACGACTTGCGCGACGGCTGGCCCGATCAGCGGATGGATCCTGCCGATGTCGGTCTGCGGACGCACGAGATCCTGGAGAACACCGTGCAGTTCGAGCTGACGGGCCGCACCGACTACGGCAGCGGCACCAGTCTGGCCACCGCCCGTGCCAACCTCGACGGCACCCGCGTGCTGCTCGGATATCTCCGCCCGCTGCTGCGGACCCGTGACAAGGGCCTCGCCGGCCTCGACTCGTGGATGATCCGGGCCCGGCGCACGCTCGACACCGGCGAGCACGACGGCCACTGGACACCCCTGGACCGACTCCCCCGCTCCCAGCGGGAGAAGATCGACGCGGACCTGGGCGAACTGGTCGAGCGACTCGCCCACGTGGCCGCCCTCACCGACGTCCGGAGGACGGCGTGACCCCGTCACCCGCCAACCCACGCCGCGCCCTCCCGGCCACCGGCCACCAGGCCGCCCAGCCCCGCACCCGGCGCAGCAAGACCACCGGCACCAACCTGGGCACGTCAGTCGAGCACCCCTCCACCACGGCCACCCCCACCGACACACGGAGAACCGCGTGACCCCGCCACCCGACCTCCCACGCCGCGCCCTCCTGGCCACCGCAGCCGCCGCGGCCGGAACCGGGCTCGTGACCGCCGACCAGGTCGCCTCCGCGTCCGCGCCGGCCCGCGAGGGTGCGCGGGTGGCCTTTCACGGTCGGCACCAGGCGGGCATCGTCACTCCGGCGCAGCGGGCCACAGCGTTCGTGGCCTTCGATGCGACCGCGGAGAACCGGGGCGAACTGGTGGATCTACTGCGCACGTTGACGGGCCGGGCGCGGTTCCTCACATCCGGTGGCAGTCCGGAGGAGCTGGGCATCACCGGGCCGCCCGCCGACTCCGGCACCCTCGGCCCGGACGTCGCCACCGACGCCCTGACCGTCACCGTGGGTGTCGGCGCCTCGCTCTTCGACGACCGTTACGGCCTGGGCTCCCGCAGGCCGCACCGGCTCACCACGATGCCGTCGTTCCCCGACGACGACCTGGATGCCGCCTGGTGCCACGGCGATCTCAGCGTGCAGTTGTGTGCGGCCAACCAGGACACGGTGCTGCACGCCCTGCGGGACATCGCCCGGCACACCCGCGGTGGCATGCAGGTGCGCTGGCGCATGGACGGTTTCATCAGTCCGCCCCGCCCTTCGGGCACGCCCCGCAACCACATGGGGTTCAAGGACGGCATCGCCAACCCCGACCGGCGCGACGCCCGGGCGATGGACCGCCTGGTGTGGGTGGGCAGCGGCTCGGGCGAGCCCGACTGGGCCGTGGGCGGGAGCTATCAGGTCGTACGGCTGATCCGCATGCTGGTGGAGTTCTGGGACCGGGTCTCGATCACAGAGCAGGAGCGGATGTTCGGCCGCGCCCGGGACACCGGCGCGCCCCTGGACGGACGCCACGAGACCGACACCCCCAACTACCCGCAGGACCCCCAGGGCGATGTGATCCCGCTGGACAGCCATATACGGAAGGCCAACCCGCGTACCGCCGCCACCGACGACCAGCGCATCCTGCGCCGCGGCTACAACTACGACCGCGGTACGGACAGCAACGGCAACCTCGACATGGGCCTGCTGTTCTGCTGCTACCAGCAGGACCTTGCCCGCCAGTTCGAGACGGTGCAGAAGCGGCTGGCCGGTGAACCGCTGGTCGACTACATCACCCCGTTCGGCGGCGGCTACTTCTTCGCCCTGCCCGGCGTCCGGGACGGCTCCGACTGGCTGGGGCGCGCACTGCTGGCCTGATCCCACCCTGCCGATTCCGGTCAAGGGCATGCCAAGAGACAATGAGGAACTCCTGACCGAAGATTCGCTGTCGTGTCATTGCCACTCCCCCGCCCCGCCGCGAGCATTGCGCAGGATCCAGCCGTAGATGTCACGGCCACGGATTCCGTGGCAGTGGATTCGGTGGAATGTGAAATGCAGTGGAAATCAGTGCTCCCGGAAGGCGAGACAGCATGATCGGCACAGGTAGAACCCCAGGAGCGCGGCGCCGGTTGACGCGCGTAGGCGCCCTGCTCGGTGTGGCCGCCCTGGCGAGCGCGAGCGGTGCGATGTCCGCCTCGGCGGCCTCCGGCGCTCAGGCCCTCTCCGGCGGACGGACCGCGACGCCGATCAAGCATGTGGTGGTGATCTACGACGAGAACATCTCGTTCGACCACTACTTCGCCACCTATCCGAAGGCCGCCAACACCGACGGCACCAAGTTCAAGGCGGCGGCACACACCCCGAAGGTCGACAACCTTCTCAACGCCGGGCTGCTGAAGAACAACCCGAACCTGTACAAGCCCAAGCGGCTGGCCAGTTCGCAGGCCATGACCTGCGACCAGAACCACTCCTACGGCCCCGAGCAGTACGCGGCCGACGGCGGCAAGGCCGACAAGTACGTCGAGAACACCGAGGTCAACAAGTGCAGCGGGCTCTTCGGCGAGCCCGGCCTGGTGATGGACTACTACGACGGCAACACCGTCACGGCGCTGTGGAACTACGCCCAGCACTACGCCCTGAACGACAAGTCGTTCAGCTCGGTCTACGGGCCCTCCACCCCCGGCGCACTCAACCTGATCTCCGGCCAGACGCACGGCGTGATCTCCGTCGACCCTGCCTCCGGCACCGAGAACCCGAAGCAGACCTCGAAGCCGGACCCGTACACGGTCCTCTCCCCCGACGCCAAGGGTGTCGGCACGCTGGTCAACGACCCGGACCCCGCCTTCGACGACTGCTCGGACAAGGACCACACCTCGACCAACGCCCTGGCGGTGATGCAGGGCAAGAACATCGGTGACCTGCTCAACTCCAAGGGTGTGAGCTGGGGTTGGTTCCAGGGCGGCTTCCGGCCCAGCACCGCCTGGGACGGCAAGCAGGGCGACTACGCCAAGTGCGGAGGCACCACCCACGCCAACATCGGCGGCGCGGCCTCGGAGGACTACAGCCCGCACCACTCGCCGTTCGAGTACTACAAGTCGACGTCCAACCCGCACCACCTGGCCCCCAAGAGCGTCGCCGAGATCGGACACGCCGGCCGGGCCAACCACAACTACGACCTGACGGACTTCGACGCGGCCCTCAAGGCCGGTCGCCTGCCCGCGGTCAGCTTCCTGAAGGCGGCCGAGTACCAGGACGGTCACGCCGGCTACTCGGACCCGACGGACGAGCAGCACTTCCTGATCAAGGAGATCAACGCGCTGCAGCAGTCGCCGCAGTGGAAGTCCACGGCGGTCGTCCTCGCCTACGACGACTCCGACGGCTGGTACGACCACGTGGCCTCCAAGGTGCTCAACGGCTCCAAGGACTCCACCACCGGCTCCAACGGCAAGGCCCTGGACAGCCCCGCCTGCCAGTCCGGCCCGGCCCCGGCCGGCGGCTACGCGGACCGCTGCGGCCCCGGCACCCGGCAGCCGCTGCTGGTCATCTCCCCCTACAGCAAGGTCAATTCGGTCGACCACACCGCCACCGAGCAGGCGTCGATCACCCGGTTCATCGAGAACAACTGGCACACCGGCCGCATCGGTGACGCCTCCTTCGACCGGCGCTCCGGCTCCCTGAGCGGGCTGTTCGACTTCAAGCACCCCAACAACAAGCAGGTGCTGCTGAACGCGGACGGCTCGGTGAAGTCCGTGAAGGGCATCCCGCACCACAGCGGGACGGTCACCACCGTCTCCGCCCAGGGCGCCTACCCGCCCTACGTCCAGGACCTCAAGGCGCAGAACGTCGCCGACACCGGCTCCGCCTCCCCGGCGCTGCCGATAGCCCTCGCCGCCGGTCTGCTCACCGCCGGTGCCACCGGCACCGCGTTCGCCCTGCACCGCCGCAAGCGGCGCATCGGGCACGCAGTCCGCTAGAAGAGTCTGCACCGGACGGTCCGCTGGGCACCTGCCCGCGGGCCGTCCGCGCTTTTCAGGACGGACGCCCCGGGCGGGTGACGGCGAGCAGGCCGAGCGCCAGGGCCTGGATGGCCACGGTGACGATGATCAGCGCCGGGATCGAGCGGGCGTACAGGGCTCCCGCGAGAATGCCGCCGACCAGCGTTGCCGCGCCCATCACGGCAGCGAACAGGCCGTACGCGGTGGCCCGGCGCCCTGGCGGGACGAGGTCGGCGACGGTGGCCCGCAGGGTCGACTCCTGTACGCCCATGGCGGCGCCCCACAACAGCGCACCGGCCACGGTCAGGCCGACGGTGTCGGTGAAGGCGAGCAGGGGCACGCCCGCGGCGAGGACGGGCAGCACGGCCAGGGTGCGGGCGCCGTACCGGTCGTAGGCCCAGCCGGTGGCCAGCGCGGCGAGCGCGTCGATGCCCATGGCTGCGGCGTACAGCACCGGCACCGCCGCGGTCGGCAGCAGATGCCGCGCGACCAGGTGGTAGGAGAGCACGCCGAAGGTCGCGAACCCGGCCAGCGTCGCGGCCGTGAACGCGGCGTACACCCAGAAGGTGCGCGGCAGCCGCGGCCGTACGTCCCGCCCCACGGGGGTCGTGGTTTCCGGTTCGGGCTCGTAGACGGACGGATCCGGCACCCTCCGGCGCAGCCACACCAGCAGGGCCAGTACGGCGACTCCGGGGGCAGCCAGGACGCCCAGCGCGGGCGCGTAGTCGTCGCCGGTCGCGGCCAGCACCCCGGCCACCACCAGCGGGCCGATCAATGCTCCGACCTGGTCCATCGCCTCGTGGACGGCGAAGCCGCGGCCGCGCCCGGTGGCGGCCGTGGCGTGTGACAGGAGCGTGTCCTTGGCGGGTGAGCGCACCGCCTTGCCCACACGTTCGGCGATCACCAGCGCGCACGCCACCCACAGCACCCCGGCCAGACCGAGCACCGGCACCGAGACCACCGTGAGCGTGTATCCGGCGATTGTCCACGCCCAGAAGCGGCGGGTGCGGTCGGTCAGCGGCCCGGAGGCCAGCCGCAGCACCAGCGCGGCGGCCTCCCCGACACCGGTGACCACGCCGACGACCAGGGCGGACGCACCCAGCGAGGCGAGCAGCGGCCCGGTGACGGAGCGGGCGCCCTCGTAGACGAAGTCGGCCAGCAGGCTGACCGTGCCGAACGTGACGACGAACCGCCACGGCCGCATCCCCAATCCGGCCGCCGCGGCCGTCGGCGTGGTCCTGCTGCCCCTCCCGGCCATGCCGTGGCGCTCCTCGCCCGGCGTGCGGGACTTCGTCGCCCTGCGCGAACGGGCGCACACCGTCGCCTACGACGGTAACGGCGCCGCTGGGGACGGGAGCGGCCGGGCGGGCGGCAGGCCCGCCCGGCTCGGTGGGACCGTCCGCGCTAATCCGTCTGTTCGCCCTCCGGTGTCGGGATGCGGCCCGGCTCCTGTTCCTCCTCACCGGTCAGGAACGGCGAGATGAAGAGCTTGTAGATTGCGGCGCCGAGCGGGCCGCCGACCAGGGGCCCGACGATCGGCACCCAGAAGTAGATGTTGCCGTACTGGTCCCGCCAGGCGGTCCCGTACCCCGTGAAGTAGCTGGCGAGCCGTGGTCCGAAGTCGCGGGCGGGGTTGATGGCGTAGCCGGCGTCGGTGCCCCAGGCCATGCCGATCGCCACGACCAGCAGACCGATGATGAACGGGGCCAGGTTGGCGCCGGGCGGGGTGTTGAGCAGGTCGGTGATGGCGAAGATGACCAGGACCAGGATGGCGGTACCGATCACCTGGTCGCGCAGGGCGCCGAGTTCGCTCACCGGCAGGGCGCCGTTGCCCGGCAGGGTGGAGAAGACACCCTGTGTCTTGATGGTGTGGCCGGGGTCGGTCTTCGCGAGGACCTCGGTGTAGTTCCAACGCACCAGCAGCGCGGCGACGAAAGCGCCCGCTGTCTGCGCCACGATGTACGGCCCGACCTTCTTCCACTCGAAGCCCTTGAAGATGGCCAGGGCCACGGTGACCGCGGGGTTGATGTGGGCGCCGCTGAGCCGGGCGGCGACGTACACGCCCATCGTCACGCCGAGGCCCCAGGCCCAGGCGATGCTGTCGTGGTCGCCGATCCCGGCGGCCACGACCTGGGCGACCACACCGCAGCCGAAGAGAATCAGGATCATGGTGCCCAGGAACTCCGCCGACAGTTCGCCGACCAGTTCCCTTCTGGAAGTCTGCTCCGCCATGAGGCACCGCCTTCCGCCAGAAATGGTTGTGTCCGCGAGGGTAGTTCTCCCGCGCGGGGCGTCCAGGGGCCCAGCATCAACTGGAGCAACCGCCACCACTTCCGCCCTGAGCCGACACCTGGATGCGCCGCCGCAGGGGCGTCACTTATGACGATGGCACAGGCTCCGTGAGCCCGCATGGCGGCGGCCTCCCGCGGCACCGTGGCAAGCGGGGATCCTCAGCTCGTCTTGCGCCCCCACAGAGGCCCGAAGCGGGCCCACTCCGTGTCCCACTGGGACATACGGCGCCGTTCCAGGCGGCCGCACAGCACGCGGCCACCGACGAAGGGCACCGCCGCGGCGCTCATGCCCACCAGGGCGCCGATCAGCGACGATCGCAACTGGGCCTGGGCGGCGGTGGCGGGCCTGGAGACCAGATGGCCCTGCGGGTCGGTCCAGATGGTGACCGCCGTGCCGGCGCTGCTGCCGGGGCCGACCCGGACCTGCCCGGTGTGCGTGGTGCCGTCCGGGGCGGTCCAGCGCACGTTTCCCCACACCTGGTCGCCGCTGGACTTGGAGGGGTGGTCGGAGGGCGTCCCGGGCGCCTTCTCCGTCAGCCGCGCCGCGACCTGCCGCCACTCGGCACGCTCGCGAGCCAGACCGTCCTCGACGGACCTGGTGGCCGTCAGACCGGCGAACACGCCGGCCAGGAGGGTGACCAGCCAGGCACCGAGCACGACCCACGCCTCCACCGCGTCGGCGCGACGCCTGAGCGGATTGCGCCGCCAGCGCCACAGCCACACCTTCGGACCACGGAACGCCATCGAAGGCATCCTCCTCATGAGCGCACGATCATCCGGAACCTCCCTCCCATACGGGCGAAGGCCGCCGGATGCTCAGCTCGACTCCACCGACTCGACGGTCGCACGCGTCACGCCGCCCGCGCAGGCGTCTTCGCAAACAGGGCCGGTTATCGCCCCTCAAGCCGACACCACTGCTCTGACCTGCGGCGATGATGATTCCAGAGGTGACTGTCAGTGGCGGGGTGCAGACTTGCCGGTGTCTGGGACAGAGCCGTCACAGACACTGCGGAGGTGATTCGGCATGACCGAGGTACTGCTCGCCGTGGGCACGCGCAAAGGCCTGTTCATCGGGCGTCGGCGCGGAGGCGCATGGGAGTTCGACGAGACTCCTTACTTCAACGCGCAGGCCGTGTACTCGGTCGCGGTCGACACCCGCGGCGACCGTCCGCGTCTGCTGGCCGGCGGCGACAGCGCCCACTGGGGCCCCTCCGTGTTCCACTCCGACGACCTGGGCCGCACCTGGACCGAACCGGCCCGGCCGGCCGTCAGGTTCCCCAAGGACACGGGGGCTTCGCTGGAGCGGGTGTGGCAGCTGCACCCGGCGGCCGCGGAACAGGACGTGGTGTACGCGGGCACGGAGCCGGCCGCGCTGTACCGCTCCGAGGACCGCGGGGAGACCTTCGAGCTGGTGCGGCCCCTCTGGGAGCATCCCACCCGCTCGAAGTGGGTGCCGGGCGGCGGTGGTGAGGGCCTGCACACCGTGCTCACCGACCAGCGCGACCGGCAGGCGGTGACGGTCGCCGTCTCGACGGCCGGGGTGTTCAGGACCACTGACGGCGGGGCGAGTTGGGCGCCGTCCAACTCCGGTGTCTCCGCGGTGTTCCTGCCGGATCCCAACCCGGAGTTCGGGCAGTGCGTGCACAAGGTCGCGCGGGACGCGGCCAACCCGGACCGGCTGTATCTGCAGAACCACTGGGGCGTGTACCGCAGCGACGACGCGGGCGGGCACTGGAGCGACATCGGCGAAGGGCTGCCGTCCACCTTCGGCTTCGCCGCGGCCACCCATCCGCACCGCGGCGACACGGCATATGTGTTTCCGATCAACGCGGACGCGGACCGGGTGCCCGCCGGCCACCGCTGCCGGGTCTTCCGCACGGCCGACGCGGGCAAGAGCTGGGAGCCGCTGTCGGCGGGTCTGCCGCAGGAGGACCACTACGGCACGGTGCTGCGCGACGCGCTGTGCACCGACGGCGCGGACCCCGCGGGGGTGTACTTCGGCAACCGCAACGGCGAGGTGTACGCATCGGCCGACGACGGCGACAGCTGGCGGCAGTTGGCCTCGCATCTGCCGGATGTGCTGTGCGTGCGGGCCGCGGTGATCGGATGAGCGCTGCGGGGGGATCGCACGGCCTTGGCCACCGGTTGATCTCCGCTGCCCGTACGGCAGTAGGGTGACGCCCGTGGCACCACGACCGTTGCATGAAATCGTCGAAGCGGGCTGGGCGAAGGCCCTGGAACCGGTGGCCGGACGGATCGCCGAGATGGGGGACTTCCTCCGCGCGGAGATCACCGCGGGGCGCACCTATCTTCCGGCCGGACCGAATGTTCTGCGGGCCTTCCAGCAACCCTTCGACGACGTACGCGTCCTGATCGTCGGACAGGATCCCTATCCCACGCCAGGACACGCTGTGGGGCTGTCGTTCTCGGTGGCGCCCGAGGTACGTCCGCTGCCGGGGAGTCTCATCAACATCTACCGGGAGCTGAACACCGACCTGGGCCTGCCCCAGCCGTCCAACGGTGATCTGACGCCGTGGACGCAGCAGGGCGTGCTGCTGCTCAACAGGGCGCTCACCACCGCCCCGCGCAAACCGGGCGCGCACCGCGGCAAGGGCTGGGAGGAGGTCACCGAGCAGGCCATTCGTGCCCTGGCCGGGCGCGGCAAGCCCCTGGTGTCCATCCTCTGGGGCCGGGACGCCCGCAATCTGCGCCCGCTGCTCGGCAGTCTCCCGTCGGTGGAGTCGGCCCACCCGTCCCCGATGTCGGCGGACCGCGGCTTCTTCGGCTCCCGTCCCTTCAGCCGGGCCAACGACCTGCTGATCAGACAGGGCGGGCAGCCGGTGGACTGGCGCCTGCCATGAGCGGTGCGGGGGACGAGGCGCGGACGGGCGCGACCGGAATCCTCGCGGTCGACTCGGGAGGCTCGGGGCTGCGGGTCGTCGTCAAGCGCACGCACGGCGGTCCGCCGGCCCAGCGGGAGTCCCGGGAGCCGGTGCGCACCGGAGCCCAGGGGATCGATCCGGGGCATCTCATGGCTCAACTCGTGCCGATGGTGCGGGAGTTGACCGCGGAGACGGACGTTTCAGCGCTGAGCACGGCCGTCGTGGGTGCCGCCGGGCTCGCCTCCCTGGGCGATGCCCTGCGTGCCGAACTCCCCGGTGCGCTCGGGCGGGAGTTCGGTATTCGCTCCGTCGCCCTCGCCGCCGACGCCGTCACCGCCTATGTCGGCGCCCTAGGGACGCGCCCCGGTGCCGTGGTCGCAGCCGGGACGGGCCTGATCGCCATCGGTACCGACCTGACGTGCTGGCGCCGCGCGGACGGCTGGGGGCATCTGCTGGGCGACTGCGGCAGTGGCGCCTGGATCGGTCGGGCCGGGCTGGAGGCGGCCCTGCGCGCGTACGACAAAAGACCCGGCGGTTCGAACGGACTGCTGGCCCGCGCCGAGGAGATGTTCGGTCCGGTGCCGGAACTGCCGGGCAGGCTCTACCCGCGCCAGGACCGGCCCGCCGTACTCGCCTCCTTCGCGCCCCAGGTGGCCGCCTGCGCCGATGGCGACCCGGTCGCCGCGGGCATCCTGCGCGCGGCGGCCCGGCACATGGCGGAGTCGGCAGCCGCTGTCTGTCCGCCCGCGGGAGATCCTCAAGTTGCCGTCACGGGCGGCCTGTTCAAGATGGGCGACCCTCTGCTCGCCCCCCTGAGAGAAGAACTGGCGCAGCGGCTGCCGCATGCGCCACTGGTGCCGGCCGCCGGTGATCCGCTGGCGGGCTCGGTGCGTATCGCCGACGATCTCGCGGCGGGGAGGCTCACCCTCCCGAGTGATCTGGCGATGTTGTCCGTGATGACCAGCGGCCGGGGCTGATTCCCGTACGCCGCAAGCTTCTGATCCGTATGTAACTCTTCAGACAAAATGGGACAGAAACCGCTCACCTGCACCCTCCCCGAACAGGGGAGCCCAGGAAGCCAGTAACATGCGTCGCCATGAGCTCCCCCACTGGGCCCGCGTCCGGCCTGCCAGTACGAATGCCGCGACCTCGCCAGCCCGGGCGGCACCGCCGACCCGAGCCGCTGGCGGCTCCTGAGGGCGCGCCTGCGCTCGTCCTCGCGGTGCCGGGCACTCCCGGCGCCCCCACGCGCAGCCTCGCCGAGGAGGTCGTGAGCATCGCCCGCTCCGAGCTGCCCGGCCTCGATGCGCGCATCGGGTACCTGGACGGGGACGAGGCGGAGTTCCCCGCACTGCAGGCCGTGCTCGCGCACGCCGCCGAGGAGCGTGCCGCTCGCTTCGAGCACGCCCGCGCCGCCGGCCTGGACGTCAAGGAGCCGGACGGCCCCGTCGCCGTCGTCGTGCCGCTGCTGGCCGGCCCCGACGGCGCACTGCTGCGCCGTATCCGCCAGGCCGTGATGGACAGCCGCGTCGCGGCCGACCTGACCGATGTGCTGGGTCCGCACCCGCTGCTCGCCGAGGCGCTGCACGTGCGCCTGTCGGAGGCCGGACTGGCCCGCGCCGACCGCGCCCGTCTGTTCACCGTGGCGACCGCGGCGGACGGCATCATCCTGGCCTCGGTGGGCGGTGACGAGGCCGTTCAGGCAGCTGGGATCACCGGCATGCTGCTCGCCGCACGTCTCGCCGTGCCCGTGATGGCGGCGGCTCTGGACCAGGACGGCTCGATCGCGGCGGTCGCCGAACAGCTGCGCGGCTCGGGCTCGCAGCAGCTGGCGCTGGCGCCGTACCTGATAGGGCCGGAGATCGACCCGGGCCTGATCGAGGAGGCGGCCAAGGAGGCGGGCTGCTCCGCCGCCGAGGCGCTCGGCCCGTACCCGGCGATCGGCAAGCTCGCGCTGGCCAAGTACACGACGGCCCTGGGTATCGCGCCGCCGCAGCCGCAGGGGACGCCGGTGCGCTGAGGCACGGCGCCGTGCGACGGCGCTGACATCGAAGGGGCCCGCTCCATGCATCGGAGCGGGCCCTTCGGCGTGCGCCGGGCTGCGGAGCGCTGCGCGGGCTGAACCGATCTGCGGCACCGCCGCGGGGCGTTCTGCCGTCTGTCGTCTGCGGCAGCGTCGTGGCGGGTCGCGCAGTTCCCCGCGCCCCTTCGGGGCACGGCCGCCCCGGCCGCTCGCGCGTCCGTTCAGCCGAAGACCACGCAGGACGCGGCCGGAACCGCGAGGGCGCCCTCGTAGCGCGGCAGACCCGTGGACGGGTCGAGGGCGAACCAGGTCACCTCGCCGGAGCGTTCGTTGGCGACGTAGAGGAATCCTCCCGACTCGGCGATCGCGCGGGGCCAGTGGCCGCCGCAGGGGACCGTGCCGATCAGCTGCAGCGCGTCGCCGTCGACGGCGAAGGTGGACAGGACGTCCTCGCCGCGGGTGGCGGTCCACACGAAGCGGCCGTCGGGGGAGGCGGCGATGCCGGACGGGTAGGCGTCGCCGGTCGGGGCGTCGCGCAGGACATGCCGCTCGGTGAGCGGCACCAGGGAGCCCTCACCTGCGTCCCAGCGGCAGACGGTGAGGGTCGGGGTGAGTTCGTTGAGGACGTACGCGCGCGTGCCGTCCGGGTGGAAGGCCAGGTGGCGCGGTCCGGAGCCGGGCCGCAGGGCGATCTCCCGGTGCACTTCGAGGCGGCCGCCGGTCAGCGTGCACACCCGGACCGAGTCCGTGCCGAGGTCGACGCTGACGGCCCACCGCCCGGTCGGGTCGGGCTGCACCTGGTGGGCGTGCGGCCCCTGCTGGCGCAAGGTGTGCGGGCCCGACCCCTTGTGCTGGAGGACATCGGACGCGGCGCCGGCGAGGCTGCCGTCGGAGCGGACGGGCACGGCGGTGACGCTGCCGGAGCCGTAGTTGGCGGTCAGGACGTGGCCGGCGAACACGCTGAGGTGCGTGGGGCTGTTCCCGCCGACCGGGACCGGCGCGCCTGCCTTCTCCGGCCGGTCCCCCGTCACCCGGTACGCGGCCACCGCGCCCTCGGCGGTCTCACTGACCGCGTAGAGGGTCCGCCCGTCGGGCGCGGGTGCCAGGTAGGAGGGGTCGGGTACGCCGTCCACGCTGCTCAGCGCGGTCAGTGCACCGCTGTCCGGGGCCACGGCCGCGGTCACGATCCCGGGGCCTCCCGCCGCCGTGAACGACCCGATGAAGGCCCGCCGTCGCCGCCCGCCGCCGTCTGTCACCGCTGTCCCCTCTCGGTCCTGTGCCGTCGGGGCGACGTTAGCAGTCGATCACCAGCGGTCTAGACCATACGCGGGGTATGTGGCCGGGCCGCAACCGAAGCGCCTGTTTCACCGCGGGCCCGGGCGAGGGCCTCGGGGTGGTGGACGTAGGCGGGGCGGTGCTCGACGGTGTCGTAGGTGCGGTGGAAGACGGGCGTGGTGCTGCCGGAGATCGGCGGCACGATCCACGACCAGTCGGCGCCCACCCGGCGGCCCTTGCGCTCCTCGCGGCCGAGGTGGTCGAGGAAGCGCCGGGACTCGGTGTGATGGTCGGTGACGGTGACGCCCGCGCGGTCGAAGGAGTGCAGCACGGAGCGGTTCAGCTCGACGAGGGCGCGGTCCTTCCAGAGCGTGCGGTCGGAGCGGGTGTCGAGACCGAGGCGGCCGGCGATGTGGGGCAGGAGGTCGTAGCGGTCGGCGTCGGCGAGGTTGCGGGCACCGATCTCGGTGCCCATGTACCAGCCGTTGAAGGGGGCCGCCGGATAGCAGATCCCGCCGATCTCCAGGCACATGTTGGCGAGCGCGGGAACCGCGTGCCAGCGCAGGCCGAGCGTGGGCCACCAGTCGTACTCGGGGTGCGTGAGGTCGACTTCGAGTACGGCGTCCTCCGGTACGTCGAACCAGTGGGGCCGTTCGTCGCCGGCGCCCTGGACGATCAGCGGCAGGACGTCGAAGGGGGTACCGGGGCCGCCGGGCCAGCCGAGGCGGAGGGCGAGGGTCGTGATGCCGGCGTTGCGCGGGTCGCCGGTGACCGTGCCGTCGGGGCGGGTGTGGCCGGCGTAGCGGACGAGCTGTTCGTTCCAGATGCGAGGTCCGGGGCGGCCGGGTTCGTCGGGTGCGAAGACCGAGATGAGGGCACGGATCCGGCCGTCGCGGGTGGCCTCCCGCAGATGCCCCGCGGACGCCTCGGCCACGGCGTCCGCACTGCGCACATCACGCAGGTCGCGCACCCGCAGGGAGCGCCAGTACAGCCGCCCGATGCACCGGTTGGCATTGCGCCAGGCCACCCGGGCGCCGAAGACGAGCTCCGGCGTGGTGTGGCGGTAGGTGCCGGTTGCCGCGATCTCGGCGTGAGCGGCGGCGATACGGCGGGCGGGGTCGCCGAGCCGTTCCTCGGTGTGGTGCAACGTGAGGAACTCGGCGGCTGCGCGCAGGAGTTCGAACGGGGGCGGATCGCATCGCACAGGGGCGGGCGGGCCGCCGGTGAGCAACCGCCCGCGCAGTCCCGTCACTTGGGAGAGGGACCCTGGACAGCAAGCGGTCTCGATCCGCTCCAGCCAGCCGCCCGGCTCGTCCGGCCGGGGCAGCGGGCGGTTCCCGGAATCAGGTTTCCGGCGTCCGTCCCGGTGCGGGAAGTTCCGCATGGCACACCCCCAGGCGGCACGCCCGTGGACCGCTCCCGCGCGGCCCTCGGGGGTCGGGCGTCCGATAGCGGCGGGGTTACCCGCACGGTGGCCTGATCCACCCTGTAGATGGCCGATACTGCTTTATTCACTGCTTTGTTCCGGGGGCTGCTCCCGGGCCCCGGCCGAAAAGCGGGCCCTCGGTCCGGGCGGCGTCACGCACCGACGAGCGGCGACCCCGACGGCGTCCGCAGCGGTGCGGCCAGTTCCGCGAGGGCCCGTTCCAGGCCGTGGAGGTGGGCCAGCGCGGGTTCCGCCGCGGGGGCCTGGGCGGCGAGGTCGATGCGGGCTTGTTCGCCGCCGGTGAGCGCCTCCACCGCCGCCTCCACGCGCCAGCAGGCGGCCGCCAGTCGGGCGTCGTGGGAGGCCTCCGGGTCGGCCGCGACGGCGACCAGACCCCGGGTCTCGCGGGCGCAGTCGTCGAGCAGGGCCAGGACCCGGCGGGCGCGCCGTTTGCGGCCGAGCATCGGGTTGAGCGGGTGGACGAGAGGTGCGACGGACAGCCGTACGCGGCCCAGGAGCTGCTCCAGTTCCGCGACGCGTTGCGCCGGGTCGGCATCCACGGCGCCCGCGAGCCGCGCGGCGGCCTGTGCCGTGCAGGCGTGCACGCAGCGCAGGGCGCGCTGGATCCAGGCGTCGGTGATGGTGTGCGTGGTGACGGGCAGGACGAAGAGCACGGCGAGTACGGCGCCGAGCGCGCCGACGCCGGTCTCCGCGAGGCGCAGGGCCAGCAGGCCCGGGTTCAGCACGCCCAGGAGGCCGTAGAGGAGTTCGGCGAGGAGCGTGACCCAGAGCATCATCCAGGTGTAGGACACCGCTGCCGTGTAGAAGATGCCGAAGACGCAGACGGCGAGGAGCGCGGCCGTGGGCACGGCGGCTCCGTGCACGGGGACGGCGATCAGCGGGCCGAGGCCGATGCCGATCACCGTGCCGAGGACCCGGCGGAAGCCGCGGACCAGGGTCTCGCCGCGCGAGGCGGTGTTGACGAAGATCCACCAGGTGGCGCCGACGGCCCAGTACCAGCGCTGCCCGGACACCAGCTGGCCCACGACGAGTGCCAAGCCCGCGCCCGCGGTGGCCTGGACCGCCTGGCGGGTGGTGACGCGTGCCAGGCCGGTGCCGGCGGGCGGGGCGGGCACGGGTGCCGGGGGGAGCTTGGTCTCGTAGCACCACAGGCCGAAGCGGACCGCGGAGGCGCTGAGCACGGACACGAGGACAGCGGCGTACAGCTCGGGCAGCCGGTCCGTGGTGGCGTGCAGGAACTGCGCCACGAAGAAGGTCATGAACGCGAAGACGCCGAGGCTGTGTCCGCGCGGGCCGAAGCGGCGCGCGTACACGCCCGCGCCGATGACGGCGAGGAAAGTGAGGTCGCGGGCCACGGGATGGTCGTGCAGCCCGGCCGCGGCGGCGAGCACCGGCAGTCCGACGGCGGGCAGCAGCGCGGTGCTGACGGCCTGCCCGCGGACGGTGGCATCCGTGACGGTGAACAGGGCGAGCAGCGCGGCCAGTCCGCCGGTGACGGCGCCGACGAGGGAGAGCCCGGCCAGACCGCAGACGACGACCGCGAGCCCGATGCCGAGGACCGCCCGCGCGGCGAAGCGCAGCCGCATCCGCCCCGGATCCGGCGCCACGAACACCCTCTTCAGCACTGCTTCCCGCCCCTCGACATCACCGGCACGAAAAAGGCGCCGCGGGGTCCGCAGCGCCATCGACTCGAGCATTGCACCATCAAGCCTTCGGTTGGCTCAAGTGGCTTCGAATATGCTGGACCATTGGCACAGACATATCGGTCTGTCGGCGACCATGAGCGAGCCAACGGACCATGTACGAGGAGGCCGAGCATCATGGCCGTCGACGAGCTCGACACCCGTATCCTGCGGCTGCTGATGGAGCAGCCGCGCACGAGCGTGCGCGAGTACGCCCGGATCCTGGGCGTCGCCCGCGGCACCCTGCAGGCCCGCCTCGACCGGCTGGAGCGGGACGGTGTGATCACCGGCACGGGCCCGACGCTCTCCCCCGCCGCGCTCGGTCACCCGGTGCTGGCGTTCGTGCACATCGAGGTCACCCAGGGGCATCTGGACGACGTGGGTGAGGCGCTGGCCTCCGTGCCGGAGATCGTCGAGGCCTTCTCCATCACGGGCGGCGGCGATCTGCTGACCCGGGTCGTGGCGCGCGACAACGCCCACCTGGAGGACGTGATCCAGAAGCTGATCAGCCTGCCCGGCGTCGTCCGCACCCGCACCGAGGTTGCCCTGCGCGAGCGCGTCCCGCAGCGGCTGCTGCCGCTGGTCGAGTCGATCGGCCGTGCGGCCCGCAAATGACCTTGCCCTGGTGCGCTGCCATGCTGGAGCCATGAGCAGGTTCGGTGCCACTTCGGTCATCTTCGATCTCGATGGAACGCTCGTGGACAGCGAGCCGAACTACTACGAAGCGGGTCGGCAGACCCTCGCCGAGCACGGCGTCCCGGACTTCACGTGGGCGGAGCACGAGCGGTACGTCGGGGTCAGCACCCTGGAGACGGCCGCCCTGTGGAAGCAGGAGTACGGCCTCGCGGCCCCCGTCGACGAGCTCCTCGCCGACACCGACCGCCGCTATCTGGAGCTGGCCCGCACCGCCACGCGCGCGTACCCGGAGATGCGGAAGTTCGTGGAGCTGCTCGCGACCGAGGATGTCCCGATGGCCGTGGCCTCGGGGTCGTCGCCGGAGGCGATCGAGGCGATCCTGGCCGGTACCGGCCTGGACGCGTACCTGCGCACCGTCGTCTCGGCCGACGAGGTGCCTCGCGGCAAGCCGGCCCCGGACGTCTTCCTGGAGGCTGCCCGGCGCCTCGGGGCGACCCCGGCCGACTGTGTGGTCCTGGAGGACGCCGCCCCCGGCGCCGTCGCAGCGCACGCCGCCGGCATGCGCTGCATCGCGATCCCGTACGTGGCCGCACAGGCCGACACCCCGGAGTTCGCCACCGCGGACCTGCTGCTGCGCGGCGGTCAGGGAGAGTTCACGGCGCGCGCCGCGTACGACTGGCTCGCGCGCTCAGCTCCGTCTTCCTGATCTTTCCCGTCGGCGTGAGGGGCAGCTCGGGCACGATCTCGACCAGCGGCACCTTGTACGTCGCCATCGCCCCCTTCGCCCAGACGCGCAGCTCGTCGGCGGTCAGCGCGGAGCCGGGTGCGGTCCGTACGAAGGCGTACGGCAGCTGTCCGCTGTGTTCGTCCTCGACGGCGACCACGGCCGCCGCGAGCACCTCGGGGTGGCGGCCGAGCAGGTTCTCGACCTCGGTCGGGAAGACGCTCATCCCCTTCACCTTGATCATGTCCTTGTTCCGGCCGAGGTAGCGCAGACAGCCGTCCTCGTCGAGGCTGCCGATGTCCCCGGTGTGCAGCCAGCCGTCGCGCAGCGCACGCGCGGTGGCCTCGGGTGCGCGCCAGTAGCGGGTGAGGACGGAGGGGCCGCGGACGACGATCTCGCCGGGTTCCCCCAGCGGCAGCGGCTCGCGGGTCGTGAAGTCGACGACCATGAACTCGGTGCCGGGCACCGGCAGTCCGCAGAACACGGGGTCGCCGAGCAGGTCGTGGTCGCCGTCCTGGAAGCCGAGGGTGTTGGTGTCGCTGGTGTGGGTCTCGGTCATGCCGTACGAGGCCTCACGCAGGGTGCCGCCGGTGGCCTGCCGCCAGCGTGCGCGCACTTCGGGGGTGAGTTTGCGGATGAAGGAGATGGCGAGCGGGGCGGTGAGGCTGCTCAGGTCGCGATGCGTGAAGTCGGGGTGGTCGAGGAGTTCGAGGTAGTTCTCCACGGTTCCGGCCATGGTGGTGACACGGTGCGTCTCGACGGCCTCCAGCACGGCGGCGGGGTCCCAGCGGGTCAGCAGCACTCCGGTGCCGCCGGAGACCAGTGGGGCGAGGAGACCGAGGTTCTCGCCCGCGATCCAGAAGACGGGCAGGTGGCACAGGGAGACGATGCCGTCCTCCGCGCCGGGCATGCCGTTCTGGATGGCGGTGGCCGTGTAGACCATGTGGCGCTGGGTGTGCTCGACGCCTTTGGGCAGTCCGGTGGTGCCGCCGGTGTAGTTGAGGGCGGCGAGCGCGTCGAGGTCGTCGGCGGGGGCGGCCAGGGGCGGGTGCTCCATGATGGCGGGCCACTCGTCCTCCAGCAGGACCGCGCGTGCGCCGGTGCCGTCGAGCGCCTCGGCCAGCACGTCCCGCAACGGCTCGAAGGACAGCACCAGTTCGGCGCCGGAGTCGTCGATCTCGTGCCGTATCTCCGCCGCCTTGAACATCGGGTTGACCGGCACATGGACCGCACCGAGCCGCAGGATCGCCAGGAACGCGACGGCGAAGAACACGCTGTTGGGCAGGTGGACCGCCACCCGGTCCCCGGGCCGTACTCTTCGGCTGTCGAGCCAGCCCGCCAACCGGTCGACCGCGTCGTCGAGTTCGCGGTAGGTGAGGGTCTGGCCGTGGGCGACGAACGCGGGCCGGTCGGGTGTCTCCCGCGCCCAGTGCCGTACATAGCCCGGCACGGTCCGTTCCCCGGCGCGATGCGTCACCGTGTCCGGCTGTCTGCCCCGGCGGGACTTCGCCCAGCGGGCGCGCAGGTCGGCGAGGTACTGCTCGGCAGGCTTCATGCGACTCCCAGCAGGTGCAGATAGAGGGCGGTGACGTCGCGGACCGCGGCGTCGTACAGGTCCGGCCGTTCTGCGGTCACTCGGGCGAACTCGACGCACATCCCGCCCACCGCGCGGGCCACTGCGAGGGGTTCGGCGGCCGGGGCGGCCCGGCCCTGGTCGACGAGGCGGCGGATGTAGCGGGCGTGGCGGTGGACGGGCCGTTCGCGGACCTCCTCCCACAGCTGCCGTAGGTCCGGGTCGGTGCGGGCCTGCTGCTCCAACTGGCCCAGCAGCGGCAGATGTCGGACATACGCGGCCATGAAGGCCCCGACGGACGCCTCGGCGACGACGTCGATGTCGTCCGTGTCGATCCCGGGTACGTCCTGCGCGGCCAGGAAGGCGTCCCGCACCCGGACCGCGAGCACGCGGAAGATCTCCTCCTTGGAGGCGAAGTAGACGTAGAAGCCCGCGCGGGAGATCTCCGCCTCGGCGGTGATGTCGGCGACGGTGGCCGGGCCGTGGCCGAGCCGGGCGAACACGGCCTCGGCAGCGTCGAGGAGCCGTCCGCGAGCCGGGGCCTCCGTGCGGTCGCGGGCGGTGCGGACCGCCCAGGCCTTGTGTGTGCGTGCCACACGGCGAGCGTATTGACGTTGACGTCAATGTCAATGAGCATGACGGGGCCGGTCGATGACGTCCTGGAGGGCTCACACATGAGTGCCGTACTCGTCGCCAACCGCGGAGAGATCGCCGTACGCGTCCTGCGGACCGCCGCGGAATCCGGACTGCGCACGGTCGCGGTGTACGCCGAGGGCGACGACCTGCATGTCCGACTGGCCGACGAGGCCGTGCCGTTGAGCGGCTACCTGGACGGGGACGGGCTCATCAAGGCTGCGACCGGGGCCGGCTGCCGTTTCCTGCATCCCGGTTACGGCTTCCTGAGCGAGGACGCGGACTTCGCGCGGCGGTGCCTGGATGCCGGGATCACGTTCGTCGGACCCTCGCCCGATGTGCTGGAGGTCTTCGGGGACAAGGTGCGGGCCCGTGAACTGGCTGTCGCCACCGGGGTTCCGGTTCTCCCCGGGGCTCATGGTGGTCTGCCGGAGGCGCGGGCGTTCCTCGCGGACGGGCCCGTGATGATCAAGGCCGTCGGCGGGGGCGGCGGGCGCGGGATGCGGGTCGTGCGGCGGGCCGAGGAGCTGGAGGAGGCCTGGGAGCGGTGCCGTTCGGAAGCGGAACAGGGCTTCGCGCGGGGCGAGTTGTACGTGGAACGGCTGCTGGAGGGCGCCCGGCACATCGAGGTGCAGGTCGTCGGGGACGCCACGGGTGCCGTCACACACCTCTGGGACCGGGACTGCAGCGCCCAGCGGCGCCACCAGAAGCTGATCGAGATCGCGCCCGCACCCGAACTGCCGGACGCGGTACGGGAGAAGATCCTCAACAGTGCGCTGCGGTTGGCGACGGCCGCGCGCTGTTCGAGCCTGGTCACCTTCGAATTCCTGGTCCTGGGCGACCGGTTCCACTTCATCGAGGCCAACCCGCGCCTCCAGGTGGAGCACACGGTCACCGAGGAGGTGACGGGCCTGGACCTGGTCGCCGTACAACTGCGCCTCGCCGCCGGGGCCACGCTGGAGGAACTGGGGCTGTCGGGACCACCCGCACCGCCCCTCGGGTTCGCGGTGCAGGCGCGGGTCAGCGCCGAATCGGCCGGTCGGATCACCCGCTTCGACGTGCCCACCGGTCCCGGGGTGCGAGTCGACACGGCGATCCGGACGGGGGTTGAAGTCGGTCACCGCTACGACCCGTTGCTCGCGAAGGTCGTCGCGCATGTGCCGTCCGGCGGGGTCGAGGCCGCGTGCGGGCGGGCGCGGCGGGCGCTGGGCGAGTTCGCCGTGGAAGGGGTGCGGACAGGGGTTCCGCTGCTGCGAGAGGTGCTGGCGCGGCCGCGGTTCTGGGCGAACACGGGTGTGGTGGCGGAGCTTGCGCAGGCCCATGTGACCGCCGAGGAAGGGGCCTTGGACGGTACGGTCGTCGCGCCGCTCAGCGGCACCGTCGTCTCCGTCGACGTCTCCCCCGGTGAACCGGTGCGGGCCGGGCAGCAGTTGCTGGTGCTGGAGGCGATGAAGATGGAGCACGTGGTGCGGGCTCCCGGTTCCGCAGTGGTACGGCTGGTGCACGCACGCGTGGGCGAAACGGTCGGCGAGGGCTCCCCGTTGGCCACTCTGGACGACCTCGACGGTGCGCAGGGCGAGGGGCCCGCTGCGGAGCCGGTCGATCCGGATGCCGTGCGCGCGGACCTCGCCGAGGTCGTGCGGCGGCACTCCTTCGGTCTCGACGAGAACCGGCCGGAGGCGGTCGCGGGGCGGCGCGCCCTCGGCAGGCGCACCGCCCGCGAGAACATCGAGGACCTGTGCGACCCGGGCAGTTTCACCGAGTTCGGCGCCCTCGCGATCGCGGCCCAGCGCAGCCGCCGCCCGCTGGAGGACCTGATCAGGTCGACGCCGGCCGACGGCATGGTCACCGGCACCGGGCAGATCAACGGCCGGCCGTGCGTGACGATGTCGTACGACTACACGGTTCTCGCCGGCACCCAGGGGCTGCAGAACCACCGCAAGACGGATCGGATGCTGGAGATCGCCGAGGAGCGGCGACTGCCTGTGGTGCTGTTCGCGGAGGGCGGCGGCGGCCGGCCGGGGGACACCGACACCACGTCGGTGGCGGGCCTTGACGTGACCACCTTCCAGCGGATGGGGCGGCTCAGCGGGCTGGTCCCCCTGGTCGGCATCGTCTCCGGGCGGTGTTTCGCCGGCAACGCGGCGCTGCTGGGCTGCTGTGACGTCGTGATCGCCACGCCCGACGCGACGATCGGGATGGGCGGGCCCGCGATGATCGAGGGCGGCGGGCTCGGCGTGTTCCGGCCGGAGGAGGTGGGGCCGCTGTCGGTGCAGGTGCCGAACGGGGTGGTGGACGTGGCGGTCGCCGACGAGGCGGAGGCCGTGCGGGTGGCTCGCCGGTACCTGTCGTACTTCCAAGGGGGGCAAGGGAGTTGGGAGGCGTCGGACCAACGGCTGCTGCGGCAGGTGGTGCCGGAGAGCCGGCGGCGGGCCTACGACGTGCGGGCGGCGGTCACCGGGCTCGCGGACCGGGACTCGGTGCTGGAGCTGCGGCCGGAGTTCGGCGTGGGTGTGCTGACCTGTCTGGTGCGGATCGAGGGGCGGCCGCTGGGGCTGCTGGCCAGCAACCCTGCGCATCTGGGCGGGGCGATCGACCGGGACGCGGCCGACAAGGCGGCGCGGTTCCTGCAGTTGTGCGACGCGTTCGGGCTGCCGGTGGTCTCGCTGTGCGACACCCCGGGTTTCATGGTCGGCCCGGACGCCGAACGGACCGCCACCGTACGGCACTTCGCGCGGCTGTTCGTGGCGGGCGCCAATCTGCGGGTGCCGCTGGTGAGTCTGGTGCTGCGCAAGGCGTACGGGCTGGGGGCGATGGCCATGATGGGCGGCTCCACGCGGGCCCCGCTGGCCACGGCGGCCTGGCCGAGCGGTGAGTTCGGCGGGATGGGTCTTGAGGGTGCGGTGCGGCTCGGCTACCGCAGGGAGCTGGCGGCGATCACGGACCCGGCCGAGCGTGCGCGTGTCTTCGAGGAGCGGGTCGCCGAGTTGTACGAACGCGGGAAGGCGGTCAACGCGGCGGCCGCGCTGGAGATCGACGCGGTGATCGACCCGGCCGGGTCGCGGGCCTGGATTCTTGCGGCGCTTGAGCGGTGCCCCGTACCGGAGGCAGGACACCGCCCGTTCGTCGACACCTGGTGAACCGAGGCCCGGCGGTGCCCCGTCCCCCGCCCGGGGCACCGCCCGTTCATCGACGCCTCGTTCAGCTGGGCCGGATGTTCTGGTTGAGGCGGAACACGTTGTCCGGGTCGCGGTCGGCCTTGATCCTCGCCAGGCGGTCGTAGTTGCCGCGGTAGCTGGCCCGGACGCGGTCCTGCCCCTCGTCCATCATCATGTTCACGTAGGCGCCGCCCGCCGAGTACGGGTGCAGGGCCTCGAAGTAGTCGACGGTCCAGCGCCTGACGAGCTCCGCGCTCGCCGGGTCGGGGTCGACTCCGGCGTAGACGGTGGACCACTGGGCGCCCCGGTAGGCCCAGGGGGTGTCGTCGGGGCCCACGTCGTGGGCTGCGCCGTCGATCGGGTACAGGTGCATGGTCGACTGGACGGTCGGCACCTCCGCGCCGAACTTGGCGTGGAGTTCGACGGCCTCGTCGGGGATCTCGTTGACGAAGTCGGCGCGCCAGTACCACTGGTGGCCGGGCGGGTAGAGCCCGTCGAACATCGACTGCAGATCGGGGTGGGGCATCGGTCCGACGGCGTGCAGCATCGGTGTCGGCAGCGCGTCGAGCAGCGGGGCCATCTCGCGTGCGGCGGCCTCGGGGTCGTCGCCGGCGTAGCACCAGACGACGCCGGCCGTCTTGCGCAGTTGGATGTCCTCGGGGAACGGCGGGGCGGGTGGGACGGTGCCGTACAGGAAGAAGGCGTTCAGGTCGCGCGGTGCGTTCGGGAGGAAGTCCCGGTAGGCGCTGAGGACTTCGGGGCTGATCTCGACGGGCCAGAAGGTCGGGCCGCCGATGACGGTGCCGACCTCGTGCAGCCGGAACAGGAAGGAGGTGACGACGCCGAAGTTGCCTCCGCCTCCGCGGACGGCCCAGAACAGGTCGGTGTTCTCGTCGGCGCTCGCGCGCACCTGCCGGCCGTCGGCCAGGACGATGTCGGCGGCGAGGACGTTGTCGATGGTCAGTCCGCACCTGCGGGTCAGGTGGCCGAGTCCGCCGCCGAGGGTGAGGCCTCCGACGCCGGTGGTGGACACGATGCCACTGGGGGTGGCGAGGCCGTGCGGGTTGGTGGCGCGGTCCACCTCGCCCCAGACGCAGCCGCCGCCGACCCGCACAGAGCGGGCCACGGGGTCGACGTGGATGTCCTTCAGGGGTGAGAGGTCGGCCACCACGCCGCCGTCGACGGTGCCGAGACCGGCGCCGTGGTGACCGCCGCCGCGGACGGCGAGGGGCAGGTCGTGTGCGCGGGCGAAACCGATGACGCGGGCCACGGCGTCCGCGTCGGCGCAGCGTGCGACGAGTGCCGGGCGCCGGTCGATCATCGCGTTGTAGACGGTGCGGGCCTGTTCGTAGCCGGAGTCCTCGGGTCCGATCAACTCTCCGGTGAAGTCGGCGAGTTCCCTGCGTGCCGCCTGGGCGGGTGTGCTGGACATACGGATATCCCCCGTTTTTTCGGAGTCGGGTCGATCCGCACGTTCTACTCGGGTTGCGCGGGCCGGGGCATCCGTGCGTGTCACCTAGCTCGGGCCCGCGGGATACCTACGTTTCGCGGTTGGCGAGCAGTCCGAGTTCCGCGGCGCGAGCGGCGGCGTGCCGCCGGGTGGGTGCGTCCAGTTTGTCGAGGACCGCGCGGACGTGGTTGTCGACGGTGCGGACGGAGACGACGAGCCGGGCGGCGATCTCGGAGTTGGTCAGGCCCTCGGCGAGCAGCCGTATGACCTGCAGTTGGCGTTCGGTGAGACCGGCCGGGTTGCCGCGGGTGGCGGCGAGCGGGCCGCGCGGGATGCGGCGCACGCCGAGCCCGCGCAGTTCGGCGCGGACCAGCCGGGCGAGCGGCTCGGCACCCAACGCGTCGAGCCGGGCGAGGGCGGTGAGCTTGTCGTCGGGCTCCGGGCTCTCGGCGAGGGCGGCGGCGTATTCGTAGGGGCAGCCCGCCGTGTGCCACAGGGCCGCGGCACGCCGCCACTGCCCGCGCGCCTGCAGCGCGTACGGGTGCCCCGAGTCGTCCGCCGGGACCGGGTGTCCGGCCTTGGCGAGCCAGTAGCCGAGTTCGGCTCGGTAGGGGACGCCTGCCAGATGGCGGGCCTGGGCGTGCACCGGGGCGACCGCCTCGACGACGGCGGCGTGGTCGCCGCGCAGCCAGGCGGCCTCCGCGAGCGCGGCGGCCACGGGGCCGGTGCGCTGGAGTTCCCGCGTGCGTACGGCGATCTCCCGGGCCTCGGCGAGGAGTTCGTCGGCGCCGGGGCGGCCGCAGCGGGTGCGGATACGGGCGAGGACGGTCAGGGCCGGGCAGCGCGCAGGGAGGAAGTCGTGGATCCCGAACTCGGCGTGCCGCTCGGCCTCGTCCCAGTCGGCGGCGGCGAGTCGGCGTATGGCCAGCTCGACATGGAGGTAGGTGAGGAAGCCGAGGTGTTCGGCGCGGTCGGCCAGGTCCATGGCCGGGAGCAGGAAGCGGTCGGCCTCCGCGTACTGCAGGTGGTCGAGCAGGGTCCAGATGAGGTTGGCGTAGGCGCGGCAGGCGTGCTCGACCTCGCCGGCGTCCAGGGCGACCCCGAGGCTCTCCTCCAGCTGGTGCCGCCCGCCGGGGTCTCCGCCGCGCCAGCGTGCCGTGCCCATGTTGTTGAGGGCGTGCGAGAGGATCGCCGCGTCGTCCGTCTTCTGGGCGAGCACGATGGCGCGTTCGGCGTGTTCGACGGCCTCGGGGTAGCGGTCGGACAGCATCCGCAGCTGGGCGATGTTGCTGACGGCAAGGGCCAGCAGCCGGTCGTCGCCGGCGTGTTCCAGGACGGCGACGGCCTCGCGGGCGGCGTCCTGCGCCTCGTCGGCGTCCCCGGCCCACCAGTGGATACGGGAGAGCCAGCGCAGGTCGGCGCCGAGGGCGAGGGTGTCGCCGAGGGAGCGGCGCAGGGCGACCGCCTCGCGCTGGGCGGTGACGGCGGCGGCCGAGTCGGCGATGGTGTAACTCTCCACGGCGTAGCGTTCGAGCAGGTCGGCGAGGTCGGGCGGGGGGTAGCGGTGCCGTTGCTCCAGGACGAGCCGCAGCTGGGCGGCGGCCTCGCGGTGGGCACCGGCGGAGGCTGCGTCCCGGGCCGCGTCGGGCCCGTAGCGGGCGATGGCGTCCTGGTCGCCGGCCTGGGCGGCGTGGTGGACGAGGCGGGCGGCATCCGATCCGGGGCGGGCGACGAGGGCCGCGAGGACGTTGCGGTTGAGGTCGATACGCCGGGCGGTGGGCACGGAGTCGGCGACCGCCCGCCGGATCAGCTCGTGCCGGAACGCCACCCGCTCCGGGGTCACTGCCAGCAGCCCGCGCTGCTCGGCCGCCGCGAGGACGGCCACGCCTTTGATCAACAGCTCGTCCACCAGGGGGCGTTCGACCGCGGAGGGGACGACGGCGAGCTGTTCCAGCGCGTCGACCGTGGCAGGTTCCAGTCCCCGCAGCCGGGCGAGCACGGCGTCGACGACGGTCGGGGGCACTCCCCCGGTACCGCCGGACGCGAGGACCTCGGCGACGAAGAAGGGGTTCCCGGACGTGACTTCGTAGACCTGAGCCGGGTCGAGACGGCCGGCCGCGCTGAGTGTGCGGACCGCGTCGAGGGACAGCCGGGCCAGGGGCAGGCGGTGCACGCGGGGTGCGCGGGAGACCTGGCCGAGGAGGTGGCGCAGGGGGTGTCCGCGGCTCAGCTCGTCGTCGCGGTAGGTGAGGACGAGCAGGGCGGGCAGCCGTTCCATGCGCCGGACGAGGAAACGCAGGGCGTCCAGGGATGCCTCGTCGGCCCAGTGCACGTCCTCGACGACGAGTACCGCAGGGTGCGGGGTCACGGCCAGCTCGCTGTGCAGGGCCTCGTAGACGCGGTGGCGGTCGCCGCCCTCGGTGACGGCGCGGGCGAGTTCGGCTCCGACGCTGCCGACGAGGTCGCGGAACGGGCCCAGGGGTCGGCGGGTGGCGAGGTCGTCGCACTGTCCGACGAGCACGCGGGCCTGCCGCGGGAGTCGGTCGGGCATGGCCTTGACCAGGCTCGACTTGCCGATGCCGGCCTCGCCGAAGACGAGCACCACCGAGCCGGCCCCGTCCGCCGCCTCCCGTGCGGCCGTGGCCAGCTGTGCCAGTTCGGGCTCACGTTCGAGGATCCCCCGGTCCACGCGCCGATTCTGTACGGGAGGCCTTCATGAACACCACTGGCAGTCCGCTCTTCAAGGCAGAGCGCACCTACGGTGCGGGCGGCTCGGGGATGCGCCAGGTGATGCGGAACCGCTGGTCCGGCGGAAGTCCGAATCTGCCCACCGGGCCGATTCCCTTGATGAGATAGCCGAAGATCTGATGGTGGGCCTCTTCGGAGAGTTCGTGCCAGGTCTCCGGGCTCGCAGTCATGATCTCCCGCATCAAGGACACGTCGGACTCGGCGCTCAGCATCGCGATGCGGTCCTCACGGTCCATGGTCTCGTCGGCGTGCATGGCGCTGATCGACCGCTGGAGGAGGTTCGGCTCGACCGCCAGGCGTTCGAGGAGCCGGTCGCAGCCGTAGCGGAAGGCCGTATGCATGTCGACCGCTTCCTGGTCCGGATAGTGGTAGCCGAAGGGGCTGCCCTCCTCGGCACCCAGGTAGTCGCCCTTCAGGGTCCGCAGGAGAGCGCGCAGGGCGAACTCGGCACCGTACTCGTCGATGAGGCGGACACCGACCTGCACCCATTCGTCCTCCGAGATCACGGGCTCGTGCGGCACCGCGAGCGACGGGTCGATCTCGATGGCATTGAACGGGTTGATCATCACGCCGACGACCGCCTCGGCGGTCCACTGGCCGTCGTCCGTGCCCCAGCCCTGTGACAGGGCCAGTTCCCGGGCCGATTTCATGCCGCCGGGCTCCCCCTCCCGCACCGCGCGCCACAGGGGCAGGAACCGCGCCACCTCGGCCGCCGGCTCCCGCGGCGGATCGACACAGGCGGCGGCGAGCACGGCCACGATCGACTGCACGGTCTCCCAGCGCGGGACGGTCAGGCCCTTCAGGGCCGTGCGGACTCCCTCGTGGCTGACGACCGCCGGATGGTCGCCCTCGGCGATCAGAGCGCTCACCTTCCGCATGCCGGGGTGCCCCGCCGCCCGGTGGAGTTCTTCCAGGGCGCGTACCAGCTCCTGGTGGGCTTCGTTCGAAGGAGAGGCGGTGGTGTCGGTGGTCACGGAACGGCAGATCCCTTCGCCTTTCGGGCGACGGCCTCGACGACCGTCAGATAGCGCCAAGAGCGTAGAAGTCGCAGGCAGAGCACCACATGTCAGATTGCGCCAACTTCCCCGTCCCGGGCGCCAGACGACGACAAGCAGTCGGAGCCGGAGCGGAGCATGGAGTCAACGTCGTGACCGAACCGGCGCCGCCTTCCGAGGAGTTGCCCGCCTGTGCACATCCCTGACTATGCCCGTGCCGTGATCCGTTCCGCGCTGCCCACAAGACCTACCTCCCGCCAGGTGGGGGCGCTGGACTGCTGCCTGTGCGACCAGGCCTTCGAGGACCGGCTGCCCGTACCGCTCGGGCCGACTCCCGAGTCGGGTCTGTTCGCCTGCCGCCCCTGTCTGACCCGCCTGGTCGCCCGGGCGCGGCGGGCCCGTGATGCCGCGCTGGCCCAGGACGCCGAGCAGGCCCGGGCGGAGTCCGCGGCGTGGGTGTCCGTGCGGGAGCGGCATCTCGGACGACTCGGGAGTGTACGCAAGGCCGCGGAGGCCGTGGCCGAGCTGACCCGGGAGGGTGAGGTCGAGCCGCTGCAGGTCGCCTGGCTTCTGATCTCGCTGGAATCGTCGTACGCCTGGGTGCCGGACATGCCGGAGCCGCCCGCCTCGGCGGATCGCGAGGACCCGGAGCTCAAGGACGGGGCGCTCCGGCTCGACCTGGCCGTGATCACCGCGCGGGAGGCGGTGGTAGAGCGTCTCGCCTACCACCTGATCAACGAGGCGCAGCCCGCAGAACCGGAGATGTGCGAGGAACTCGAGTGCCCGGAGGACTGCTCGGGGCGTCATGACGCCTCGCACATCGACTGCGGCCCTGATGCTGTCTTCGAGGATCTGGCGAAGCACGGCATCACCGTGGAACCGCCGGAACCAGAGCCGCTGTCACCTCGGCTCATGGCTCTCCTGGGGAAGACCGAGAACGGTACCGAGGAGAAGCGCCCGCTGCTTCCGGAGATCGAGGAGCAGGCGCCCGCCGTCCTGGCGCACTTCGGCATCGACGCGGACGACACGGACGCCTTGGTGAGCGCTGCGGCAGTCGGCCTGGTCGCCGAAGCCTGGCGCGAGGGGCCGCTGGAGGTGATCCATGCGGCCGACGACGGGCCGAGCGACGGGGATGTCTTCGCGCAGAGCGTCGACCTGTGTCGCAGGGCCCGCGCGGCGCTGTCGGCCGCGCGGGACGACGGGCCGGAGGCGCTGCGCGCGTTCGTGGCCGTCGCCTCGGACCTGGACCTGCCGTGGGCGGGCGGCTCTCGCTTCGCGCTGCGGACGGTGTCCGAACCGGTGGCGGAGTTCGTACGGCACGTCGACGACCGGGTCTGGTTCACCGCGGAGGTCATGCGTGAGCAGGGCTGGCGCGCGGGGCTGCTGCGCAGTGCCGTGACCGCTGCGGTCACGGCCCCCGCCCACTTCGGCATGCCGGGCTGGCCCGACGCCGTCACCTCGGCGATGCGGCGTCTCGCCGTGCTGGACCGGTCGGGCGCACCCGCGGCGCTGGCCGACCTCGCAGCGGTGGAGGCCGCGTTGCGCGAGGCTCCCGACCGGCTGGGCGTGGACGCCCTCGACTGGATGTCGCGCCATGCCCTGCTCGGCTGAGCGCGCCGCTGGAAGTGCCGCGATGTGCCGTCGGCCGTCTGCGGCGCCGTCGTGGCTGGTCGCTCCCCCGCTCTCGAATTCGCTCGAGCGGGGGGACCCCCATCGCGGCGGAGCCGCAGATCGACACGGCCCCGCGCCCCTTCAGGGCACTGCCGTACCGCAGCGGACTTCGCCGGACCCGCTTGGAGGACGGCTCACATGGGCGTACTTCACCCGGCGGAAGGCGGCGACACGGTGAAGTGGGACGACGTGACCCTCGTCATCCTCGCTGCGTTCGGCTGCGTCACGCTGCTGCTGACGCAGATCACCGAGGTGCTGTCGCGGCTGCCGCAGATCATCCGCGCCTGGCGGCAGGTGCGGCAGGAACTGAACGGCGGCACCGCCTCAGGCACGCCCACGGTCGACCCCAGCGGCAGAAGCCGTGCATCCGGAGAGTCCGAGCCAGGGCCGGGCCAAGGATGACCTCTGCCGCCGGGGCGATGTCATGAGGGCGACGTCACGAGGGCGTGAGCGGAAGGTCGTCCGTGTATGCGTTGACGGGCGGGGAGATGCGCTCGGTGCGGTGGACGTCGAGGGCCGCCGTCGCGGACTTCGTGCCGAGCGTGCCCTGGGGGTGCCAGGCTCCGGTGACGGCCACCCAGGTGTTGGCCGGCAGTGCGGGAGCCCCGTACATACGGACCTTGACCGACTGGGAGTCCGCCGCGCAGCAGGTGAAGATGATCCGGGTCAGATACCAGCCGCCGCCCTGCCCCGCCGGGGTGACGAATCCGGTCATGCGGATGCTGCGGCCTTTGACGGCCTGCTCCCGGTCCTGCTGGACCCGGGCGGTGAAGTCGGTGAGGGTCATCGGCAGCGGGACGGTCGCGGGCAGCGGATCGAACCGCTGTGCCTTCGGCACGGCCTTGTTGTTCGCGTGCGAGGCCGTGTACGCGCCGAGGGCGGGCGGAGCGTAGAGGAGCAGGCTGAGCGCGGGCAGGAACAGCAGCCAGGCGATGCGGGGTGCGGTGGAGTGGTCGTGGCCGTGTGCGTGTACGTCGGCTTCGGGGGCCGTACGGTCCAGCGCCGCTCCTGCCAGGCCCAGCAGCAGGAGCAGCACCCCGGAGGCGATCAGCAGGGGGCGCAGGCCTTCCTTGACGTAGCGCAGACAGAGGTCGCTGAACAGGGCCGCGTGCAGCAGGCCCAGACCGGTCAGGACCAGTAGGAGGACTTGGGCGTGGCGCTTCACAGCAGTGCGCCTCCGATCAGGACGCCGGCGGCGACGGCCACCACCGTCGTGGCGGCGGAGAAGCGCAGGGCGAAGGAGCGGCCGAAGGTGCCCGCCTGAAGGGCGATCAGTTTCAGGTCGACCATCGGGCCGACCACCATGAAGACCAGTCGAGCGGTGGGCGAGAAGCCGGTGAGCGAGGCGGCGACGAACGCGTCGGCCTCCGAGCAGACGGCGAGCAGGACGGCGAGCGCGGCCAGGAAGAGCACCGACAGCCAGGGCGAGCCGGAGAAGGTGTCGAGGACCGAGCGCGGCACGGCCACGTTGAAGGTGGCCGCGGCCATGGCACCCAGCACCAGGAAGCCGCCGGCGTGCAGGAAGTCGTGCTGGAAGCCGAGACGGAACTCCCGCCTGCGGCTGTGTCCCGGCCGGTGGCCGGTGTGGCGGACGGCCGGTCGCAGCCACTCCTCGCGTCCCAGCCAGAGCCACAGCCAGCCCATCACGGCAGCGGTGACGAGAGAGGCCAGCAACCTGGCGGCGACCATGGCGGGGTTTCCCGGGAAGGCGACGGCCGTGGCGGTGAGCACGATCGGGTTGATCGCGGGGGCGGAGAGGAGGAAGGCGAACGCGGCGGACGGAGTGACACCGCGGCGGATCAGGCTGTTCGCCACCGGCACCGAGGCGCATTCGCACCCGGGCAGGACGACCCCCGCGACGCCGGCCACCGGGACGGCGAGTGCGGGCCTGCGGGGCAGGATCCGGGTGAACAGGTCGGCCGGTACGAACGCGTTGATCGCCCCCGACAGGACCGTGCCCAGGAGAAGGAAGGGCAGCGCCTGGACGGTGATGGCCAGACAGACCGTGCGCCAGGCCGCGACGGCGGGCTGGTTCAGCCATCCGACGCCGGTGAGGGAGAGGACCGCCACCGAGGCGGCGGCGGTGACGATGACGACGGGCAGGGGCCGTGCGGGGACGCGGCTCCCCGGCCGGCCGGCCGGGGCGACGAGCGCCACTTCCTTCGCCACATCAACCAGTTCATCCGTTTTATTCATATTTACTCCGGATGTCGGATTTCGTGGCGAAGATAAGCCAGGATCACTCCCCTCACGGTGCGCACACGCCGCCACGGGTGGATGAATGAACAGGACCGGCGGCGCTCAGCCCACCGCGACGTGATCGTCCGGGCACGGGTGCTCGGCCCCCGACCGCGCCGATTCCGCTCGGCCCGCCGGAAGGAGGGGCCGGGCGGACGTCTGCTTGCGGCCGCGTTCGGCGAACAGCGCCAGGACGATCGCGGTGGCGACCGCTATCAGGTGCTCACGGCCCGCCAGATTGGGTACGGCAATCGACTCCCACACCATCGACCCGCCGGTGAGGGCGAACACGATGGGTGCGCGCCGGACGACGGACAGATAGGTGAACAGACCCACGACGGCGGCGGAGGGTCCCGTGTCCAGCACCTGACCGATGCTCGGCGGCAGACCCAGCCCGCCCCAGCCCGGCCCGAGCGCGAGCATCACCCGCACCATGAGGGTGCCGGCGAGTGTGGTCGCGTACGAGATGGCGAGCGTTCTGGCCCGGCCGAGGGTCAGCTCGGCGAGGGCGAACGCGAGGAACAGGCTCGTGATCCCTCCCCACACGGGCAGGTCCAGGGCCGGGACGTACAGCGACACCGGCGTCCGCAGCAGGGCCAGCCACAACGGCAGGTCGCCCTTGACGCCGCCGAGCAGCCGCACCGCCACCGCACCGGCCGGCCGCTGCGCCAGCGCATGGAAGAAGACGACACCGAAGGCGGCCAGGAACGCCAGGAACAGTGCGCGCAGCCCACGACGTCTGAGTTGCCGCACCGGATCGACCACGATGCCCTGCCACTCGCCCCGCAGCGTGCGCCCGACGAACGCCGCCACCCGCCACAGTCCGCCGCGCGGCCGCTCGTATCCACGGTCGGCCGGATCGCCCCACGGTCCGTGAGCACGCAGCCGGTCCGAGGCGCCGCCTGCGCACCGCACCCCCTTGCGAAGCAAGACTCCCCGCCTCCCGTCCATCTCCCCACCGGATGGTCGGAACGGGGCGAGGCCGCCCCGAGGGCGGCTATGCCCCGCGGCGGGGTTTCCTGCGCTTGGCGCCCTTGGAGACGTCGGATCCGGCCCTCGGGTTGCGCCCCGTCGACTTCCCGGCCGTCTTCCCGGTCACCTTCCCCGCCGCGGGCTTGCGCCGGGCGCCGGCCGTGCCGCCGGTCCTGCCCCCTGCCGTGCCCTTGGTTTCCGGTGTCGACGCCTTGCGGCCGCGGGAGCTGTTGACCGTGCGGCCGCGGACGATGCCGATGAAGTCCTCGACCAGGTCCGTGGTCGCCCCCTCCGGCCACGCCAGCGCGACGCTCGACTCGGGGCCGTCCGCCAGCGGCCGGTAGGTGAGGTCCTTGCGGTGGTGCAGACGGGCCAGCGACTGGGGGACGATCAGGAGGCCGACCCCCGCCGCGACGAGTTCCACGGCGTCCTCGGTGGTGGCGGGGCGCTCGAAGGCGGGCTCGCCCGGCGGCCGGTCCCAGTCGAAGACGTCGTCGAGGGGGTGGAAGACGACCTCGTCCGCGAGGTCCGCGACGGTCACCTCGTCCGCCGCCGTGATCACGTGGTCCTTGGGGACGACGACGACCGTCGTCTCGGTGTAGAGGGGGATCGCGCTGAAGAACGTGCGGTCGACCGGCAGCCGTACGAGTCCCGCGTCGGCCTCGCCCCCGCGCAGCACGTCGGATGCCCCGGCGGCCGGTACGGCGAGGAGGTTCAGCGGGATGTCGGGCAGGCGCTCGTTCCAGATCCGCACCCACTTGGCGGGCGTCGCCCCCGGGACGTACGCAAGCCGGAACGTCTGGGATTCTTCCGAGCCTGTCACCAGGCCAGGCTACCGGCCGTGGTCGGAGGTCTCGAACACGCTCGATACCCTGGACGGCATGAAGTCGCACCAGAGCACCCAGACGATGAAGCCCGCGACCGCGGCGAAGAAGCTGGGTGTGTACCTCGATGCCACCCCCGCCGAGTTCCGGGAGGGTGTCGTCTCACGAGCCGAGCTCGACCGGCTCCAGGCCGAGCCGCCCGAGTGGCTGCGCGAGCTGCGGGCCAATGGTCCCCATCCCCGTCCGGTGGTCGCGGCGAAGCTGGGTGTCTCCATCGCGGGTCTTGCCCGCGGCGGGATCACCGAGGCGCTCACCACCGAGCAGATCGAGGCCCTGAAGCAGGAACAGCCCGAGTGGCTGCAGAAGGAGCGCGCCACCCAGGCGGAGGTCCGCAAGGAGGCGGCGCGCATCAAGAAGCGCGATGCCGAGCGTGAGGCTCGCAGCGAGGGCCCGCGGCCCTGACGCGGCCCGCTCGCGACGGACGGTTGCCGTTCGGATCCACTGTGTGCACAACACACGGATCTGACGGCACGTCACGACGAAGGTCACAAAAGCGTATCGGACATTCCGGCCTTCAACCTTCACACGAGCCGCACAAGTTGGCTAGCGTGGCGTCAGGCCGCACGAGTTCCTCCGGCGAACCCCGCCGGGACGCGCGGCCTCCGCCGAATCCGGTGCGCCCTGTGGCAGCCGGAACCGGGGACCCAACCGAACGACGGGGTGAATCGGCCCAACCGCCCGCCAGGGCAGCGGCCGTAGGGCATGCCTTCCGGAACCCACCGCCCGAACCCGACAGCTAACTCGGTAGGCGGAGTACGGAAGGAGTACGGCTCCCATGGCGCCGGATCGACCATCGCGCACCGCAGGCTTCGGCCTTCCTGGTATGCGCAATTCCGCTCTCGCGACCGCTGCCCTCACCTCGGTGGCCCTGTTCTCGCAGACCGCCGACGCCGCACCGACGACGGGCGACGAGGGCCCCAGCCGTGAAGCCGTCCGGCAGCGGGTGAGCAGCCTCTACGACCAGGCCGAGTCCGACACTGGCAACTTCAACTTCACCCGGGCCCAGTTGATGGGAGCGCGGCCGCCGGCGGCGCCGGCCCGCGACCGCGGCCGCTCGGACCCGGCACTCGACTCGGTGTCCCGGCGGTGGTTCGACGGAGCGCGTGCCTCCCTGGGTCCGACGGTTCCCGCGGTGCTGCCCACCGACCGCATGCCGGCCCGCCAGGCCGAGCCCCGGCCCGCGCGCCCGGCGGACAGCCGTGCCACCGCCCGTGAGCTGGAGGCGACCGTCCGGCCCGTGGCCGAGCTGCCCTCCGCGGAGCCCCGTCGGCCGGTGGCGGAGCTGACCGTCGGCCCCACGGCCGCGCTCCCCGCCGTTCCACAGCCCCGCCAGGAGGCCGCCCCCGCCCTGCCCGCGGCGGCCCCCGAGTCGAGGCAGTCCTCCCTGCGCAAGTTCAAGGAGCAGAACCAGCGCAAGATCGCTGCGGCCAGCGAGCTGCTGTACCGGTACACCGCCCGGCAGACCTCCGCGCCGCGCCCGGCCGCCCAGGCCCTGCCGGCCCAGCTCCCCTGGCAGGACCAGGCGGAACAGACCCGCCTGGCGACCGAGGAGGCATGGCGACTGCAGCAGCCGACGGTCCTCGACACGGGCATGCCCCCGGCCGGTGAGCAGCTCATGCAGCCGTCCGTGCTCGACACCGGCGTACCCGCGGTCGAGGAGTGGCGCATGCAGCCGTCCGTGCTCGACACGGGCGTGACCCCTGCCGGGGATTGGCGTACACAGCCCTCCACCCTCGACCCCGGCACCACCGCGGTCGAGGATTGGCGCACCCAGCCATCCGTGCTCGACACCGGCATACCCCAGGCCGGGGGATGGACCACGCAGCCGTCCGTCCTCGACACGGGCGCGCTCGCTGCCGGCACCTCCGTCATCACCAAGGCCGACAGGGCGATCGACTTCGCCCGTGCGCAGATCGGCAGGCCGTGTCTGTGGGGTGCGGTCGGGCCGGAGTCGTACGACAACGCCGGGCTCACCCAGGCCGCCTGGCGGGCCGCCGGGGTCACCCTGCCACGCACCACGTACGAGCAGGCGAGCGCAGGCACGGTGATTCCGCTGGCCGAGAGCCGCCCCGGAGACCTGATCTTCTTCAACGACAACTTCAGCCATGTCGGCCTGTGCACCGGCAACGGCCTGATGATTCACGCGCCCGGCCCGGGCGCGGTCATCCGCGAGGACCCGGTCCACTACGCCGGCGAAGCCGCAGTGCGTATCGCCGTACGTCCCGCGTGAGTTCAGGGACTCCGGTCGAGTCCTGCCACCAACAGTTCGATGAACTGCGAGGCCGCCGACGGAAGTCGGCGGCCTCCTCGTTGTTCGTCAAGGCACTCCGCTTGAGCCCTCCCATCTAGATTCATGACGTCAGTTCATGGATATGAAGCGAAGGTGCTCGTGGGTGATCGCCGGCGAAATCGCCGCCTCGCCGCCGCCCTCGCCGCCGCGGGGATCGCATCCGGGACGGCCGCCTGTGGCTCCGGTTCCGGGAGCGCCGGTTCCCGCGATGCGTGATCGCCTGGGAGCATCTGAAGCCCGCCGTCGAGCAGAACGCCGTGCAGGTGCTCCTCACCGACCACCACTACTGGGGCGGACTGCGTCGCACCCGTGAACTGGCCGCCGTCTGCGAGGCGTTCGGGCTGGCCCTGTCCATGCACTCCAACCCGCACCTGGGCATCAGCCTCGCCGCCATGGCCCAGGTGGCGGCGGCCATCCCCAATCTCGACCACTCCTGCGACACGCACTACCCGTGGAACGCGGCCGACGACTGGCGGTCCCGAGCGGACCGGGCCTGGGTGTGGAGCTGGATCACGACGCGCTCGACCGGCTGCACCGGCTGTACGTGGAGTCGGGGGTGCGCAGTCGCGACGACACCGGGTACATGCGGAGGATCCACCCGGAGTACGAGCTCAGGCTGGCTCGGTGATGAAGGATGGCCGGGTGAGCAACGAGAACACACGGCGGCCGGCCGGGAAGGTCGTGGTCGTCACCGGGGCCGCCCGGGGTCAGGGTGCCGCCGAGGCGGAGGCGCTGACCCGGGCCGGCGCCCGGGTGGTAGCCACCGACGTGCGGCCCGAGGGCGACTGCCGACAGCTCGACGTCAGCGGCGAGAGCGACTGGGCGGCGCTGGCAGCCGAGTTGAAGGAGTCGTACGGGGAGATCCACGGCCTGGTCAACAACGCGGGCATCATCCGGCGCGAGCGGCTGGGCGAGGTGCGCCCCGAGGATTTCACGCAGGTCCAGGCGGTGAACACGACCGGCCCGCTGCTCGGCATCCAGCACCTCGCCCCGCTGATGCCGCCCGGCTCGTCGATCGTCAACGTCGGCTCGTCCGCGGCACTCACCGGCTACTACCCGGTGGCGTACACGGTGAGCAAGTGGGCCCTGCGCGGGGTGTCGAAGATCGCCGCGATGGAGCTGGGGCCGTGGGGCATCCGCGTCAACACCGTCCACCCCGGCTATATCGAGACCGAGATGACGGCCGCAGCCACGCCCGCGTTCCGTGAGACGACCATCCGCGAGACCCCGCTCGGCCGCAGCGGAACCGTCGACGACATCGCACCGCTCGTGGTCTTCCTGTTGTCCGACGAGTCGTCGTTCATCACCGGGGCGGAGATTCCGGTGGACGGGGGCCTCACCGCGCACGGTGGCGTCAAGTCGATCTCCGATGCGATGCGTACGAGCCCGCCCGCGTCGGAGTGAGCCGTGCGGGGCCGCCGGTCCCCCGCGCCGGCGGCCCCGCACGGCGTGGGATCCCGGCGTCCTCCCCAGGCGCCGGGCTCCCCCGCTGCGGCTGCCGTAGCGCCGATGTGCTGGAGTGGATCCGAGAACGTCGTTGTTGTTCGAGGGTGCTCGCATGCAGTCTGGAGCAGTGGACGGCGTCGCCGGTATGGGTACAACTGCGTACGCGGCGGACGAGCGGAGAAGCACGTGGCACAGGTGCCGGGCGGGGCCCACGAACGCATGCTGTCGGTGGCCGTCGCCGCCCTCAACGAACGCGAGCCGGAGCAGCTGTGGCCGCTGCTGGCGAGCGCCCTGCCCGGCCTGTGCGGCGGCGAGACCCTGATCTACAAGCTCGACGACTGGAACGAGGCCGAGGGCACCGTCGGCATGCCGTCCGAGGTCGCCGTCGAGTTCGACGAGCTCGGGGACGAGGACCTGGGCCTGCTGCGCGCGGGCTTTCCGTTCGCGGACCACTACGCGGGCGGGCCCGACAGGACTCCCCTCACGGCACGGGAGGCGGCCGGCGCCGCATGGTCCGCGAGCCCGACCGCGCGGCTGATCGGCGACATCATGGACGCGGACCATGTGCTGGCCGTCCCTCTGCCCCAGACGACGACGCCGATCACCGGATGCATGATCTACCGCTCCGGCACGGACTTCACCGACGACCACGTCCGCACGGCCCGGCAGTTGCAGCCGCTGCTGGCGGCGGTCGAGCAGCAACGGCAGCTCCTGGAGCGCTGGAAGCGGACGGCCGCCCCGGACACCGCCGACGGACCGGCGGCCGCGGACTGCCCGCTCACCCCCCGGGAGATGACCGTCCTGCTCCTGCTCACGGACGCCCTGACCGCGGCCGCGATCGGCCGGCGGCTCGGCATCTCGGACCGTACGGTCCACAAGCACGTCGAGAAGATCTACCGCAAGCTCGGTACCCGCGACCGCATCAGCACGGTTCTGCGGGCCCAGCAGCTGGGGCTGGTCCCCGCGCCGTGACCCGCGGCGCGGGCGCGGTCAGGGCCTTCGCGCGCGGTACAGGTCGCGCAGCAGGGCGATCTCGGCCCCGTGGTGCAGGACCTCCTGATTGACCCACCACACGATGTCGACGAACGGCTCTTGGGGGTCGCTGCCGTGCGGATACGTGCAGTGGCCGACCGTGTCGAGCGCCGCGTCGCCGCTGCTCAGCAGTGCCCCCCGCCAGGCCGTGGCACCGGCGTCGAAAGCGGCGGCGGCCGCTGTCGCGTCCCCGCTGACGAGGTAGTCGCCCCGGGTGAGGCTGTGGGTGCCTGCCGTGTGATCGGCACGGAGGGTCAGCATCTCGCTCAGGTGGCTCAGCCGCCATGCGACGGTGGTGAAGGGCGGTGGCCAGGGGTGCGGGTAGGGGGCGGCGTCGCGTCCCCAGTCCCCGTCCGCGGCGCCGGCCAGCAGGGTGGCACGCGGCCCCGGCCCGTCCGACCGACGGCGTACCGACCAGCAGTCCGGCACCGGCTCCCAGAGGTACTCCTCGTCGGTCATGGGCCCGACCTCGGTGTCCGAACCGTCGCCGCTGTCCATCACCGGCCCGGTCAGCCGGGCGGCCAGACGCGCGCATGCGAAGTCGAACTGCTCCAGCAACGGGGCCAGGCGGGATACGGTCACCGGCACTCCCTTGACGGACTCGTGGACGGAATGGGAAGGCACGAACCGACCGACTAGCCTGGCAGAACCGGCATGCAACCCGCCTCTTGATTTCCCGATGACAGGGAGTCGGCCATGAAGCCGAACCGCTCCATCCCCTCCGCGACCGTCATCCCCGTTCTGATCTATCCCGATGTACGCGCGGCGGTCGCCTGGCTCGGTGCGGCCTTCGGGTTCGTGGAACGGGTACGGATCGGCGAGGACCACCGCGCGCAGCTCGGCTTCGGCGACGGCGCCGTGATCGTCGGGGACACCCGCAAGGACCGCCGTCCCCCGCGCCCCGGCGAGGTCACGCACTCGGTGACGGTGCGCGTCGACGACGTCCGTGCCCACTGCGAGCAGGCCCGGGCACACGGCGCCCGCATCGTCATGGAACCGACCGACTTCGAGTACGGGGAACGCCAGTACACGGCCGAGGACCTCGCGGGCCATCAGTGGACGTTCTCGGAGACCCTTGCGGACGTCGCGCCGGAGGAGTGGGGCGGGCAGACGGTCTCGGCGGGCTGAGGAGCGTCAGCCCGGGCCGGGTCCCGTCCCGCCCTTGAGTCGTTCCAGGTCGGAGGGGCGGACCTGGATGACGACCAGGGCGATCAGGGCGGCGATGACGGTGAAGATCGCCGCCATGATGAAGGCCGCCGAGATCCCGGACGTGAGCACGTGGTCGGACCAGGGGCTCGGGAGCTGCCCGGTGTGCTTGAAGCGCAGGCGTTCGGCCGGGGTGGCCTGGGCCAGGAAGCGCGGTATCTGCTTGTGGGCCTCGTTGGTGCTGGCGGTGCCGAACATGGTGACCAGGATGGACAGGCCGAGTGAACCACCCACCTGCTGGGTGGCGTTGAGGAGTCCGGAGGCCGCGCCGGTCTCCTGGACGGGGACGTTGGAGAGCGCCATGAGGGTGAGCGAGACGAACTCCAGGCCCATGCCCAGGCTGAAGACGAGGATCGGGCCGAGAATGCTGCCCGCATAGGTGGAGTGGACGTCGGTCAGGGTCAGCCAGGCCAGGCCGGCCGCCGCGAGGATCGCTCCCACCACCATGAACGGCTTGGGGCCGAAGGTGGGCAGGAACCGCGAGGCCAGCCCGGCACCGAAGGCGATGACCGCACTGACCGGAAGGAAGGCGAACCCGGTGGCCAGTGGGCTGAAGCCCAGCACGTTCTGCACGAAGAGCGTGAGGAAGAAGAACATGCCGAAGATCGCGGCGGCGAGGCTGAGCATGATGCCGTAGGTGCCGGCGCGGTTGCGGTCGGCGAACATGTGCAGCGGTGTGATCGGCTGGCTGGAACGCCGCTCGATCAGGATGAACGCCGTGAGGACGACGACGGCCGCACCGAACGAGGCCAGCGTGAGCGCGTCCCGCCAGCCGTCCTGCGCCGCTCTGATGAAGCCGTACACCAGCAGCACCATGCCCAGGGTGGACGTCAGCGCGCCGGCGAGATCGAAGTGCCCCGGGTGGCGTTCGGACTCCTTGATCCAGCGTGGCGTGGCGAGGGCGATGAGCACCGCGATGGGGACGTTCACGAAGAGCACCCAGCGCCAGTTCAGCCACTCGACGATGACCCCGCCCGCCAGGAGCCCGATGGCACCGCCGCCCGCCGAGACCCCGGCGAACACCCCGAAGGCCCGGTTGCGTTCCGGACCCTCGCGGAAGGTCGTGCTGATCAGGGCGAGGGCCGTCGGGGACGCGATGGCGCCGCCGACGCCCTGGAGTGCGCGTGCGGCCAGGAGCTGGCCGGAGTTCTGCGCGAGCCCGCCCAGCAGGGAGGCGAGCGCGAACAGCAGTACGCCGAAGATGAAGACGCGTCGTCTGCCGAGGATGTCCCCGGTGCGGCCGCCGAGCAGCAGCAGGCCGCCGAAGGTCAGGGTGTATGCGTTGACCACCCAGGACAGGCTGGTGGTGGAGAAGTCCAACGCGGTCTGGATGTGCGGCAGCGCGATGTTCACGATGGTGATGTCCAGGACCACCATCAGCTGGCACGAGGCGATGACCAGCAGCGCCATGCCGTTTCCGCCGCCGCCCGGTTCGCGGGTGGCGGCCTGTGCTGCGGGGCTCGGCTGCGGGCTGCTGCTCATGGCGTGTCGCACTCGGCATCAGTGAACGGTTCCGTCCACTGCGGCGTCTACCGTTCGACCGTACGCCCCTGCCGTGACCGTCACCACTTGATTGACTCGGTGACGGTTTACACCGGTTTATCGGGAGTCGACCGGCTCACAAGCGCGTCTTGTGGGTCATGGCGAACTCGTCGGCCTCCGGCAGGTCGAACTCCCCGTGGTCGCTGCCCAACCCCTGCGCCACCAGCGCGGCCGCGGCGCTGCCCAGCACGGCGGCCTCGCGCGGGGTGCGGCCGAGGCTGATGCCTCGTATGAAACCTGCCGAGAACGCATCGCCGCAGCCGGTGGTGTCGACGACGTCGACCTCGAAGGCGGGGACCGTTTCCGTGCCGTCCGCCGTCACCAGGAGCGCACCGTCGCCGCCGCGGGTGACGGCGACGAGACCGGCCCCGGCGGCGAGGAACTTCTTCGCGCCGGTCACGAGGTCCTGCTCCTCACTGAAGCCGAGGACCTGGTCGTCGTTGGGGAGCAGGTGGTCGACGTACGGGAGAAGCGGTTCGATCTGGTCGAAGGTCCCCAGTTCGCCGGGGGCGAGGAGGTCCACGGAGGTGACCACGTCGTGTTCCTTGGCGTGCGCCAGGATGCGCGCGGCGACGTCGGCGCCGATCAGCTCGGGGCCGCCCAGGTGGAGGTGGCCGGCCTCGGCCACGGCGTCCCAGGGCACGTCGTCGAGGCCGTAGGTGATGTTGGCGCCGAGCAGATGGAGCGAGGGGCGGTCGCCGTTGGGGCGGATGGGCAGGACGCTCGCGGAGGTCGAGGTGTCGACGCGGCGGACGAGCAGCCCGGTGTCGATGCCTGCCCTGTCGAGGAGCTGGACGAGCAGGTCGCCGGTCGGATCGGTGCCGATCGCACCGGCGGTGCGCACCGAGGCGCCCAGTTTGGCGAGCGTGAGGGCGGTGCCGGCGGCCGTCCCGGCGGCGGTCATCCGGATGTCGTCGACGAGGGTCGCGCCCTGGCCCTCGGGTATCTCCTCCACCGGCCGTACCAGTACGTCCAGCACGTGCACGCCCATCGTGACGACCTTCATCGCTCTTCCTCCTGCGCGGGTGGTACGGGGTGGGTGGTGCCGTAGTTGCGGGCGATCGCGGCCTCGATGACCGCGAGTTGCTGCTGTTCGTCGAGGGTCCGCGGCGTTCCGAGCGCGGCGGCGTGCTGGTAGACACCGCAGGCCCACTCCAGCAGCAGGGCGTGCTCGACCGCCTTGTCCAGGGTCGACGCATGGGTGAGCGCACCGTGGTTGGCCATCAGGGCGGCGCTGCGGCCCTCCAGCGCGGCGAGCACCGACTCGGCGAGTTCGGGGGTGCCGAAGGTGGCGTACGGCGCGACGCGGACGGTACCGCCCAGAGCGAGCAACTGGTAGTGGATGCACGGCAGTTCGTCGAGGACCAAGGAGAGCGCGGTGGCCATCGGGGCGTGGGTGTGGACGACGGCGCCGGTGCCGTAGCGCCGATAGACACCCAGATGCAGATCCAGTTCCGAGGTGGGCTCCAGGGCCCCGGCCACGACCTTGCCGTCCAGGTCGACCACCGTCACCTGGTCCGCGGTGAGTTCGGCGAGCACCGCTCCGGTCGCGGTGATCGCGACCCGCTCCCCCACCCGTACGCTCACGTTCCCGGCCGTACCGATGAGCAGGCCCTCGGCCCCCAGCCGGCGGCAGGCGTCCGCCACGGCGGCCCGCTCCCGCCCGAGCGCCGTGCTTGAGTCGGTCATGTGCGGGACCGTAACCTAAACATGAAACAAAGTCACGTTCAGGTTCGGAGGTTGTTCGTGGGTGAGGCGACCGCGGATGTCAGCGGGGCCGCTCCGCTGCGCCGTACCCCTCAACAGGCGCGCAGCAAGGCGCGGTTGGCGCGGGTCCTGGAGGCCGCCGAGCGCGTCCTGATCGGTGAGGGCGTCGAGGCGCTGACGACGACCCGGGTCGCCGGGGAGGCCGAGGTGTCGGTCGGCTCGCTGTATCAGTACCTGCCCGACCGCGACGCGATCATCGACGCGCTGGCGGCCGGCTACTTCGCGAAACTGGAGGCCGCCATGGACGGCCTCGTCCAGGCCGCGGCCCAGGAGCGCTGGGAGGACCCGGTGGGCGTGCTCATCGACGCGTTCGCCGGGATCTACCGCACCGAACGCGGCTTCCGGGCCCTGTGGTTCGGCAGCGGCCTGACCGAGCGGACCCGCGCCGCGGACCGGGCGCACAAGCGCCGTATGGCCGACGGGATCCGCCGTGTCCTGCTCGCGCTCGGCATGGCCCACGACCACGAGACCCTCGCCGCCGCCTGCCACGCCGCGGTCCTCGCGGCCGACGCGCTGGCGCAGGAGGCGTTCCGGCGGGACGCCGAGGGGGACGTGGAACTCCTCGACGAGGCCAAGGTCATGCTGCGCGGCTATCTGGCGGACGTCACCGCGCGCCATCGACCCCGCTGACCGCGCTCGGCGCGGTGATCCCCTAGAGGAAGCTGACGTTCTGGGCCAGCGCGAGTCGGCCGGAGTAGTTGATGGTGTTGGTGGCCGACCGCATATAGGCCCGCCAGGCGTCGGAACCCGACTCGCGGCCGCCGCCCGTCTCCTTCTCCCCGCCGAAGGCGCCGCCGATCTCCGCGCCGGAGGTGCCGATGTTGACGTTGGCGATGCCGCAGTCGGAGCCCTCGGCGGAGAGGAAGAGCTCTGCCTCCTGCTGGTCGCGGGTGAAGATGCTGGAGGACAGGCCCTGCGGGACGTCGTTGTGCAGGGCGATGGCCTCCGCGAGCGTGTCATACGTCAGGACGTAGAGGATTGGCGCGAAGGTCTCCTCCCGTACGACGTCGGTCTGTTCGTCGACGCGGACGATCACCGGTTCGACATAGGCGGCGCGGGGCGCGGTCTCGGACAGTCGGCGTTCGCCGCCGACCAGGATCTTGCCGCCCTGGGCCTGGGCGCGGGTGACGGCGTCCTGCATGCCGTCGAGGGCCTTGGTGGAGATGAGCGGTCCGACGAGGGTGTTCTCGTCGAAGGGGTCGCCGATGGGGAGCCTGGCGTACGCGGCCTTGAGCCGTGCGACGAGCGTGTCGGCGATGTCGCGGTGCACGATGAGGCGGCGCAGGGTCGTACAGCGCTGCCCGGCCGTGCCGGCTGCGGCGAAGACGATGCCCTGCACGGCGAGGTCGAGGTCGGCCGAGGGCGCGACGACGGCGGCGTTGTTGCCGCCGAGTTCCAGCAGGGTGCGGCCGAAGCGGGCGGCGACACGGGGGCCGACCTCGCGGCCCATGCGGGTGGAGCCGGTGGCGCTGATGAGGGCGACGCGCGGGTCGTCGACGAGCCGCTCGCCGACGGTGCGGTCGCCGAGCAGGAGGCGGTGCACGTCCCGGGGTGCGCCGGTCTCGTCTGCGGCCCGGGCCAGCAGCCGGTCGCAGGCCAGGGAGATCAGCGGGGTGAGCTCGGACGGCTTCCAGATCACTGTGTCGCCGCAGGCCAGGGCCACCGCGGTGTTCCAGGACCACACGGCGGCCGGGAAGTTGAACGCGGAGATCACGCCGACCACGCCCAGCGGGTGCCAGGTCTCGGCCAGGCGGTGGCCGGGGCGCTCGGAGGCGATGGTGCGGCCGTAGAGCTGGCGGGACAGGCCGACCGCGAAGTCGCAGATGTCGATCATCTCCTGGACCTCACCGAGCGCCTCCGAGCGGATCTTGCCCGCTTCGATGGTGATGAGGTCGGCCAGGTCGCTCTTGTGGTCGCGCAGCAACTCGCCCAGTCGGCGCACGAGTTCACCGCGGCGCGGGGCCGGGGTGGTGCGCCAGGTTCGGAAGGCCTCGCGGGTGGCCGTGACGGCCTCCTCGGTGTCGGCGGCGGTGGCGGCCGTGAGCCCGAAGAGGTCCTCGCCGGTGATCGGCGTACGTGCCTGGAGGTCGGCGCCTTCGGGGACGGTGACGCCGATGCGTTCCAGGCTGGTACGGGCGCGGGCGCGCAGGTCCTCGGTGCCGGGCAGGGTGGTGCTCGTCATGGCGCTTCCTCGGGGTTCGGTCAGTGGGAAAGGGCGGTTCGGCTGAGCGGGCCGTCGAGTTGCTGACGGTCTCCGGTGGTCACACCACGTGGGCTTCGGGGCGGATCTCGGCTCCGGAGCGGAAGCGGTCGGCGCTGAGCGGGGAGATGTCGGCGAAGGGTGCGCGCTCCAGGTGGAGGTCGCGCAGGACCTCGCCGACGGCGGGGGCCTGCAGGAAGCCGTGGCCCGAAAACCCGGTGGCGTAGAGGAAGTTGACGAGTTCGCCGGAGCGGCCGATGAGGGCGTTGTGGTCGGGGGTGACCTCGTAGAGGCCGGCCCAGCCGCCGACGGTCCTCATGTCGGCCAGTTCGGGGGCCCGTTGCCGTACGGCGTCCCGGAACAGTTCGAGCCACTCCGGAGTCCAGGTGGTGTCGAAGCCGTCGGGCTGGCGGGGGTCGGCGAGGCCGAACAGCAGGCCGTCGTCGCTGTTGTGGAAGTAGGCCGACGAGGCGAAGTCGATGGTGAAGGGGATGCGGGGTGCCGGGGGCACGAGCCGTTCGGTGAAGGCGAGTTGACGGCGTACCGGCCGGACCGGGAGGTGGATGCCGACCATGTCGCCGATCAGGCGCGACCAGGCGCCCGCCGTACAGATGACGGTGTTGCAGTCGATACGGCCGTGGTCGGTGTGGACGGCGGTGACGCGATCGCCTGCGGTGTCGATGCCGGTGACGGTGGTGTGGGTGGCGAAGGTGGCCCCGGCGCGGGCGGCGGCGTCGGCGTAGCCGTGCACGACCAGGCCGGGGCGGGCATGGCCGTCGGTGGGTGAGTACGTGGCGGCCACGAGTCCGTCGGTGCTGACGTAGGGGCAGAGGCGCCGGGCCTCTTCCGGGGTGATCATGCGGGTGGGGACGCCGAGGGCGTTCTGGGTCCTGACGCCGGTCTCGAAGTCCGCGGCCTGCCGCTCGTCGGTGAGCAGGAAGAGATAGCCGACGGTGTCGAGGCGGATGTCGGCACCGGGGCGGTGCGGGAAGTTCTCGTAGGCGCGCAGACTCCGGCTGCCCAGCTCGACGTTGAGCGGGTCGGAGAAGTGGGCGCGTACACCGCCGATCGGTTTGCCCGAGCTGCCGCAGGCCAGGTCGCCGCGCTCCACGACGACGATGTCGCTCACCCCCGCTTCGGCGAGATGGAACGCGGCACTGGCGCCCATCACACCCCCGCCGATGATCACGACGTCTGCGGTCGGCGGAACGGAGCGGAAGGCGGATGAGGAGGACAAGGGCCGTCCCTTCCGGGGAGCTGACGCTGTGGTGGGCGAGACGCTGATCAGCTTTCTGCCCGTCATCGTGACGCAACCCGACCTTTGACGTCCATGAACAGTTACTGCGCCCGATCTATTAGTGTTCCTATATGGACTGGACGAGCTCCCAGCTGCGTTCCCTGGTGGAGCTGACCAGGCGCGGAACCATCACCGCGGTGGCCCGGGCACTGGGGTACACGCCCGGCGGGGTCTCGCAGCAGATCGCCGCGCTGGAGAAGGCCACCGGTATGGAGCTGCTGCAGCGGGTGGGGCGCCGGGTGGAGCTGACCGACGCCGGGAAGACGCTGGCCCGGCATGCCGAGCGGATCCTGTCCACGGAGGCCGAGGCGGTCGAGGCCCTGGAGCGCAGCCGGGGCGAGGTCTCGGGAGTGCTGGTGGTGGGGCTGTTCGCCACGGCGGCCGCCGAGATCCTGCCGCCGGCGCTGCAGCGGGTGCGCGAGGCGCATCCCGGGCTCGCCGTGCACAGCCGCGACATGGACGTGGACGAGGTGTACGACGCCGTCGCCTCCGGCGCGGTGGATCTGGCCCTCGGGCTGGACTATCCCGATGTGCCCATCCCGCGCGATCCGGCGCTGCGGGTGATGCAGCTGGAACGGGAGCGGTTCTCCCTCGCCGTGCCCACCGGGTGGCTGGAGGGCCGCGAGGAGGTCGCCCTGGCCGACACGCAGAACCTGGGCTGGATCCTGCCCTCTCCCGACAGCTACTACGGTCGCGCCGTGCGCACCGCCTGCCGACGGGCCGGTGTCGAGCCCGACGTCCAGCACGAGGTGACCGACACCGCGGCCACGCTGGCGCTGGTCGAGGCGGGCATCGGGATCAGCACGGTGACGGAGCTGATGCTCAGACTGCGCGCCTCCTGCTTCGACGTGGTGCGACTGCGCGAGAGGGTCGAGCGGCACATCGTCGTGGTGTTCCGCTCCGCCGCCGAGCGCCGGCCGACGGTGGCCGCACTGGTCGACGTGCTGCGGGCGGTGGCCGGTACCCGGCGCGGTGCGAGGGCGTAGCACGGGCACTCGCTTGTCCTGCGGCCCAAGAAGCCCCGACGTTCTTCTGGCCCTTGTGGCTGCGGCTGTCCGGCCCACATCGTCAGGGTCTGCAGGGGTTCCTTGAGCTGCTCGGCCGGCTCCCGTCGGGGGAGGGCTTCGGCGTAGCGGGCGGCCGCCGCCTCGCCGTGGCGCCGCCGCTCGCCCCGTACACGGGTCTGCGTGTCTTCTGGCGTCGGGGAACTCCTCATGAGCCCCCACTCAGTCACGGCGTGGTGGCGCTCGTCCTAGCTCTCGGTGCTCCTGGCACCCGGCGGCGCTCTGCTCACCCGTCGGCGTGCGCCGACTGCTCCTCCCAGTCCTCTCGGTTGCGCAGATAGCGGGGGGAGTGGGCGACGATGGAGCGGGTCTGGGCCGAGCCCTGCCCCAACCGCCAGCGCACGGTTCCGCCGACCTGGGCGGCGCAGGAGTCGATGAAGGCCTGCCCCGCCCGCCGCAGCTCCCCGAACCAGCGCCCCTCCAGCGCCTCCCGGACCCAGAGCTGCTCGATGTGCATCTTCTCCCGGATCGTCTCCGCACCCAGGGTGGCCGTCTCCAGATGGCGGTAGGACTTCAGGAGCAGGGCGGCGGCCGGCATCTCGCGCAGTTCCAGCACCTTCTGACCGCCCGGGAGATGTTCGAGTCCGCTGTAGCGGCCGATTCCATGGGCGCCGGCCAGGTGGTTGAGGGTCTCGATGAGCTCGGGCAGGGGCAGCGGGTTGCCGTCGAGGGAGACGGGAACGCCCTCACAGAAGCCGATCTCGACCGTCGTGTCCGGGACCCCCTCGCCCAGCAGGCTCCAGCGGTACAGCTCCTCGGGAACGGTGTGTTCCTCGGGATCGTCGAGCACGCCGGACTCGAACTCCCGACACCACAGGTTCGCGTCGATGCTGGCGATCCGCCGGCTCATGTGGACGAGCCCGATGTCCGCCAGTTCCCGGCTCTTGGCGTCGCGGCTGACCGGGTCGAGCTCATAGGGGCTGCCGCAATGACCGGAGTAACCCAGCAGCTCCAGTGCGCCGTTGAGTCTGCGCAGGGTGTTCTGCGACCGGTTGGCGGTGTGCAGTACACCCCACGCATCGAGCTCGACGGCGATCTCCATGGCGAGTTTGGCGATCAGGGGCCGGCTCAGGGAGGAGCTGATCGGATGGGTGTCGAGATAGACGGCCTGCGCCGCGATCGCGGGACGCACATACTCCTCGGCGAACATCCGCCGGCCGTCGATGACATGCAGATGCACCGAGAGCCGGTCGGCGACGAGCCGCTGCTCGTCCAGATCCTCGCCCGCGCCCAGATCGACGCTGACCGCGTGGATCTCGGCGAATCCGGCCTTCGTCAGCCGGTGCAGCAGATACGTGCTGTCCAAACCTCCGCTGAACAGGGTGACCACGGGGCGGCGGGCGCCGAATCGCTCCGGTGCGAGATCGGCGAAGCGACGGATGACGTTCTGCCGGCGCGCCGGGGGACGGCCTGGACCGCCGGTTGTTCGAGGGGAGTTCACCGCGTGGGCTCCTGAAGGGTGATGCTGCGCAGCTCCGCGGCGAAGCCGGCCACGGTCGGTTCGAGGAGCAGGGCCGCCATGGGGATCTCCACCGCCAGCAGGCTCTTGAGCCGTTCGACGATGGTGACCACCTTGAAGGAGTCCCCGCCGAGATCGAAGAAGTCGTCGTCCGGGCCGACCGCAAAGACACCGAGGACGTCGCACCACACCTGGGACACCACCTGGACGAGATCGGTGGGCCCGTCGACGGGCGCCGTACGCGGAGGCGGCGCGCCGGCGGCGGATCGGGCCGCGCGCTCCTCCAGCAGGAGGCGGTCCAGCTTGCCGTTCGCGGTCAGCGGCAGCGCGTCGAGGGCCTCGATCGCCGTCGGCACCATGTAGTGCGGAAGCCAGGAGCGCAGCGCGTCCCGTACCGCCGGGACAAGCTCCGCCGGTGCCACGCCGTCCGCGGGGACCACGTACGCGGTGAGCCTCTTGTCGGCGCCCTCGCCGTGGGCGACGACCGCCGCCTGCCTGACGCCCGCGCAGCGCCCCGCGGTGGACTCGATCTCACCGAGCTCGATGCGGATGCCCCGGATCTTCACCTGCCGGTCGACACGGCCGAGGAATTCGAGGGCACCGTCGGGGCGGGCCAGGACGAGGTCCCCGGAGCGGTAGAGGCGGCCGTCCGGGCTCACCGCGGAGGAGGTGATGAAGCGTTCCGCGGTCAGTTCCGGCCGGTTGAGGTAGCCGAGGGCGAGACCGGCACCGCCGATGTAGAGCTCCCCGGGTTCCCCGGCGGGGACCGGGGCACCGTTCTCGTCGAGGATCCACAGCTCCGTGTCCGCAATGGCGGAGCCGATCAGCACGGTGTCGAGGTCCGGATCGCGCGGGCACTCCCAGGCGGTGCAGTAGATGGTGCATTCACTGGGGCCGTAGAGGTTGGTGAGCGAGGCCGTGGACCGGGCGTGGAACCGTCTGACCAGGTCGGGGCTGAGGGGCTCGCCGCCGGTGAGGACCTGGCGTATCCCGTCGTAGCGCTCGGCCGGATCCCGGGCGAGGAGGAAGAGGTCGAGCAGGGACACGACGCAGTAGAACGTCGTGATCCTGTGGTCGTGGATCAGCTCGGCGAGATGGTCGGCGTCGCGCTGGCGGCGCGGGGCCGCGAGGACGACGGTCGCCCCCGCCACCAGCGGCCAGTGGACCTCGGCGAGGTACATGTCGAAGCTGCACGCCGTGTGGTGGATGATCCGGTCGTCCTCGTCCATACGGTGTGAGGCCTGCAGGGCCAGCAGCCGTGAGACGAGCGCGCGATGACTGATCAGCGACGCCTTGGGCCGTCCGGTGGAGCCGGAGGTGTAGAGGACGACCGCGGGGTCGTTCGGCGAGGCGGTCACCGACTCCGACACGTCCGCCGGGTCGTACGTACGGCACTCCTCGTCCGTCAGGACCGGCAGGCCCGCCTCCTGGGGGAACCGGGCGGACAGCGCCGCGCCGGTCAGGACGGCGCGCGGTGCACAGTCCTCGAGCATCCCCAGGGTGCGCTGCAGCGGGTCGTCCACGTCGAACGCCGCATGGGCGGCGCCCGCGAAGACCGCGCCCAGGACGGACACCACGAACTCGACGGACCGTTCGTGATACACCGCCACCCGGTCGCCGCGCCGCACCCCCCGGGCGCGCAGCGCCGCGGCGGTCCGCAGCACCCGGTCCTTGAGCTCGCCCCGGGTCAGGACGGTGTCACCGGAGATCAGTGCGGGCAGGTCGGGGTCACGGTCCCACTGCTCCAGCAGAAGGGCATCGATCCGCCGCTCGGCGTCGACTGCTGCCGTCGTCATGTGATGTCAACCTCGGAGTGTGATGTCAACAGCGAAGTGGGGGGAGGTGATGTGATGGAACGTCAGGACTGCGGGGCGTCAGGGCTGGAGCTGCGCGCTCCGGAAGTGGTCGAGATGGTCGGCGATCGCCTCCACCAGCTGCGCGGGCTCGTCCGCCAGCAGCAGATGGCCGCCGGGCAGCCAGACCGTGCGCGTCGCCTCGCTGAACAGGGACCAGCCTGCGGTGCGCTCCTCGGGGCACAGCTCGTCCTCGTCGCCGAACAGGGCCAGCAGCGGGCAGTTGACGGCCGCGGTGGCGGGATCGGCGACATAGTCCTCGACGGCGCGCATGTCCGCCACGATGGCCGGCAGGAGCAGCCTGAGCATCTCGTCCTGGGCGGCGAGCGTCTCCGGCACACCGCCGAAGTCCTGGAGTACGGCCAGGACTTCGGCGGGGTCGTCGGTGTCGCGCAGCAACCGGCGGGCGGGATCCGGCCGTTCGTTCACCGCCCACTGCGACACGACGACGAAGCCCGCCACCGTGCCGTCACCGGAGCGCTCGATCTCGCGTACGGCGTCGAGGCCGATGACCGCACCGGAGCACACCCCGACGACGATCAACGGGGCCGTCCCGGGCAGCGCGCGGATCGTGGCCACCACGTCCGCCACCAGACCGGGCAGCTCCGGAACGGCTTCCCGGATGCGCGACTCCCGGCCGGGCAGCCGGGCCGTCGCCACCAGCCAGTCGTCCGGAGCGTGCCCCGCGAACGCCAGACCGCTCGCCGCTCCCGCTCCCGCGTGGGGGACGATCAGCAGGCGCAGCGCCGCGTTCTCGGGGGCGGCTCCCTTGAGGGTGAAGCTCCGTGCGGACACCTTCTGCCTCTCGTGCTCATGTTGGTTCCGACCGGTGCGGTGCTCCCGATCAGGCGGTCGTCACGAACTCCGCCAGCGCCCGGGCCAGGAACCCCGGATCCGCGGCCCCGACCAGTTCGCGCGACGAGTGCATGGAGAGGCCGGGCACTCCGACATCGACCGTGGTCACGCCCAGACGTGCCGCGGTGATCGGCCCGATCGACGTACCGCAGGGCATCGCGTTGTTGGACACGAACCGCTGCCACGGCACCCCGGCCCGCTCGCAGGCGGCCACGAAGGCGGCGAAGCCGGTCCCGTCGGTGGCGTAGCGCTGGTTGACGTTGACCTTGACCACCGGGCCACCGCCCGGCAGGGGATGGTTGTCCGGATCGTGGCGCTCGCTGTAGTTGGGGTGGACCGCGTGCGACATGTCCGCGGAGACACAGAGCGAGCCCGCGAGCGCCCGTGACCAGTCCTCCCCGCTGCCGCCCCGGGCGGCGACCACCCGGCTGAGCACACGCTCCAGCAGCGGGCTCTGCGCGCCGGTCTCGGAGCCGCTGCCGACCTCCTCGTGGTCGAAGGCGGCGAGCACCGGCACCTGCACGGCCTGCGGGGCCCCTCCGTCGCCCGACCACACCTGGGCGGCCGACGTCAGCGCGGTCACTCCCGCGTGCACGGACACCAGGTTGTCCAGCCGGGCGGAGACCAGGAACTCCCGCTCCGCGCCCAGCAGAGTGGGTGCCTGCACGTCGTGCAGCATCAGGTCCCAGCCGAGGACGTCGGAGACGTCGAGGTCGGCTTCGCGCGCGACCCGGCGCAGCAGCGCACCCTGTTCGGGCCGGCCCAGCGACCAGATCGGCTGGGTCTGCCGCTGCCGGTCCAGGGTGAGCCCGTCGTTGACCGAGCGGTCGAGGTGGATGGCCAACTGCGGTACGCGCAGCAGCGGTTCATCGATCTTGACCAGCTTCGCGGTACCGTCGCGCAGGGTCAGCCGCCCCGAGATGCCCAGATCGCGGTCGAGCCAGGTGTTGAGCGGGACGCCTCCGTAGACCTCCACGGCGACCTGGCGCCAGCCCGCGGACCCGATGTCCGGCGTGGGCTTGACCCGCAGGTTCGGGGAGTCGGTGTGGGCGCCGACGATTCTGAACGGGGCGTGGGCGGGCGCGTCCGCGGGGACGTACCACGCGAGCAGGGCGCCGCCGCGGGCGATGAAGCAGCCACCGGTGTGACCGGTCCACTCCTCCGTCTCCCGCAGCTCCTTGAATCCGGCCTTCTCGAGCCGGTCCGCGGCCAGCGCCACGGCGTGGTACGGCGAGGAGCTGCCCTCGAGATAGGCGAGCAGATCCTCGATGTGAGGGTTGTCCGAGACCTTGGTCATTCGGCGTACGTCTCTCCAGTCGGCGTATGAGGGGTGAGCAGTGTGCGGACTTGCTGGTCCGGACGAGTGCACAGATCGTCCAGCAGGGCGACATAGGAGGCGAGGATGCCCTCCGCTGTCTCCCTGTCCCACAGGTCGGCCGAATATTCGAGAAACGTTCGGTAACCCCGGCTGCGGTCGCGGTACGGCTTGAAACCGAAGGTCAGTTCCGCGCGGGCCACGGACGGTGCCAGATCGTCCACTTCGACCCGCAGACCCGGTATCTCGATGTCGAGGTCGTCGGTGTTCTGGAAGGCGAGGGCGTTCGGCACGATCTCGGGCACCTCGCGCGCACCGGCCTCCCGCATCGCCTGCAGGACCCGGGTGGTGGGCAGCACGTTCGCCATGGTCGTCAGGGCCCCGGCACCGGTCCGGGCGACCAGCTCGGCGACGCTCTCGTCCGGGTCGATGCGCACCCGCACCATGACGGCCGTCGTCGTCATGGTCACCAGCGACTCGGTGTCGCTGCCCTCTCGGTTGGCGTACGGAACGCTCAGCAGCACGTCCCGCTGCCCGGAGAGCCGCGCCAGCAGCACTCCGAGTCCGGACGCCGCGACCGCGAACGGCGTCACATGCCGTAAGGCCGCGAACTCCTCGACCTTCGCCCGGAGTTCACCCGAGGCCTGGCCCCGGATCGTCTCGCCGTCGCCGCTCAGCCGCTCCGGCCGCGGCCGGTCCGTGGGCACCTCCACGCGGGCCGGCACACCGTCGAGATAGGCGACGCAGCGCGCGGCCCGCTCGGCCTCCGTCCGCGGGTTCTTCCGCGCCCGCTGGCGGCGGGCGTAGTCGGTGGGCTGCGACGAGGGCGGGGCGAGGGTGTGTGCGGTGCCGGCCGCTGCCGCCGTGTAGAGCTCGGCGAGCTCCGACAGCAGCACGGAGTGCGACCAGCCGTCGGTGCAGATGTGATGCACCATGAACATCAGCACCCACTCGTCCCTGTCGACCCGCAGCAGCCGCAGCCGGGGCAGCGACGGACGCGTCAGATCGAAGGGCTCCGCGACCAGAGCACGGCACACCTTGTCCACGCGGGCCGCCCGCCGGTCGGCCGGAAGACGACTGAAGTCGTCCATCTGCAGCCGCAGTCGAGGCGCCGCCACGACCTCCTGCCACCAAGCTCCCTCGCCGTCCCGCACGAAGCGGGTGCGCAGGGCGTGGTGCCGGTCGATCAGCTCGGCGAGCGCCGCGCGCAGCGCGTCCGGGACCAGCGGGCCCGTGAACCGGATCCGGGTCGGCACGTTCCACACCTGGGGCTGCGCCGTGACGTTGTGGGCGGCGATCACCCGGCTCTGCTGGTCGGTGACCGGGGCCCGGTCGACGACTTCGAAGCCGTCGCCCGGCGCAGCGGGCAAGACGGGCTCGGCGAGGCGTACGGGTCCGGCCTGGCGTTCCCCCTCGGCCGGTTCGGCTGCCTGCGGATCGGGTTCGGTCGCCTTCGGACGGGGATCGCCGCCGTCCGCGCCAAGATCCCGGACCATGGCGGCCAAGGTGGCGTCCGCGAAGAAGTCGGCCAGCGAGAACTCGACGTTCAGTGCGTCGCGTACGCGGTTGCCGAGCCGTATCGCCGAGATGGAACTGCCGCCGAGGTCGAAGAAGTTGGCGTTGTCGGGCACCTCGTCGACACCGAGCACCGTCTGCCACAGCGAGCGAAGCGTCTCCCGGACGGAGTCCGTGGCGGGCCGTACGTCTCCCACCAGTTGGGCGCTCCCGCTCGTCATCGCGCGCAGGACCCGGTCGAGGTCCTCCAGATACCCCTGGACCGTCGTGGCGTCGAAGAGGTCCGCGTCGTAGCGGATCCGCAGCCGCAGGCCGGCCCGGGTGCGGATGGCCATCAACGCCAGTTCGAGCGGGGCCGATTCGGCGCCCCCGTCGACCTGCTCGGCGCGCAGTCCGGGCAGCCGGATCCCGGCCAGCGGTGCGGTGTCGAGGTCCGCGGACACGGTGATCAGCGGGCGCGGGTTGCCGGGGTCGGGGTTGACGGTCGCCAACAGGGTGTCGAGGTCCACGTGTTGGTGCGCCTCGGCCTCGAACAGGGCGTCGCGGGTGGCCCGTACGGCATCGCGCAGTGACGTCGTGGCCGTGAGCGCGGCGCGCAGCGGCAGCACGGCGACATGGAAGCCGACAGTCCCGGCCGTCGCGGCGGTGCGCCCGCCGAAGGTGGAGCCGACGGTGAACTCGTCCTGGCCCGAACGCTCGCGCAGCACCAGCTGCCAGCCGGTGAGGAGCGTGGCGAACAGCGTGACGCCCTGCCGGCCGCTCCACTCCCGCAGTCCGGCCGCCCGCTCCTCGTCGAGCGCGACCTCGACCGCCGCGCCACGTCCGGCGACCCTTTTGCCGCGCGGCCGGTCGGTGGGCAGCGCGGGAACGGGCGGCAGCGGGTCCAGACGGCGCAGCCACCACTCCAGGTCCGCCGGGTCCGGCTCCGGCGGCGCGGCGTCGACCGTGCTGGTGGCCGGGCCCGTGAACACGGCCGGGCGCTGCTCCACCGCGGCCGTGTACAGCTCCTCGAGGTCGGCCGCGAGGATCCCCGCGGAGTGGGCGTCGGTGACGATGTGGTGCAGCCCGAACACCAACACATGGTCGTCCGGTGCGAGTCTGAGCAGCCTGGGGGCGAACAGCGGGCCCTCGGCCAGGTCATGGGGCCGGGTGCTCTCCTCACGGAGCAGCGCGGCGACGGCCGTGTCCGCGTCCTGCCCCTGAGCGTCGGTCACCCGCAACGGAACGCGCAGATCCGGCCGTACGACCTGCCGGACCGTCTCGTCCCCGGCGCCCGCGCGGAACACGGTGCGCAGTGCGGCATGCCGCTCGACAAGACCCGCCACGGCCGTGTGCAGCGCCGTCTCGTCCAGCGCGCCGTGCAGGCGCACCGCCTGGATCTCGTTGTACGCGGCCGGGTCGTCGATCAGCTGTGCGGCGAGCCAGAGCCTGCGCTGGGCGGCGGTCGCGGGCGCGGACACCTCGACCGGTTCCGGGAGTCGGGCCTCCTGGTGGCGTCGGCGCAGCGCGTCCAGGTGTGCCAGGCCGGCGCGCATCCGGTCGGCCGGCATGCCGAAGTCGACGAGGGCGGCGATCTCGTCGACGCCCGCCTCGCGCAGGGCGTCCACGAGCGGTGAGCAGCTCTCCGGCGTGCCGATGAGGGCACGCTCGTCGCAGTAGCGGTCGTAGGCCCGCCGGAACAGATAGTCCAGGTCCTCCTCGCTCGCCGCCGCCACATCCTGCGGGCCGGTGCCGAGCGCGGTCGCCGCGGAGCGCATCTGCAGTGAGGAGCGCAGATAGCGGGTCATCGGCTCCAGGGCCTCGGCCCGTGCGGCCGTGTGGTCCTCGCCGAGATAGGTGTGCAGCAGCACGGTCACGCGGCCCGCGTCGGGGTCGAGGCCGTGCTGCTCGCGGGCCTTGCGGTAGTGCCGGACGTTCTCCGCCAGCTCCTCGACGGACTGGCCCATCAGGTTGGTGACGATCCCGAGCCCGCGCCGCCCCGCGTCCTCGTAGGAGGCGCGCCGCCCCGAGGTGGCGAGGAACAGCGGCGGCAGGTCCTGCACCGGCCGGGGATGGATGCGTACGTCGGTCTCGCGGCCCTCGCCGGTCAGCCGCCGCACCGTACCGCCGCCCCACAGCGTGCGGACGTCGTCGAGGTGGGCGAAGGCGATCTCCTTGCGCCGGGCGAACCGGTCCGGGTGGAGCGCGAAGTCCTGTGCGTGCCACCCGGTGGCGCAGCCCAGGCCGACCCGGCCGCCCGAGAGGTTGTCGACGACCGACCACTCCTCGGCGACCCGGACGGGATCGTGCAGGGGCAGCACGACGGAACCGGCGTTGAGCCGGATGCGGCTGGTCTCGCGGGCCAGCGCGGAGGCCAGCACGGCCGGGTTGGGGAAGAGGCCGCCGAAGGAGTGGAAGTGGCGTTCGGGCAGCCACAGCGAGCTGAAGTCGTGGGTGTCGGCGAAGCGCGCCGTCTCGACGAGCCGGTCGTAGGCGTCGGACGGGCGGGGCGTGCCGTCGCCCTCGGGGTAGTCGCCGAAGAAGTACACGCCGAAGTCGGGGGCGGGACGCGGGCGTTGCGGCTTCGCCGCGGGCTGCGGCCGGGAGGTGCGGAAGAAGCCGCCCCGGCGCAGATCGCGCAGCGAGTCCTTGACCGCGTCCGCCACGCGGGCGACGTCGCCGTCGGTGTGGGCGGTGGAGAGATAGAAGCTGCGCCACTCCCACACGTAGACGCCGCGCACCAGCAGATGCTGGTACAGCAGCTCCATGTCGGCCCGGTGGGTGAACCGGAACATCGATCCGAAGTGGCTGAGTTCCAGGGGGAATTCCTCATCCTGGAAGAAGCCGTTGAGGTCCGCCGCCAGGGCGTCGGTGCGGGCGCTGAGCCGCTCCTGGAGCTGCGGGCCCTCGGTGTGCAGACGGGTGAGCACCGCCTTGGCGGCCGCCATGGACAGCGGGTGCTGCAGATAGGTGCCGCCGAAGAACGTGGTCTCGGCCATGGGCCGGCTGTCGTCGCCGTACCGCCAGAAGCCGCCGTCGACCCCGTCCATGATGTCGGCGCGGCCCGCGATCGCGCCGATCGGGTAGCCGCTGCCGAGCGCCTTGCCGTAGGTGGCCAGGTCGGGGACGACACCGAAGTGGTGCTGTGCGCCGCGCGGATGCGGGCGCAGACCGGTGAGCATCTCGTCGAAGAGCAGCACGATGCCCCGGCGGCGGGTGAGCTCGCGCAGGGTGCGCAGGAACGCGACCGGGCGCAGCGCGGGATTGCGGCACTGCACCGGCTCGACGAGGACCGCGGCGATGGAGTCGCCCAGCGCGTCGATGGTCTCCAACGCTTGCGGGCTGCCGTATTCGAGGACGATCAGCTCGGACACCGCGCTGTCGGGGATGCCGCGCGACACCGGGACGGCCTGCCGGCCGTCGGGTCCCGGGCGGCCGAGCACGGAGTCGACATGGCCGTGGTAGGAGCCCCGGAACATGACGATCCGGTCGCGTCCGGTGGCGGCCCGGGCCAGCCGGATCGCCGCGGAGTTCGCCTCGGTGCCGGAGGCCGCGAACGCCACCCGTTCCATGCCCGTCAAGTCGGCGAGCAGCTGGGCGACTTCACCGGCCTCCACGGGGCGGGGGCCGAACCGCAGCCCCTGGTCGAGGTGGGCGCGCACGGCCTGTGTGACGAACTCCGGTTCGTGGCCGAACAGCAGGGAGCCGAAGCCCATGGTGATGTCGGTGTACTCGTTGCCGTCCACGTCCGTCACCCGGGCGCCGCGCGCCGAGCGGGCCGAGATCGGGTACAGCGTCTCCTTGGTGGAACGGCGGAACCCGACCACGGCACGGCTGTCGGCCAGCACCGAACGCCGTTGCTGCGCAAGCTCCTTGGAGGTGCGGGTGCGCTCGGTCAGCCGCCGGGCCAGCTCGTCGGCGTGCGCCCGCTGCGCGATGTCGGCGGTGTCGCCCGCCATGCCGGAGCCCTCCGGGAGGGTGACGCGGGGGCCGTGTATTTCGGGGCGCGCTCGTGGCGGGGTTTCGGGGGGTGGCTCAGGCGCGGCGGTGCGCTGTTTGGCTGCCGCGAGTTGTGCGGTGAGTTGCCGGGAGAGTTCGGCGGCCCGGTCTGCCGGGGTGGCGCTCATCGGGCGCGCTCGGCGTTGAGGAGGGCGACGGCTTCGGAGAGCTGGGTGATCAGCGCGGCCTGGGTCTCGGCGAGCACATCGATCTGACGCCTGAGTTCGGCGATCTCGGCGCGGGTCGCGTAGTCGGGGGCCGCGGGTGCGTCGTGTGCTGGGGCATCGCTGGCCTTGCGTCCGCCGGGTGCCGCCTGCCGTGTGAGCGCCGGTACGCCTTGAGCCGCGGAGGCCTCGGCGCGGTCCGGCTCCGCCGGGGTGGGCAAGTGCCGTACCTCGATGGGCGCGGCGGCGGGCTCCGGGCTCGGCTGCCCGGAACGGGCGGTGATCAGACGGGCCGTCAGCTTAGGGGTGCCCGCCTCCTCCATGAACTCCCGCACGGTCAGACGTACCCCGAACTCGCCCTCCAACTGCCTCAGCATGCCAATGAGTTGGAGCGAGTCCGCGCCGAGGCCGACATAGGTCTCCTCGTCCCGCAGGCCGGCCCGGTCGTGGCCGAGATGCTGCGCGGTGAGATCCAGTACCCGCTCGAGTACTGCGTGTTCGGTCACGTCGGTCTCCACGGAAGGTTCGGTTGCGGGTCTGTCACCTGCGGGCGCACGCCTCGCCGCCGGCGGGGGCGGGCCGATCCAATACGACTGGTGCTGGAACGGGTACGTGGGCAGGGGGATCCGCCGCCCCGCGCACCCCTCCAGAAGGGCCGCCCAGTCCAGGCCGACCCCGGCGCAGTGCAGTCGGGCCACCGCCGTCCACAGCGCTTCGGTGCCCTGGCCCGGGCGCTGGGTCGGCACGCACGGCGTGCCGGGCAGGGTCCTGCGGACCATTCCGGTCAGCGGTGCGCCGGGTCCCAGTTCGAGCAGGACGACCGCGGGGGTGAGCGTGCGCAGGACGGCGTGGAAGTCGGCGGTGGCCCGGGCCTGGCGTACCAGGTAGTCCGCGTCGGGCAGCCAGCCCGGCGGATGCGCCGTCCCGTCGAGACCGCTGATGAACTCGGTCTCGACGGGCCGGAGTTGGATCTTCTCGGCGGCCGTGCGCAGTTCGTCGAGCACGGGGTCGAGCAGTGCCGTGTGGAAGGCGCGGTCGACGGGAAGCGGCTCGCCCGCCTCCCGGTGTTCGGCCAGCCAGCCGCGGGCCGCCTGCACGGCCGCGGGCGATCCCGCGACGACTTGGTGCCCGGGGCCGTTGGACACGGCGAGTTCCAGCGGGCCGAGCCCGGACTCGCCGATGTCGGCGAGCAGTTGGCGTACCCGGGCCCGGGAGGCGAACACGGCGAGCATCGCGCCGGGCCGAGTGTCCTGCATGAGGCGCCCTCGCCGGCACAGCAGCCGCATCCCGTCCTCCAGGGACAGCGCGCCCGCGGTGCACAGGGCCGCGTACTCCCCGACGCTGTGCCCGGCGACCGTGGTCGGCACCACGCCGAGGTGCCGCCAGAGCCGGGCCTGCGCGACCTGCAGGGCGAACAATGCGGGCTGGGCGAAGGCGGTGTCCCAGTGCTCCGGCCCCGCTCCGCCGACGAGCCGGTCGAGGAAGCCGTCCTCACCCGTCTCCTGCCGGTGGATCCGCGCGCACTCCTCCAGGACGTCGGCCACCACCGGGAAGCGGGCGGCGAGCGCGGCGCCCGAGGCCGGGCCGCCGCCGCCCTGGCCGCTGAAGACGAACGCGGGCGCCGCCGCAGTCTCCACCGTGCCGGCGTGATGAGTGCCCGCCGCCTTGTCCGGAGCCGTCAGCCAGGCGTCCAGCGCTTCGACCAGGCCCTCGGGGGCTGCGGTGACGACGAGCCGATGCCGCAGCTGCCGTCGGCCCAGCGCGGTCGTCGTCAGGAGATCGGCGGGGTCGATGTCCGGCCGGGCCGCCAGCGTGTCCCGGAAGGACCGGGCGTACCGCACCAGGGCCTCGGGGGTCTGGGCCGACAGCGGGAGGAGGGCGGGTGCGGGCGCTGTGGCCGCGGGCCGTGCCGGCGGTGCCGGTGCCTCCTCCACGATCACATGGGCGTTGGTCCCTCCCATGCCGATGGAGTGCACGCCCGCACGTCGCGGGCGCTGCCCGGGCCAGGCGGAGGCGTTTCGCGGCAGGACGAACGGGCTGTCCTCGACGCCCAGTCGGGGGTTGGGGCGGCTGAAGTTCACCAGCGGCGGGATGACGCCATGGCGCAGCACCAGGATCGCCTTGATCAGCCCGGCCAGACCGGCGGCGCTGTCCAGGTGCCCGATGGCGGGCTTGGTGGAACCGAGCGCGCAGAAGCCCGTACGGGCGGTGTGCCGGCGGAACGCCTCGGTGAGCGCGGCGAATTCGATGGGGTCGCCCTTGAACGTGCCGGTGCCGTGCGCCTCCAGATAGCCGATCGAGTCGGCGCCGACCCCGGCCCGGTCGAGCGCGTCGAGCACCGCGTCGCGCTGAGCAGGGACTCCCGGAGCCGCGAACCCCCCTTTGTCCGCACCGTCGTTGGTGACCGCGGAGCCCAGCAGGACGGCGTGGACGGTGTCGCCGTCGGCGAGGGCCTTCGCCAGCGGCTTGAGTACGACGACGGCCACACCGTTGCCGCCCACCGTGCCGTCCGCCGCCGCGTCGAAGGCTCGTACGGCGCCGCTCCGCGAGATCGTCGACCCTGGGACATGGCGATGCCCGGTGATCTGCGGCAGATGGAGCGCGGCCGAGCCCACCACCATCAGATCGGCGTCGCCCGCCAGCAGCGCCTGACAGGCCAGGTGCACCGACACGAGCGCGCTCGAACAGGCCGTGGCCACATTGACCGCCGGTCCGCGCAGACCGAGCCGGAAGGCGGCCCGATTGGCCGTGAAGTCCGGGTAGTTGCCGACCTGGACCTGCTTCACCGAGGTCCATTCGTCGCCTGCGAGATCCCGGATGTTGGAGGCCAGATAGCTGTGCAGGGAGTAGAGGCGGTACCCGATGCTCGCGTACACGCCGATCCGGTCACCGGGCCTCGTGGACACGCCGCTCCGCCCGCCCGACCCGGCGTACCCGGCGTCCTCCAGAGCATGGTGACAGCACTCGAGGAACAGCCGCTGCTGCGGATCGGTCAGCGTGGCCTCGCGGCCGCTCATCCCGAAGAACCCGGCGTCGAACTGGTCGATGCCGTCCAGCAGGGCACTGGCACCGGTGAAGTCCGGATCGCCGAGGACCTCCTCGGGTATGCCCGCCGCCTCGAACTCGCCCCGGGTGAAGGGGCGTACGTGCGAGACGCCGGATGTGATGTCGTTCCAGTACTCCTCCGGGGTCTCAGCCCCCGGAAACCTCAGCGCCATCCCGATGACCGCCACGCGCCGGTCCCGCACCCGCTTCCCCCCGCTCCTTGCGCGACTTCTGCCTGCGCCCGACGCCCTCCGTGCCCGCGGCGCGCTGCCGGAGCACCAGGGCCACGAAGACCACGGCGACGGCGATGGCTGCACCGTGCGCGACCGTCACCACCGACAACGGGCTGAAGGCGTCGAGCGCGGCACCGACCGCGATCATGCCGACGCCGAAACCGAGGCTCTCCACGGTGGCCGACAGCCCGAAGGCGTGCGTGCGGAAGGCGTCCGGCAGGCCCTGCAGATGCGAGGTGTACGACACTTCGGTGAGCCCGTCGGCCGCGCCCGCCACCAGGGCCACCAGCACGGTCACGGCCCAGGGGAACCCGGCGAAGGCCAGGATGAAGCCGGCGGACATCGCGATGGTGCCGACGCCGAAGCCCAACGCGCCGACCGCCCGCCCCGTGCGTTTGGTGTATCGCTGGATCACCTGCTGGACCAGGACGTTGCCCAGCGCCCACACGCACCAGAAGACGCTGACGAAGACGGCGGGGCTGTCGGTGTCCAGTTGGGTGGAGTACACGGGCAGCGCCGCGTTGTGCGAGGACGAGCCGAGCGCGTCGACGCCGCGCAGCAGCACCATCAGGCCGAGGACGGGCGCGGCCGCCAATGCCACGACCGCGGCGGGCAGTCGGCGCCCCGGCCGCCCGTCTGTGTCCCCCTTCTCGGCGTTCGCCCGGTCCGCCGTGCGCTCAGAGGCGGGCAGAAGGGCCACGGTCGCCGCGCAGACCAGGAAGGTGGCCATGTCCACGAGGAAGGCCGCGGTGTAGCCGAGCAGGGACACCACGACGCCCGAAGACGCGAACCCCGCGACCATCGCCATCGAACGCCAGCTGACCATCAGTGAGTTGGCCCAGGTGCGGCGGCTCTCCTCGATCACCTCCGGGATGACCGTGCCGCGCAGGGCGACCATGAACAGCGTGCTGGTGACGCCGGCCACCGCGGACACGGCGAACACCGCGGCGGTACGCAGCCCGTCGGGCGCCGTGATCAGGAGGAGCAGCGCGACCGCCTGGACCACGTTCACCCAGAACATGGCCCCCTTCGCCGACCAACGCGCCAGGATCGTGCCCGCGAGCAACCCCGCGACGAAGCCCGCCGCAAGCCGTACGGCCATGAACGCGCCGACGGCCAGCGCCCGGTCCGTGATGGCGTACACATACAGGTTGAGCGCCACCATGTTCAGGAAGCTGCCGTACGAGGAGACCGCGTAACCGGCCACCAGGATCCGGTACTTGCGTTCCCGGGCCGTCGCCTCACCGGACGTCACGAACACGCCCCTGCCAGGACGCTGCCGTGTCGTGTGGAGTCGGGCATGAGTGACTTCCTTCTCGAACGCCTGAGTGGAAACGGTCCCACCGCACGCTAGGCAGACAGCATCGAATTGACCCTCATGAACGGCGGCTCACGAATGTAATCTGCACACTTGTGAAGCGTGATCATTTCGGTGCACGGGCGTCCGATTGCGGCGAAACATGCCTCGAACGGCCTTGCGAACAGGCCCTGTCGGTCTACCGCCGCGCCCTGCGCGAGGGACGCGTGCGCCGCGTCGACGTGCCGAGTTGCCTGATCGACCTGCACCTCGTCGTGGACGACGAGGACGCGCCCGGGTTCTGCGTGCCCGTCCCGCCGGAGGGCGCGCGGCTCGCCGTAGTGAGCCCCATCGAGGACCGGATGGCGGAGCAGCGCAGGCAACTGCACTCCGTACAGGCCTGGTTGACCGCGTTCGAGTCGGTCTACACCCAGGAGCAGGACGAGACCCGGCCGTTGGTGGCCCGGCTGACCGGGAAGGCCGTCATCAACGCGGCCCTCGAAGTGGCGGTCGGCGGCTGCCGGCGCGAACTGCTCACGGCCCAACCGGGCGGCGGACGTTCGGAGTCGGCGCTGCAGGACGCAACGGGCCGCGATCTGCGGGCGCTCGGCCGAGGGGTGCGCCAGCGCACCATCTACCAGCACACCGTCTACACACATCGGCCGACGATGTCCTACATCGAGCAGGTCACGGCCGCCGGGGCCGAAGTGCGCACCCTCGCCGAGATTCTGGAACGCGTCATCGTCTGCGACCGCGAGGTCGCCTTCATTCCGCTGTCCGAGGACACGAACGCGGGAGCGCTGCAGATCCGGGACCCGGCCCTGGTGAGGTTCGTCGTCCGCTTCTTCGACCAGGTCTGGGAGCGTTCGATGCCGGTGCGCCCCGCGGACTCGGCGCAGCGCAGCCCGGTGGTCACCTCCGACCTGCAGCAGACCATCCTGCGGGCCGTGGTCACCGGGGAGACCGACAGCGCCATCGCCCGGCGCCTCGGCATGAGCCGACGCAGCGTCGCCGAGCACATCCACAAGGTCTCCGTGCGCCTCGGCAGCGGCAGCCGGGCCCAACTGGGCTACCTGCTGGCGACGTCCGGCCTCCTGGACCGCGACGCATGACATGCCTGTGGGGGCAAGCGCTTGGGCGCCTGCCCCCACCAGCCGGCCTCACGCGGCCGGCGTCACCGCGTCCCCGCCGGTGTCCGCAGGGCCCGTCGGGCGGTGACGAGGCTCGTCCCGAGCGTCACCGCCGCCGCGACCGCGACGACCGCCAGCCGGACACCGAGCCCCTGGTCCGGTTGGACCGAGTCCGTGCGGACCAGGGTGAAAGACAGGATCCCGGCGAGCCCGGCCACGGTGCCGAAGCGTGGACGTTGATGGGGTGCTTGCCGTCAGCAGGCTCGTCCTGGTCGTCGTTCTCGCGGGGGCCGACGGGGTCGCCGTCCTCGCCGATCGGGCGGCCCCGGTCGTCGCAGTCGACGGCAAAGACGGCTCTGCCGACTCTGCTGGTGCGGAACAGGCGGCGGACGTTCTCCGACAGGGTGTCCTCGTCGCGCTTGTTGGCCATCGTGAGGGAGGGGGCCGGGGGCCGTGGCCGTCGTACGGGGCGGCGTGGCCGGCGTTGACGAGGTCGGTGTTCAGGCATGCGCCCTCGGCTGCCGTGACCGTGGCGAGCCATCGGCCGTACTTCTCCTTGCGGTGGGTCTCGATGATCAGGTCGGGGCCGGTGTGGGGAGGAATGGATCGGAGATGACGGGTGCGCAAGGAGGGTTTCCAGCTGTGATCACTGTTCTCGGGGGCGCGCCTCCCATGGAGGCGGCCATCGGCGCGCTGCGGGCGAGCCTGCTCGGCGGGCTCGACCCGGAGGCCGGTCCGCCGCGTTCGGCCGTCCCGGTGCCGCGGGGGCAGCTCCTGCTCATGCCCGCGCACTGGGGCTCGTACGCCGGGGTCAAGGTGGTGACCGTGGCGCCGGACAACCCGGCACGGGAACTGCCGCGGATCCAGGGCAACTACCTGCTGCTGGACGGCGAGGCCCTCACCCCGCTGGCACTGCTGGACGGGATCGCGCTCACCAGCGTGCGTACCGCGGCGGTGTCGGCCGTGGCAGTCGACGCGCTCGCCGAACCGGGGGCGAGCCGACTGGTGCTGTTCGGGACGGGGCCGCAGGCACGGTCGCATGTCGAGGCGCTGCGGTGCGTCCGGCCGATCCGGGACGTCGTGGTCGTCGGCCGGAACGCCGAGCGCACCCGCGCGTTCGCCGCTGACATCGGGGCGCGAGTCGGCAGTGCGGACGAGGTCGCGGACGCGGACGTCGTGGCCTGCTGCACCACGGCGCGCACACCGTTGTTCGACGGCTCGCTGCTGCCGCCGCACGCGACCGTGGTGGCCGTCGGATCGCACGAGCCGGACGCCCGGGAGGTCGACGAGACGGCTGTCGGGCGTTCGACTGTGGTGGTGGAGGCGGTTTCGGCGGCGCTGCGTGAGGCGGGCGACATCGTCCTGGCCGTGCAGGCAGGGGCGCTCGATCCCGGCACGCTGGTCGGCCTCGCCGACCTCGTACGAGGCGACGCCCGACTCCCTTCCGATCAGCCGCGGTTGTTCAAGAGCGTGGGCATGGCCTGGCAGGACCTGGTGGTCGCCGCGGCCCACTTCGAAGCGGGCCGGGCATGACGGGCTCGGCTCCCTACAGGGCGTAGACCTGCCCGGTCTGCGCGCCCTCGACGGACCGGACGTATGCCTGCGTGACGTCGGCGAGGTCGACCGGCGGCATGCCCGGGAAGTAGTCGCCGTACCGGCTGAGGCTCTCGGTGAAGACCGTCGGGCTGATCGCGTTGATGCGCTGCGGGGCGATCTCGATGGCGGCGGCGCGGACGAACGCCTCCAGTGCGCCGTTGGCCATGGAGGCCGCGCTGCCCGTGGGGATCGGCTCCCGGGCGAGCACACCGGTGATGAGGGTGAAGGAGCCGCGCTCGGCGATGCGCGGGATGCCCTGGCACACCAGGTCGATCTGGCTGAGCACCTTGCCGTGGAAGGCGGCCAGATAGTCCTCGGGGGTCAGCTCGGCGACCGGCTTGTACGGCACGTGTCCGACGGCGCTGACCACGGCGTCCACCCGGCCGGCGCGGTCGTAGACCTCGGTGACCTGCGCGGGGTCGGTGATGTCGTGGCGCAGATCGCCGCCGCTGCGGCCCACGGTGAGGACGTCGTGGCCGCGGGTGTCGAATGTCTTGTGGAGGGCCGCGCCGAGCGTGCCCGTGGCGCCGATGAGCAGAATCTTCATGGCTGCGACGCTAGGCCCCGCCCCCGGCGGGAGGGAAATACCTTCTGGGGAGCACTTATGCTTCAGAGTTATGAATGTGGAGCTACGGCATCTGAGGGCGCTCGCCGCGATCGGCGACGAGGGCACCATCACCGGTGCGGCGGCCGTGCTCCACATCAGCCAGCCCGCCCTCTCGCGAACCCTGGAGCAGTTGGAGAGCCGGGTCGGCGTGCGGCTGGTGGACCGCACCACGCGTACCCTTTCCCTCACCGACGCCGGTCAACAGCTGCACGAGAAGGCCCATTTGATCCTGCGTCAGCTGGACGACGCACTGACGGAGGCCGCGGCGGGGGTGCGGCCGCTGCGGATCGGTTTCGCCTGGGCGGCGCTCGGTGACCTGACCGTGCCGCTCCTGCGCGGCTGGCGCGAGGCGCATCCCGGGACCCCGGTCCAGGTGTACCGGCGCGACGATCCGGAGGTGGCGCTGCGCCGCGGGGAGATCGACGCGGCACTCCTGCGCACCGCGCCCGGCGCCGGGCTGGAGGTCCGGTCGCTGTACCGGGAGCGGCGCCTGGCCGCCGTACCCGAGTGCGACCCGCTCGCCACTCGCCCGTCGGTGCGGCTGACGGATCTCGCCGACCGGCCGGTGGTGCTGTGCGCCACCGCCGCGACCACCGCCGAGCTGTGGCCCGAGGGACGGCGGCCCCGCACGTTCGAGGTGGCCAACGTCGACGAATGGCTCACCGTGATCGCCACGGGGGACGCGGTCGGCGTCACGGCGGAGGCCACCGAGCAGAGCCATCCGCACCCCGGGGTCCGCTATCTCCCGCTGGCGGACGTACCGCCCGTGACGGTCCGCATGGCCTGGCCGCGCACTCCCACGCACCCGGCCACGCTCGCCTTTCTCGACCGTCTGCAGTCCCTGATTTCCGCGCATCCGCAGGCCTGACCTGCGCGGACGTCCGGCTCGCTGAGATCGGGGTACGCGGGTCGCATGTGGCGGCGACCGCGAGCCCGCACCGCACATGACCTGTACATGACCAGCGTGTCGTGCGATGTTTGCCCATCGGGGTCCGGCGTTCGTCTGGGCTTCACGCAGTGCCGGCCTGAGGCTCCTATCGTTGCGGCGCCGCCCTCCCCCGCACGTGCCCGTCACTTCTGTCCGGAGGACAGTCATGACCGCCGTCAAGGCCCCCCAGCGCAACCGTCGTCCCCTCACCGCACTCGCCGGTGCCGTCGCCCTCACCGCCACGTCGATCGGCGCGTGGGCCGCAACGACCTCAGCAGCTCAGGCCGCCGCTCTCCCCACCCCCGACCACGTGGTGGTCGTGGTGATGGAGAACCACGCCTACTCGCAGGTGATCGGAAGCTCCAGCGCCCCGTACATCAACAACACCCTCAAGGCGGGTGGCGCCAACCTCACCCAGTCCTACGGCCTCACCCACCCCAGTGAGCCGAACTACTACATGCTCTTCTCGGGCTCCAACCAGGGCCGCACCGACGACAGTTGTGTGAGCGTCGGGTCCATCTCCGCGCCGAACCTCGCCTCCGAGCTGATCGCCGCGGGCAAGACCTGGAAGAGCTACAACGAGTCGCTGCCCAGCCAGGGTTCGACGACCTGCAGCAGCGGCAACTACGCGCAGAAGCACAACCCGTGGTTCGGCTTCTCCAACGTGCCGACGAACACCGCGATGACCTTCGCGCAGTTCCCGACCGACTACACGACCCTGCCGAAGGTCTCCTTCGTCGTGCCGAACCTGTGCAGCGACATGCACGACTGCTCGGTCTCCACCGGCGACACCTGGATCAAGAACAACCTGGGCGCGTACGCCACTTGGGCCCAGACGCACAACAGCATCCTCGCCGTCACCTTCGACGAGGACAACAAGCTCTCCGGCAACCGCATCCCGACCGTCCTCTACGGGCAGCACGTCACGCCGGGCAGCTCCAGCTCCACCACCTACAACCACTACAACGTCCTGCGCACGGTGGAGGACCTGGCCGGTCTGACGACCCACGCGGGCAACGCCGCCTCGGCGTCCGACATCACCGGCATCTGGAACTGACGCCCGTGTATCTCGCGGACTCCCGCAGCACCAAGGCCGCCGTCGCCCCGGACACCCGTCCGGGGCGGCGGCCGGCCGCCGTCCCCGGCACCGTGCTGGCCCTGGGTGCGGTCAGCCTGATCACCGACGTCTCCTCGGAGATGATCACCGCCGTGCTGCCGCTCTACGTGGTTGCCGGACTCGGCCTGTCCCCGCTCGGCTTCGGTCTGCTCGACGGCATCAACAACGGCGTGGGGGCACTCGTCCGACTGGCCGGCGGTCACCTCGCCGACCGCGGCGGCCGCCGGCACAAGGTCGTGGCGGGCCTCGGCTACGGCCTGTCGGCGCTGTGCAAGCCGCTGCTGCTGCTCGCCCACACGCTCCCCGTCATCAGCGCCGTACTGGCGGCCGACCGCACCGGCAAGGGGCTGCGCACCGCACCCCGGGACGCGATGATCTCGCTGGCCACCGAACCCGAGCACCGGGGACGGGCGTTCGGGGTGCACCGCGCCATGGACACCACCGGCGCACTGGTCGGCCCGCTGGTCGCGTTCGCCGTGCTGCGGGCAACCGTCGACGGCTACGACGCGGTCTTCGCGGTCAGCGGCTGCATCGCCGTGCTCGGGGTGCTGGTGCTGGTGCTGTTCGTGCCCCGCCGCATCGGCCCCGCAGGTGTGGTGCAGTTGCCCGAGCCGACTCGGCCTGCCCTGCGCGATTCGCTGGGCCTGCTGCGCCGCCCGGAGCTGCGTCGGCTCACCCTCTGCGCGGCCCTGCTGGGCCTGACCACCGTCAGCGACTCCTTCCTGTATCTGCTGCTCCAGCGCGAGGGGGACCTGTCCGCCGACCTGTTCCCGCTGCTGCCCCTGGGCACCGCCGCCGTCTTCCTGCTGCTCGCCGTCCCGCTCGGCGCACTCGCCGACCGCCTGGACCGCCGTCGGCTGTTCCTGGCCGGCCACGGCGTCCTGCTGCTCGGCTACGGTCTGGTGCTCTCCCCCTGGCACGGCATTCCCGCCGTGGTCGCGGTCCTCGTGCTGCACGGCACCTTCTACGCGGCCACCGACGGAGTCCTCGCGGCCGCCACCGCCGGAGCCGTTCCGGCACAGCACCAGGGTGCGGGGCAGGCGCTGGTGGGCACCGGCCAGGCGCTGGCCCGGTTCGCCTGCTCACTCGCCTTCGGCGCGGCCTGGAGCCTGTGGGGCGGCCGCACCGCGCTCGCCGTCACCGCCGCGGCGCTGGCCGTGAGCGCCGTCATGGCCTCGTTCGTGCTCCGTCCCGCCGACGACGTGTCCCCCGCCGAGGTGTCCGCATGACCCGAACCACCCGTCTGGTGATCCTGCTGGCCGCCGTTCTCCTGCTCGGCGGTGTCGGAACCGGGGCGGTCCTGTACGCCGCCCATCGCTCGGGCATGCGCGACGAGCAGCAGGCGAACGGTCCGACCGTGCGGACGGGCACCGTCTCGCTCCGGCCGACGGCCGGACGCCGGCTGCTGGTGCGCAACCTGGCCTGGGGCCCGCACCGCGACGAGATCGCCACCGTGCCCGCCGACGATCCGCAGGGACCGCGCACCGCCTCGGGCGTCAAGTGCCTGCGCTTCCACGCGGCCGCCGGAACCGGTATCTGCCTGCAGGCCGTGCACGGCACGCTCAGGGACACCTACCGGGCGGTGGTCCTCGACGCGCACCTGCACGAGCGGCACCGCTTCCCCGCCGCGGGCATCCCCACCCGGGCCCGCGTCTCGCCCTCCGGCCACCTGGCGGCCTGGACGGTCTTCGTCAGCGGAGACTCCTACGCAGGCACCAAGTTCTCCACCCGCACCGCCATCGTCGACACCCGCACCTGGAAGATCGACGACAACCTGGAGACCTTCCGCATCATCAAGGACGGCGGGACCTACCGCGCCGCCGACACCAACATCTGGGGCGTCACCTTCGCCGACGACAACCGCTTCTACGCCACGCTGGCGACGGGCGGCAAGACCTACCTCGTACGAGGAGACGTCGGAGCACGCACCCTCACCACCCTGCACCGCAACGTCGAATGCCCCTCCCTCTCCCCCGACGGGACCCGCATCGCCTACAAGAAGCGCGTCGAGGGAGCCTCCCCCGACGCCCCTTGGCGGCTGTACGTCCTGAACCTGCACACCATGAAGGAGACCGCGACCGCCGAGCAGCGCAACATCGACGACCAGGCCCTGTGGGCCGACGACTCCACCCTCGTCTACGCCCTGCCCGGCGACTACGGCTCGGACCTGTGGACCGTCCCGGCCGACGGCACCGGCACGGCCCGTCGGCTGATGACCTCGGCAGTGGCCCCCGCCTACCTGGGCTGACGGGTCCTCACAGCTCCCACGTCCAGCGCAGTCACCTGCGGGAGCGACCACGACAGAGTTGAACATGTTCAATTCATCGGTGATGATACGTGTGGCCATCGGGGCGCCGGAGAGAGGACCACGGTCATGACGAGCTCGCTTCTCACGCCACGAGGTCGCTCTCGCGCCGGCACGGCGGTCGGGGGAACGGCGGCGGGGAGCACTGCCCCGACGCGGATCCTCGACTGGCGGCACCCGCAGGTCGCTTCCCTGCTTCGACGGATCGACGCGACAGCGGCCGCGGGGACCGCCACTGCGGCCGACCGCCGGACAGCGGATCTGCGCAGGGCCCACCAGGTGATTGCCGAGGCTGTGCGGCCTGTGTACTCGGTGCAGGACGAGCGTCCCGTGTCCGAGGTGCTTCGCCGCGGCCGTGGTTCGTGCAGCCAGCGGCTGGCCGTGCTGGAGGCGGTGGCGCGGGCATCCGGGGTGGCCACGCGGGTGCGCGGTCTGCTGGTCGACGGGGCATTCTGGTATCCGCGCTTTCCTCGGCTGCGCCGGATCGTCCCGGACCGGGTTCTGCTGGCATGGCCGGAATTCCGCCTCGACGTACCGGCGCCGACCGGCCACGCCGCCACTGCCTGGCTGACGGTCTCGGAACTGTTCGGCAGCCTTGCCGAGTTGAGCGACGGCCGGGGCGGCGGCTTCACCAACGCCGGTGCGGAGACGCTGTTCGAGGCGCTGTCCAGGACCGCGATCGACTGGGACGGGGTGACGCTCTGCCCGGCCGACGGTGCCCCATGCGATCTCTCGGCCCACGTCCTGGCAGATCTGGGTCACTTCGACTCGCGCGACGAGCTCTTCGCCCGGCACGGCCAGACCCTCTGCCGGACGGCGAGGGTGCTGGCCGAACCCGTCCTGGGCCGTCGTCGCGCGGCGGGCGCCTGAGAGCACCGTCAGTGGACCACTGAGTCCAGGGCGGCGTCGAAGGTCGGATGCTCGAAGGTGAAGCCGGAGTCGAGGAGGCGTCCTGGCACCACCCGCTGGCTCATCAGGATGCCGTCGGCGAACTCCCCGAGCACCAGCCGCAGGGCGAAGCCGGGCACGGGCAGCACCGTGGGGCGGTGCAGGACCCTGCCGATGGCGGCGGTGATGTCCCGGTTGGTCGCCGGGTGCGGGGTGGTCATGTTCACCGGTCCGCTGACCGACTCGGTGTCGATGAGGTGGCGCAGGGCGCGGACCGTGTCGGCCAGGGAGATGTAGCTCCAGTACTGACGACCGCTGCCCAGCCGCCCGCCGAGACCCGCCCGGGCGAGCGGCAGCAGGCGGCCCATCGCCCCGCCCGCGCCCGACACGACGATCCCCAGGCGCGTGGTGACGACCCGCGTCCCGGCCGCCCGGGCGCCGTCCGCGGCGGCCTCCCACTCCTGGCACACACCGGCCAGGAAGTCCCGGCCCGCCCTGCCGGACTCGTCGACCACGGCCCGCCCGGTCTCGCCGTAGTAGCCGACGGCGGACCCCGACACGAACACCTGCGGCGGCTTCTCACAGCCACCGATCGCCTCGGCGAGGGCGCTGGTGCCGCGCACCCGGCTCTCGCGGATCTCCTTCTTGTACGCGGCGGTCCACCGGCGGTCGCCGACTCCGGCCCCGGCCAGCCCGACCACCGCGTCCGCGCCGTCGAGCACCGCCGGATCGACCGCGACAGCGTCCGCCCGCGGGTCCCACCGCGCCTCGACGCTTCCGTCGGCCCGGGTCTGGGGTTCCCGCCGGACCAACCGGGTCACGCGATGGCCGTCGGCCAGCAGCGACGCAGCGAGCGCGCCGCCGATCAACCCTGAGGAACCACTGATGACGACGTGCATGAGAACCGGCCTCGATCCGGGAGCGCAGCCCATATGTTTGACTCTTCAAACATACACCTGTCGTTGGCGGACCGTTCGCTCCGTTCGCGGAACTCGCTCGGCGGAACACCATGGGCCGAGCGGAAGGCCCGTGAGAACTCGGCGGGGCGGGGGAAGCCCCGGCGGGCGGGGGTCAGTTCGGGGTCGCCGAGGTGTCGGCGGATGAAGGACTTGACACGCAGGGTCGGCGCCCGGGCACGGGTCTCCGCCTGCAACCGGCGGTCGGCGTCCAGGGCGTGGGCGAAGACAGCGACGACGATTCCCTGGCGGGGCGCGTCCAGCGGCTCGTAAAGGCGCGGTGTCGGAGACCACCGGCACGAGGAACCGCGTCAGCAGCGCACCGACTCCCTCGCGGCCCGAGATCCGGCGCCCGGTCACCTGGTCCGCCCGGTGCGCGGGCAGCGCACCAGGGACCGTGGTATCTCGATTCCGATCAAGGTCACCGGGTCCGGGCCGGTGGATATGTCGTACGACCGTGAGGAGCTGTTGGTGTGGATGTCGTCGATCCGGAAGGCGACCCGCTGTCTGCCCCAGCCGGCAGCTACCTCTCCGCGTCGCAGGACGGAGACGTGGCAGACCTCGGGCGGCCCATGCGCTCGGTTCAGACGTCGAAGCGGTCGCCGACCGGCAGATCCACGGTCCGGAGACCCGATTCGCGCAACACGGCCGTGATCAACCACACGGCTCGGACGGCACTTTCGGGCCTCCGGCCGTGCTCAGAGCCCGAGGAACTCGGACAGCCCGCCCAGCAGCCGGTCGACGTCCTCCGTGCTGTTGTAGGGCGCGAGGCCCATGCGGAGGCCGCCGGTGTCGCCGAGGCCGAGCCGGCGGGAGGCCTCGATGGCGTAGAAGGATCCCGACGGGGCGTGGACGCCGCGCTCGGCGAGGAAGCGGTAGGCGTCCGTGGTGGAGCGGCCCTCGAAGGTCAGCAGCAGGGTGGGCGTGCGGTCGGCCGCCCTGGAGTGGACCGTGATGCCATCGAGCGAGGACAGTCCCTTGTCGATCTGTGTGCGCAGGCTGTGTTCGTGTGCTTCGAGCGCCGCGAACGCGGAGGTCAGGCGCTGTCGGCGGGTTCCCGCGGCGCTCGGGTCGAGGCGGGTGAGGAAGTCGACCGCGGCGATGGTGCCCGCGAGGAACTCATAGGGCAGCGTGCCCAGTTCGAAGCGCTCGGGGACCGCGTCAGTGGAGGGCAGGAGCTTGTCCGGCCGCAAGGTCTCCAGCAGCTCCGGCCGGGCGGCGAGGACTCCGTGGTGCGGGCCCAGGAACTTGTACGGGGAGCAGACGAAGAAGTCCGCGCCGAGCGCCTCCAGGCCGACCAGCGTGTGGGCGGCGTAGTGGACGCCGTCGACGTAGCTGAGCGCCCCCGCTTCGTGCGCCAGGGCGGAGATCTCGGCGATCGCGGGGCGTGTGCCGATCAGGTTGGAGGCGGCGGTGACGGCGACCAGCCGGGTGCGTCCGGTGAGGACGGCTCGGATGTCGTCGACGGTCAACTCCCCGGTGGCCGGGTCGAAGTCGGCCCAGCGTACGGTTGCGCCGACCGCCGCGGCGGCCTGGACCCAGGGGCGGATGTTGGCGTCGTGGTCGAGACGGGTGACGACCACCTCGTCCCCGGGCTGCCACGTCTTGGCGAGGGTGCGGGAGAACTCGTAGGTGAGCTGGGTGGCGCTGCGGCCGAACACGATCCCCGACGGATCCGCTCCGAGCAGGTCGGCCATGGCCCGGCGAGCCCCGGTGACGATGGCGTCGGCGTTGCGCTCGCCCTCCGCCACCTGACCCCGGTTCGACAGCGGGTGGGACATGGCGTCGGCGATGGCCCGGATGACGGGCTGCGGGGTCTGAGTGCCGCCCGGGCCGTCGAAGTGCGCCGTTCCGGCGGCCAGGGCCGGGAATTCGGAGCGGATGGCGGTGATGTCGTACGTCACGAGAAGGCTCCTGTTGAGTGCCGGGCCGGGGCAAGGATCCTCCGCGATGGCAGGCGGGCGTGGCAACAGCACGTGTCAGCCACCTGGGCGCAGCACGCGGGACAGACCGAGCGCCGCTGTCCGTAGGGCGGGAGCCGGCTGGGCGGGACTGAAGCGGGTCCGGGGCACGGCCACCGAGGGTGGTGACCGTGGTGCCGTCGGCGAGGTCGGCGGCACCGCCGAGGCAAGGCGATCATCGATGGTCGGCCGGGTCCAGGCCCATGTGCCCGGCTACCGGCTCAAGCAGAAGGTGCATACGAGAAGGTCGCCGCGGACGACCTCCTGCGCACCACGGAGCGCATGGCCGCCCACCGAGCCGTGGAGGTGGCCTCCCGATGACCCGCCTGTACTTCCAGGACGTCACCCTCAGGGACGGCATGCACGCCGTCCGCCACCCCCACACCGTCGAGCAGGCCCGCACCATCGCGGCCGCCCTGGACGCGGCCGGCGTGGCCGCCATCGAGATCGCCCACGGTGACGGCCCGGCCGGCTCCGGCATCAATCACGGCGTCGGCGCCCACACCGACCGGGAGTGGATCGAGGCCGTCACCGGCGTGGTACCGCAGGCGGTCCCGACCACCCCGCTGCTGCCGGGCATCGGTGCGCGTCGCCACCCACTGCACCGAGGCCGACATCTCGACCCAGCACATCGCCGCGGTCCGCGAGCTGAGCATGGACGTCGCCGGGTTCTTGATGATGTCCCACATGGCGGAGCCTGCCGAACTCTCCCGCCAAGCAAGGCTGATGAAGTCGTACGGCGCTACTTGCGTCTATGCCACCGACTCCGGCGGCCGGCTGACCATGGACGGCGTGCGCGACCGCTTTCGCTCCTACCGCGAAGTCCTCTCCCCCGACGCGGAGTTGGGCATCCCGCCCATCACAACCTCGCCCTCGGCGTGGCCGACTCCGTCGTCGCCGTCGAGAGCGACACGGTCCGCGTCGACGCCTCGCACGCCGGGCTGGAGCGCGGGCAACTGCCCGCTGGAGGTGTTCGTCGCGGTCGCCGACCTCAGAGATCGGCCGGCGGGGCATGGCCGGCGGCCAGGAGGACATGATCACTGACATCGCGCTGGGCCTGGTCGCGCGGGCAGGGACCTCGTCCTGAGCGAAAATCCTTGGCAGTTCGAGTACGGCGAAGGTTACGATCCCCGCGATGACTACTCATTCTGCTGTCAGATTGGGGGTCCCGTCCGCGCAAGGTGAGTGCTGATGCCCACTCACACCGCGAACGGGGACTCCTCCCTCTCGTTCTGGCTGCGCGTGCGCGAGTTCGCCGTGCCGCCCTCCATGATCGAGACCGCGACCGCCCGGCGCCGCGTCGGCGACTGGGCCGGCGCGTGCGCTGCCGCAGGCGTTGATGTCGACCTGAGTCTGCGCTCGGTGGAACGCACTCACGGCCGGGCGTTTGCTTCCCAGGTCAGGGCAGACCTACGGCAGTTGGCGCCGGACCTGCTGCGCTGGCACATGCCGAGGATCGCTCCCGACGGACTGCTCCGCCCGGGGCTGACCGTCGCCCTGGCCCGCTACGACACCGTGGAGCGCGACCGGCCGGATCCCGTGCACCTCGTGGTCCGCACGCCCCCGGCCTGGGCGGACGCCGGGCAGCGGATCAGCCTCGGGCTGTGGGACGGATCCCACTCCGAGGCCGCCGCCCGCCGCCATCCGCATCCTCACCCCAGCCGGCGCTTCCGTCTCGACCTGCACCGGCACCTGTGGGACGCGAGCAGGGCCGGGGAGCTGCGGGTCAGGTCCGGTGCCGATCGGCCGGCCGGCCCCGAACCCCTCGTACTGGAACCGGAGTTGCGCCGAACGGTGCCGCACTGGCATCGCTGTGCCCTCGACCGGTGGGCCGCCGAGGCGGGGATTCTGCTCCGCGCCGAACGGCGTCAAGGATCCAGCGGGTCCGTCCTCGTGCGGCTCGGGGGCCGGCATCGGCTGGTGCTGGACGTGAACCCCGACGGGCGGTCGTCGACGCTGCGGTGCGCGGACAGTGCCCGGTCCAGGCGTACGGACGGCCCCACGCTTCCGGTCCTCCCCGACGCGGGAACCTGGGTGCCGCCCGACCTGGAGTTGCTGCGCTCCGGTTCGATCGGGGCAGATCGGCTGCACCCTTTGGTCGCCGCCGCGCTCGTACCGGACCACTCGCCCGGTCCGGCCGGGGTTACGGAGCCGCCGGGGCTTCCGCGTCTCGTGGAGTGCCGTGGTTCCCGGCACCGGATCGGTCTGGTCGACGGAGTGCTCGTACCGCTGGACCACGACCCTGCCGAGGTCCGGCGGGAGGAGCTGCTGGTCGCGCTGACCGGCACTCCCCTGCCCTGCCTGCGGGCGATCGACGAGGCGCACCGCCGTCCGGACTGTCTCACGGGTGTCCGCGAACGCCTGGACCACGGTGACATCGCCGGTGCGCTGGCCGTCGTGGAGGGCCTGCTCGGCCCCGACGCGGTGCTGCGCGACGGCCCGCTGCGGGACGAACTGGAGGCGGCGGCGGAGCGGCGGATCACCTACGGCCTGTTCAGGGCGGGCCTGATCGGGCCCGAGGACCCGCCTGCCCGTTTCCGCCCCCGAGAAGACCGCCGCCGCCCCCTTGCCCGCCGCTTGCGCCTGCGCCGAGCGACCTTCTACTGACCCGCGGCTCCTGTTCCCGCGACTGCTCTGTCGGCTCACCACGAACCCAAAAGGTGATCAAACATGTCTGCACACGTTCCGTCCGCTGCCGCTTCCCAACTCGACGTCGCCGGCGAGCTGTTGACCCTGTTGCGCGACGCAACCACCGAACCGCGCCCCGACACCCGGCTCGAAGCCCTGACACTGGCCGTGGCCGCCGATCTCCCCGTGCTGCTGTGGGGTGAACCGGGCATCGGCAAGACCGCTGCCCTGACCCAGCTCGCCGAGGCCCTGGACCTTCCGCTGACCACGGTGATCGCCAGCGTGCACGAGCCGTCCGACTTCTCCGGGCTGCCCGTCGTCGGGGACGATCCCGCGGAGCAGGGGGTCCCGATGGCCCCGCCGGACTGGGCGGTTCGGCTGGTGCGGGCGGGACGGGGGCTGCTGTTCCTGGACGAGCTGTCCACCGCGCCGCCCGCGGTGCAGGCCGCGCTGCTGCGCCTGGTGCTGGAGCGACGGATCGGCGCCCTCCGACTGCCGCCGGGGGTGAGGATCGTGGCCGCCGCCAATCCGCGGTCCTCGGCCGCCGACGGCTGGGAGCTGAGCCCGCCGCTGGCCAACCGCTTCGTGCACCTTCAGTGGACCCACGACCACGAGGTCGTCGTACGCGGCCTCGGCGGGACCTGGCCGCGGGCCACGCTGCCGCGGCTCTCCCCGGCAAAGCTGTCTCAGGCGGTGGACTTCGCCCGCCGTGCGGTGTGCGGGCTGCTCACCGCACGGCCCAAGCTCGTGCATCAGCTGCCCGGCAACGAGATGCGGCGGGGCGGCGCGTGGCCGTCGCCGCGGAGCTGGGAGATGACGCTGTGTCTGATCGCCTTCGCGACCGCGGCCGGCTCCTCCCGGGACGTGCTCTCGCTCCTGGTCCGGGGCACGGTGGGCGACGGTCCGGGCCTCGAACTGCTGGCCAGTCTGGACCGGTTGGACCTGCCGGACCCCGAGGTGCTCCTTGCCGACCCTGCGGGTGCCGAACTGCCCGAGCGGGGTGATCTGCGCCAGGCCGTGCTCGACGGTGTGGTGGCGGCGGTCCGCGGCCGCCCCGAGAAGTCCCGCTGGGACGCGGCCTGGGCGCTCCTGGTGCGGGCGCTGGAGACCGGAGCGCCGGATCTGGTGGTCGTGCCCGCGACCACGCTCGCCACGCTGCGCCGCGAGGACTGGGACGTACCGGAGTCGATCGAGAAGCTCGCCGGAGCGGTGTCCGTGTCCCGGCGGGCGGACCAGGCCGCCCTCGCGTCGCAGGCCGGCCGATGAGCCCCGACGAAACCGGGGCACTGGACCTCGACAAGCTCTTCGCGGCCCGGCTGCACGCCGCCCGCGCCCGCCCCTACCTCGCGACCGCGCTGTTCGCCCTGCACACGGTCGAGTCGCGGCAGGTGCCGACGATGGCGGTCGACCGGCACTGGCGGTGCTATGTCTCGCCGGGGTTCGTGGACCGGATGCCGGTGGAGGACCTGGCGGCCGTCTGGGTGCACGAGGTGTCGCATCTGCTGCGCGACCACCACGGGCGCAGTGACCGGGTCGCCCGGGAGCGCGGGCTGACCGGCCCCGGCGAACGGCTGCGGATGAACATCGCCGCGGACTGCGAGATCAACGACGACATCTACGGCGACGGGCTGGTCCGGCCCCAGGGGGCGGTGCGGCCGACTGCCTTGGGCCTGTCCGAGGGGCAGCTGATGGAGGACTACCTGCGCCAGTTCACGCTCGGCGCGCGGACGCAGAGCATGGCCTGGCTGGACTGCGGCAGCGGCGCCGACGGGCTGGCACGAGAGTGGGAGCTGGGTCCGGACGGCGCACACGGTCTGAGCGCGCAGGAACAGGACGCGGTGCGGTTCCGGGTGGCGCAGGGGCTCAAGGGCCGGCCGGGCGATGCGCCGGAGGGGTGGCGGCGGTGGGCCGAGAAGGCGTTCCATCCGCCGCAGCCGTGGCGGGAGTTGCTGGGCGCGGCGGTCCGTTCGGCGGTCTCCGGGTCGGGCGCGGGCGAGGACTACAGCTACGGCCGGCCGGCGCGGCGCTCGGTGTCGCTGCCCGGTGTCGTACTGCCGAGCCTGCGGCGCAGACCGCCCCGGGTTTCGGTGATCATCGACACGTCCGGGTCGGTCAGTGACACCGAACTGGGCAGCGCCCTCCTAGAGGTGGCCGCGATCTCCCGCGCCGTGGGAGGCCGCCGTGACCTGGTGACCGTGGTGCCGTGTGACGCGGCGGCCCGGATCGCGCACCCGCTGTGCCGGGCCGAGGGCATACCGCTGATGGGCGGTGGCGGCACGGATCTGCGCACGGGCTTCGCCAAGGCCCTGCGTACGCGGCCGCGCCCCGATGTCGTAGTGGTGCTGACCGACGGTCAGACCCCCTGGCCGGACTCCCGGCCGGCGTGCCGGACGGTGGTCGGGCTGTTCCCCCGGCAGGGCGCGAGCTGGGACGAGGAGGATCCCGACTACGTGCCCGATGCGCCGCCCGCCTGGGCCCGGGTGGTCGACATCGGGTAGGTGCCCGCGGTGGGGCGAGCCGGTCAGCGTCGCAGGCACCATGGTGTGCGCCCCTCTTACACGGTGGACAACGACCTGTCCGTCGAGGTGAACAGGACCGGATCTACCCTTGCCCCGTGACCAGCTTCGATCCGCCGGACCAGGCAGGCAGCGCACCGCGGCCGCAGTCGCTGATGCTGACCTTCTTCGGCATTCACGCCCTGGGCCGGGACGTCGCCCTGTCGGCGAGCAGTCTCATCGACGTGTTCGGGCAGGCCGGGATCACCGAGGACGCCGTACGGTCGACGCTGACCCGCATGGTCAAGCGCGGTCTGCTGGAACGGCACCGGCGCGGCCGTAAGACGTACTTCGGCCCGACACCCCGCGCCACCCGCGTGCTGCAGGACGGCCACGACCGGGTCTGGCACACCGGCGCGGTCAACCGCACCTGGGACGGCACCTGGACCATGGTCGGCTTCTCCCTCCCGGAGGCATGGCGCCGCGAGCGGCACGACCTGCGTTCCCGACTGCTGTGGAGCGGTTTCGGCCCGCTGCAGAACGGCCTGTGGGTGGCGCCCGGCACGGTGGACGTGCCCGAGATCGTCGCCGGGCTGGACCTCGACCCCTATCTGCGCGTCTTCCAGGGAGCCACGGCCGTCGCCCCGACCGACGCCCGGACGATCCTGCACACGGCGTTCGACGTGGAGTCCGTCGCCAAGGGGTACGAGGCCTTCCTGGCCCGCTGGAGCATGGACGCCGACGAGCCGGCGGACCCACTCGTACGGCAGTTGCTGCTGCACACCGACTGGCTGGACCAGGTCCGCCAGGATCCCCATCTGCCCGCCGAGCACCTGCCCGAGGACTGGCCGGCGGCCCGCGCGGAGGAGCGGTTCCACGAGCTGGCGCGGCATTGCGAGGAGCCTGCCCGCAAGGAGGTCGCGAGCGCGCTGGACGTGATCGCGGTGACCGTCCCCTAGGACCGTCCGGACATTCCGTGGCACCCACCGGGCACAGCCATGCCTCTCATTATTGGGCAATCCATTGACCGCCGTTGAAAAACTGCCCTACATTCATCGCGTTCTCGGCGTCCCCAGATCGCTCGAAGCCGCCCAGCCGCTCAAAGGGGAGCACTCGTGTCCACCGAAACGCGCACCCACACCGGCACCACCGCCGACTCTCAACCATCCGGCGGCCTGCCCGTCGGCACCCTGATCGCCGGCTGCTTCGCGGTCTGTCTGGCACAGATCGCCCTGGCCATGCCGGCCACACTGAACGGGCTCTTCCAGCAGGACCTGCACCCCGTCGGTTCGCAACTGACCTGGATCTCGGATGCGTTCCTGCTGCCCGTCTCCGTACTGGAGCTGACCTTCGGCGTCCTCGGCGACCTCTTCGGCCGCAAGCGGCTGCTGGTCGGCGGCGGTGCGCTGCTGGTGGTCGGCGAGGCGCTGGCCGCCGCCAGCACCGGTATCCACATGCTCTGGGTGGGCCAGGCCATCGCCGGTCTGGGCGCGGCGGCGCTGTTCCCGACGTCGCTCGCGATGATCGCCGCGGGCACCCACTCGGCCAAGGACCGCGCCCGCACCATCACCATCTGGGCGGCGGCCCTGTCCAGCGGCGGTTTCGTCGCCCCGGTCCTGGGCGGCATCACCGGCAACTACGGCTCCTGGCGCTGGGCGTTCATCGTCGTCACGGGCCTGGCCCTGATCAGCACCGTGCTGAGCCAGCTGCTGGCGCACAACTCCAGCGCCCCGGAAGGCCGTTCACTCGACCTGGCCGGCCAGATCACCATCGGCATCGGCATGTTCGCCCTGCTCTACGCGGTGATCCAGGGCCCGGCGGACGGCTGGACCGCGACACCGGTGGTGATCGCGTACGTGGTCGCCGCGCTGTTCATCGGCCTGTTCATCGTGGCCGAAAGCCGGGCCGCCTCCCCTCTGTTGAGGCTCGATCTGTTCAAGAACCGGGCCTTCGCGGTGGCGTCGTTCGTCGCGGTGGTCGGCATGTTCAGCTACCTCGGCACCGCCTACGCGACCAGCATCCGGCTCGGCCCGATCCAGCATCAGAGCCCGCTGCGCGGCTCGTTCGCGTTCATCCTGCTCAACGCCTGGACGCTGCTGCTGATGCCGCTGATCTCCCGGCTGCTGGAGAAGGTCAGCCCGCGCTGGGTGCTCGGCGCCGGTCTCGGGCTGATGGCGACGGGAGACTTCATCGCCGCCACCCTCTCGGTCCACGACCGCGCCCTGACCTCTCTCATCCTCCCCATCGGCCTGGTCGGCATCGGCTTCGCACTCACCGTCTCCTCCATCACCGCGACCGCGGTCAACACGGTGGAGGTCCACTACGCGGGCATGGCCAGCGCATCGACCAGCCTGCTGCGCGACTTCGGCTTCACCCTCGGTCCGGCGGTCATCGGCGCGATCGCGCTGAGCCACGCGGCAGACGAGTTCACCTCGAAGCTGGCCGCCTCCCCTCTGTCCGCCGAGGTCAAGGCGGCGGCAGGGCAGGTGGCGGCCGAGGGCGGCCCGCTCGCCTCCAACTCCGTACCGCCGTCCTCCCCGCCGGGAGGCGCGGTCCCCCTCGCCCTGGAGGCCCTCGGCAACGGGTACGCCATCGGCTACGTGATCTGCGGTCTCTCGGCCCTGGCCTGCTGCCTCCTCAGTGTGATCGCGCTGCGCGGCAAGGGCGACAAGGACGCGACCGTGGGCATCGCGGAGGAGGAGCCCGCGGCCGCCTGACCACCCCTGAGATCCCCGAGCGAGAGGGCGCCGGTCCACTGGCCGGCGCCCTCTCGTCACCGCAGTGTCACAGAAGATCCACACGTGTCACAGCTGATCCACAGAGGAAACCCCCGGTGAGGCAGTCGTGTCTCCTTGGTCGGGCGCCGGCGAAGGACCGGCCCCGCACCATCCGAACTCGGGGGACTCCATGCAGTACGTGAACGGCATCCGCAAGGCCGCACTGGCGATCGCCGCGCTCTCGGCCGCCCTGTCGGTGACCGCGTGTCAGGCCGGCGGCTCCAACGCGGGGGCCGAAACGGCGACGAAGGCCCCGAGCAGCGCGCCGTCCGCCTCCACCACACCGGGCACGACGAGCCCGGAGCCCTCCCACGCGCCCACGACGAAGGCCCCGACGGCGACCGCCTCCCCCATATCCGGGTCCGGGTCCGGGTCCGGGTCCGGTTCCGGGTCCACGGGTACGGCCGTGAAGGCGTGCGCGGCAACCGTCCTGAAGGTGACCGCACACCAGGCCGCCGACCGCCCGGTGGGCACCGGAACCGGAGCGGCGGTGATCGAGTTCACCAATACCTCCGCCAAGCCGTGCATCGTGCAGGGCCATCCCACCGTGGCCGGCGCGGGCAACGGCTCGCCCGAGCACAACGCCCCGCTGAAGGTGACGCCCGTCGGCTCCGCAGCGCCGGTCAAGCTCGCCCCGGGCGCCAAGGCCTCGCTGAAGCTGACCTTCGTCCAGGTGCAGGGCGAGGCGGACGGCTACTGCAAGTCCGGCGCCAAGCCGGTCGCCTACCCCACGCTGGTGGTCGGCCTGCCGGCCTCCGGGGCACACCAGGTCGCCCTGGACGACGGTGTCTTCGCGGAGTGCGACAACACGGTGACCGCCACTGCCGTGACGGCCGCGAAGGCCTGAGCCCACAGGACATTTTCACCATGGACACCGAAGGCGTTCTCCTTCTCCGCAATTCGGTCCGCCTGTCCTGATTTATTGGCTGGTCGGTCACGGGATCCGTGACCGACCGGCCCGCACGACCGAGTTCACCACGGAGAAGGACCAGACTGTGATATCCGACCCGACCGGAAACGATCACCTACCGGTGTACGAAAGCCTGCTCCGTGAGCGCGGCGACGTCGTGGCGGAAGCCCGCGTGGCCGCGGAGCAGATGCAGCACCAGGCACCGCAGACGCAGAGCAGCAACGACTGGGATCCGTCGGACTTCGGCCCGCAGTGAGGGAGGAGCCCCGCCGGTCAGGAAGGGGCTCCTGCTTTGCGCCACCCCGCCGGAACATTCGATCACCCGGCCCTCTGCCCCGTAGGCTCAACGTCATTGACCTGCAAGGGGATTGACGGCGGCCGTGCCGAGCACGCGCCGGAGGGGCAGGAACATGACGCACGACGGGCTGATCCGGCCGCTGCCGGAGCTGCTGAAGGCGCACGCGTGGGAGGCACCGTCACGTGTGGCGTTCGCCGACGACGTGCGTGTCCTCACCTACGCGGAGTTGGAGCGGCGCACCGGGCGACTCGCCGCGCACCTGGCCCGGACCGGCCTGGGGCGGGGCGAGCGGGTCGCGATCTGCCTGGGCAACTGTGTGGAGACGGTGGAGAGTGTGCTGGCCGCCGTCAGGGCGGGAGCGGTCGGGGTGCCGCTCAATCCCCGGTCCTCGGACGCCGAACTCGCCCATTTCCTCAAGGACAGCGGCGCCTCGGTACTGGTCACCGACCCCGCGCACCTGGCCCGCCTGCACCGCCTGGGTCCCGGACACCGCCTTCCACGCATCCTGCTGACCGGCCCCGGGCCGATACCCGAGGACGCCCCCGACGGAACGGTCCTCTTCGACGCCATCGCCGCCGAGCCCTCGCCCGCCGGGCCGCGGGACGACCTCGGGCTCGACGAGCCCGCCTGGATGCTCTACACCTCCGGCACCACACACCGCCCCAAGGGCGTGCTGTCCACCCAGCGCGCCGCCCTGTGGTCGGCGGCAGCCTGTTACGCCCCGCTCTTCGGGCTCTCCGCCACGGACCGGCTGCTGTGGCCACTGCCGCTGTTCCACAGCTTCGGGCACTCCCTCGCCGTCCTGGGTGTCACCGCGGTCGGCGCGAGCGCCAGGATCACCGGCGAACTCCTCCCGCCCGGAGGCCTGTTGCGGGAGCTGCACACACCGCGCGAGAACCTGGGCGGCCCCTACACCGTCCTGGCCGGGGTGCCCGCCACCTACCACCAGCTGCTGGCCTCCGCCCAGGAGGAGCCCTCCTCGACCCCGCCGGGACTGCGGACCTGCATCGTGGCGGGCGCCCCGAGCGGACCCGCCCTGCGCCGGGCGGTGGAGAACCTGTTGGGGGCACAACTCCTCGATGCGTACGGCAGCACCGAGACCTGCGGCATGATCGCGGTGAACCGTCCGGACGGCCCGCGGGTCGACGGTTCCTGCGGTCCGCCGGTGCCGGGCATGGAGGTGCGTGTCGTCGATCCCGGCTCCGGCAACGATGTCGCGGACGGCGGCGAGGGCGAGCTGTGGGTGCGCGGCCCGAGCCTGATGACCGGCTACCACAACCGGCCGCAGGAGACCGAGGCCGCGCTGCGGGACGGCTGGTACCGCACCGGGGACCTCGGCCGACGTGTCGCACACGGCCATCTCACCCTCACCGGCCGGGTCAGCGAGCTGATCATCCGCGGTGGGGAGAACATTCACCCCACGGAGATCGAAGAGGCGCTGCTGCGCTGCCCCGGCGTGCGGGACGCGGTCGTCGTGGGCGCCCCGCACACCGTCCTCGGCGAGGTCCCGATGGCCTACGTCGTCCCGGGACCGGAAGGGTTCGACCCACGGCAGGTCCTGGACGCGTGCCGGAGCCGGCTGGCCGAGTACAAGGTGCCCGTCGAGATCCGCGAGATCGCGGCCGTACCGCGCACGGCGTCCGGCAAGATCGCCCGCCACGCGGTCGTCACGGGAGCAGCCCCGCCCGCCCCGTCCTCCGCCACGGCCGCCGCGGGAGCCCTGCGGCAGCGGCTGCTGTCCCTGCCGGCCGAGGGGCGCGAGCGGGCGCTGCGCGAGGCGGTACTCGCGGAGACGGCCGCGGTCTGCGACAGCGGACCGTATGAACGCCTCGATGCGGACGGCCCGTTCACGGACCTCGGCCTGACCTCCGTGGGCGCCGTCACGCTCGTCGAACGGCTCGGCGAGGCGACCGGACTGCGGCTGCCCTCGACGCTGGTCTTCGACCAGCCCACACCGGCCGCGCTGGCCCGGCACCTGCACGGCACCCTCTTCACCCCGGACACCACGACCGTGCGGCCCTCCGCAGCGGGTGCGAGCACGGACGATCCCGTGGTGATCGTCGCCATGGGCTGCCGCCTGCCCGGCGACGTCGATTCCCCCGAGGACCTGTGGCGGCTGGTGTCGGAGGGCGGGGACGCGACCTCAGACTTCCCGACCGACCGGGGCTGGGACCTGGCCGCCCTCTACGATCCCGACCCCGACCGGATCGGCACCTCGTACACGCGCCGGGGCGGATTCCTGCACCGGGCCGCGGAGTTCGACGCGGGACTGTTCGGGATCTCGCCGCGCGAGGCGCTGGCCATGGATCCCCAGCAGCGGCTGCTGCTGGAGACGTCGTGGGAGGTGTGGGAGCGGGCGGGCATCGACCCGGCCGCGATCCGTGAGAGCGACACCGGCGTGTTCGTGGGCGTGATGCACGGCGACTACTCCGCCCGCTTCACCACCCACGAACTGGAGGCCCATCTGGGCCTGGGCTCCTCCGGCAGCGTGGCCTCGGGTCGGATCTCGTACGTGTACGGTCTGCGCGGGCCCTCGATCACCGTCGACACCGCGTGCTCCTCCTCGCTGGTGGCGCTGCACTGGGCGGCGAAGGCGCTGCGTTCCGGGGAGTGTTCACTCGCTCTGGCGGGCGGGGTCACGGTGATGGCGACGCCCAAACCGTTCACGGCGTTCAGCCGTCAGCGCGGTCTGGCGCCCGACGGCCGCTGCAAGTCGTTCTCGGCCGCGGCGGACGGCACCGCCTGGGCCGAGGGCGCGGGCCTGGTGCTGCTGGAGCGGCTGTCCGACGCCCGCCGCCACGGTCACCCGGTGCTGGCCGTGCTGCGCGGCTCCGCGGTCAACTCCGACGGCGCGTCCAACGGGCTGACGGCCCCCAACGGTCAGGCCCAACAGCGGCTGATCACACGGGCGTTGGCCGACGCCGGACTCCGCCCCGAGGACGTGGACGCCGTGGAGGCGCACGGCACGGGCACCACGCTCGGTGATCCTCTGGAGGCACGGGCGCTGCTGGCCACCTACGGCCAGGGGCGGCCCGAGGACCGGCCACCGCTCTGGCTCGGCTCGGTCAAGTCCAACCTCGGGCACACCCAGGCGGCCGCCGGAGTGGCCGGGGTCATCAAGATGGTGCAGGCCCTGCACCACGAGGAACTCCCCCGCTCCCTGCACGCGCAGACCCCGACACCGCACGTCGACTGGTCCACCGGCCGGGTGCGGCTGCTGACCGAGGCCCGCCCGTGGCCTGCGACGGACAGCAGGCTGCGCCGAGCGGGTGTGTCGGCCTTCGGCATCGGCGGCACGAACGCCCACGTGATCCTGGAGGAGCCCAAGCGCTCCGCGGAAAGTGCCACGATTGGCCGTCGATCGCCTGCGGGTACGTCGTGGCTGGTCGCTCCCCCACTCTCGGCTTCGTTCGATCGGGGGGACCCCCATCGCGGCGAAGCCGCACATGAAAGCAGCCCCCTGCCCCTTCAAGGCGCTGCCGAACCGCCGATGCCTTGGTTGCTCTCCGGTGCCGACGAGGCAGCCTTGCGGGCCCAGGCCCGCCGCCTCGCGGACCACCTGACCGCCCGCCCCGACCTCTCCGCGGCCGACGTCGGCGTCTCCCTGGCCGTGTCCAGGACGGCGCTCGCCCACCGGGCGATGGTGCCGGCCGACGACCGAACGCGGATGCTCGCGGCCCTCGATGCGCTCGCCGAGGGCGTCGACGGCATCGGCTCGATGCGAGCCGTCGCCGCCCCGGGCCTGCGCATGGCCTTCCTGTTCACCGGCCAAGGCGCCCAACGCGTCCGCATGGGCGCGGAGTTGCGCACCGCGTTCCCCGCCTTCGCCACCGCCTTCGACGAGGTCTGCCGGGAGCTCGACGGCCACCTCGAAGTGCCGCTGGGTCAGGTGCTGTCCGCGGAGCGGGGCTCGCCCGAGGCCGCACTGCTCGACCGTACGGACTTCACGCAGGCCGGACTGTTCGCCTTCGAGGTGGCGCTGTTCCGGCTGCTGGAGTCCTGGGGCGTGCGGGCCGACTTCCTGACCGGTCACTCCGTGGGGGAACTGGCGGCGGCCCATGTCGCCGGAGTGCTGGATCTGCCCGACGCGGCGCGACTGGTGGCCGCCCGCGGCCGGTTGATGCAGGCCCTGCCCGCCGACGGGGCGATGATGGCCCTGCACGCGACGGAGGAGGAGGTCCTCGCGGCGCTCGAGAACGCCGGTGACCGGGTGGCGATCGCCTCCCTCAACGGACCGCGCTCGGTGGTGATCTCCGGCGTACGGGAGACGGTTCTCGCCGTCGCGGCCGGGTTCGAGGCCCGCGGCCGCAGGACCGTACGCCTTCGGGTCGCCCACGCCTTCCACTCGCCGCTGGTGGAGCCGATGCTCGACGACTTCCGCCAAGTCGCCGAGGGGCTGGTCTTCCGGCCGCCACGGATACCCGTGGTCTCGGCGGTGACGGGCCGTCCGGTCAAGGCCGGGGAGCTGTGTACCCCGGAGTACTGGGTACGGCACGCCCGCCTGCCGGTGCGGTTCGCCGATGCCCTGGGGTGGCTCGGCGACAACGGCGTCTCGGCGTTCCTGGAGATCGGCCCCGGTCCCGTGCTGACGGCGGCGGCCGAGGAATGTCTGACCGGCCCGGACGGCGAGGGCCCCTTGTGCATCACGGCCACCCGCGGCGGCGAACACGAGCCGCAGACCCTGCTGACCGCCGTGGCCCGCCTCCATGTGCGCGGGGCGCAGGTCGACTGGCCCGCGGTGTTCGCGGACAGCGGGGCACGCCGGGTGGACCTGCCGACGTACGCCTTCCAGCGCCGCCGGTACTGGCTGGACGCGCCGCGCACGCAGGGCCCCGTTCCGGCCGCCCACGAACACCCGCTGCTGGGACCGGCGTTCACCGTGCCGGACACCGACCGCACGGTGTTCTCCGGCCTGCTCTCCCCCGCCACGCACCCATGGCTCACCGACCATGTGATCGCCGGGTCGGCCCTCGTCCCCGCGACGGTGTTCGTGGAGCTGGCCGTACAGGCGGGCCAGGAGACGGGCTGCGGCGCTCTCGACGAACTCGTGGTCGTGGCTCCCCTGGCCCTCGCCCCGGACACGGGGGTGCGCGTCCAAATCGTCGTAGGAAAGCCGGACGAGTCCGCCCGACGGCCGTTCGACGTCTACGCCCGCCCCGACGGGGACGGGGAGCCCGCCTGGACCCGGCATGCCACCGGGCTGCTCGGCCCGGGTCCCGGGGAGGCTCCGCCGCCGGACCCGGAACTCACGGCATGGCCCCCGCAGGGCGCCGCCGGGGTCGACCTCACGGACGCCTACGACGGGCTCGCGGAGGGCGGCCTCGCCTACGGGCCGTCCTTCCGGGGCGTACGGGCGGTGTGGCGACGCGGGGACGAACTGTTCGCGGAAGTCCGGCTGTCCGACGGGGAGTTGACCGGCGCCGACCGCTTCGGCATCCACCCGGCCATGCTCGACGCGGCACTGCACGCACCGCTGCTGGCGGGCTCCGCGGGCGAGGCGGAGGCTCTCCGGGTGCCGTTCGCATGGACCGGTGTGCGGCTGTACGCGGCGGGCGCATCGGAGGTACGCGTGCGCGTCGCCCCGACCGGAGCGGACGCGCTCTCGGTGACGCTGGCCGACCCGGCAGGCCGCGCGGTGGCACGAGTGGATTCCCTCGTCACCCGGCAGCTCCCGGTCCCGACGGACGAACTCGACGTGGCCCGGCAGGCCCTGTGGCGCCCTGCCTGGACCCCCGTCGAACCGCCCGACGGCGAACGGGGCACCACGGGACGCTGGGCGCTGCTCGGCCCGGACGAGCTGGACCTGCACACGCTGCTCCCCGAAGTCGTGGACACCGCCGCACACGAACCGGACACCGTCGTCCTCACGGCCGTCGGCCCGGCGGCGGATCCCGACCCGCTGCCCGCCGTGCACGCACTGACGGCGAGGGTGCTGCGCACGCTGCAGGACTGGCAGGACGACCCTCGAACGGCAGGCTCCCGCCTGGTGGTGCTGACGCGGAACGCCACCGCACCGGACCCGGACCTGGCCGGTGCCGCGGTGTGGGGGCTGGTGCGCACGGCCCAGTCCGAGATCCCGGGGCGCATCACCCTCGTCGATGTGGACGGACGACCGGAGTCGCTACGGCTCCTGCCGACGGCCGTGGCCACCGGACAGCCCCAACTGTCCGCCTCTTCCGGCCGGTTGAGCGCGCCGCGACTGGTCCGTGCCACCGGCACCGCGACGGCGGACACCCCTCGCTGGGCCGGCACCGTCCTGGTCACCGGCGGCACCGGCGCCCTGGGCGCGGAGCTCGCCCGCCATCTCGTCACCTCGTACGGCGTACGGCACCTGCTGCTCACCGGGCGCCGGGGGCCGCAGGCGCCCGGCGCCCGGGAGCTGCGCGCCGGGCTGGAGGAGTTGGGCGCCGAGGTGCGGATCGCGGCCTGCGACGCGTCCGATCGTGCCGCACTCGCCGAGGTGATCAACAGCTGTGCGCCCGCGTTGACCGCCGTGGTGCATGCCGCCGGGGTGCTGGACGACGGGGTACTGACCGCGCTGAGTCCCGAGCGGATGGCCGCGGTGCTGCGGCCGAAGGCGGACGCGGCCTGGCATCTGCACGAGCTGACACGGGACCTGGATCTGTCGGCGTTCGTCCTGTTCTCCTCGGTGTCCGGGCTGCTGGGTCGCGCGGGCCAGGGCAACTACGCGGCGGCCAACTCCTTCCTGGACGCCCTGGCCCGCCACCGCACCCGGATCGGGCTGCCGGCCGTGTCCCTGGCGTGGGGGCCGTGGGAGACCGCAAGAGGTATGGCCGGTACCCAGCAGCGGGGAGGTGACGTGCTCCGGCCGCTGTCCACGGCGCAGGGGCTGGCCCTGTTCGATGCGGCGCTCCGCGAAGGCGAGCCCGTGCCGGCGCCCGTTCTGCTGGATCGGGCGGCCCTCCGAGCCGCCCCAGAGCCGCTGCCGCCGCTCCTGCGTGGGCTGGTGCGCCCTCGTACGCCTGCCGTCGAGAAGGCCCGGCCCGGCCCGGAGCAGGTGTGGGAGCCGGGAGCATGGCGGCAGGTGCTGGCCGAGCTCCCCGCCGGTCAACGGGAAGGCAGGCTCACGGAGTTGATGAGCGCCGACGTGGCGGCGGTGCTCGGATACCCGGACGCCGACGCGCTCCCGGCCGGCAGGTCCTTCGCCGAGATGGGCTTCGACTCGCTGATGGCGGTGCAGGTCCGCAACCGGCTGAGCATGGCGCTGCGACTGCGGCTCTCGGCCGCCGTGGTGTTCGAGCATCCGACGGCTCAGGGGCTGGCCCGTCACATCCTCGGCCTGCTGGAGGACGACCTACCGGCGACGGCGCCCGACACCGCGGGGGCACCGGACCCGCGGCCCGCGCAGACCCTGTCCTCGCTCTACCGTCGGGTCTGCGAGGCCGGTCAGGTGGTCGCCGCGATGCAGATGCTGGTCACGGCGTCCTGGGCCGTTCCGACGTTCGACCCGGCCGAGAGCCGGCAACGCGCGATCCCGCCGGTGCGGCGCGCCACCGACGCCGGGGACGGCGGCCCGGTGCTCGTGTTCTTCACCGGCACCCACCCGACGTTCGGCGCGCCGGGCGGGGAGTTCGCTCGCTTCCACGGTCTTCTTCAAGGGGAGATGGACGTCTTCGAGTTCCCGCACCCGGGCATCGATGCGGGCGGCGCGGTGCCGGCCGACCGGGAGACACTGGCCCTCACGCACGCCGAGTCGGTGCTGCGGCACGTGGGCGGCAGACCCTTCGTGGTCGTCGGCGTCAGCACCGGGGGTGCCGTGGCCCACGCCGTGACCCGGCGGCTCGAAGCGATGGGGGCCGCTCCCCTCGGGCAGGCACTGCTGGACACGTACCTCGTCGACGACGGCAACAGCGACAAGGACTGGCTGCTGTCGCTCCCCGCGGTCATCGCGCCGCGTCTGGGCGGCACCGAGTTCGGCGGGGACGAGGACGCGGGCGTTGCGGCCCTGGGGGCGTACACCCGCATGTTCCTGGGCTGGGACCCCGAACCGGTCGACACCCCGACCCTGCTGGTGAGGGCGACCGAGCCCACCGCCGAGATGGCGGCGAGCGCGGGCCCGGACGAGTGGCGGACGTCCTGGCCACTGCCGCACACCCAGGTCGACGTACCCGGCGACCACTTCTCGTTCATGCAGGAGCACGCTCCGACCACCGTGGCGGCCGTCCGCGCATGGATCGACTCCCTAGGAGAAGCACAGTGACTGTTGCACAACCCACCGTTGATCACGGGGCAGTCGAGGAGTTCGATGTGATCGTCGTGGGCGGCGGTCCGGCCGGGTCGACCGCCGCCACCGCTGTCGCCCTGCGCGGCCACCGCGTCCTGCTCCTGGAACAGCAGACGTTCCCCCGCTACCAGATCGGCGAGTCGCTGCTGCCGTCCACCGTGCACGGTGTGTGCCGCATCCTGGGCGTCGAGGACGAGGTCGCGCGGGCGGGCTTCAAACTGAAGCGCGGCGGGACGTTCCGCTGGGGCCGGAACCGGGATCCGTGGCAGTTCTCCTTCGCTCTTTCTCCCCTGCTGGCCGACCCGACCTCGTTCGCCTACCAGGTCGAGCGGTCGCGGTTCGACGCGATCCTGCTGGCGGGCGCCCGCCGGGTCGGCGTCGACGTTCGGGAGAACTGCCGCGTCAAGGGCGTGCTCGCCGACGAGGAGCGGGTGCGGGGCGTCAGCTGGAGCGGCTCCGGCGGCGGACTCCGCGAGGCCCGGGCCCGCTATGTCGTGGACGCCTCCGGCAACGGCAGCCGGATCCACACCGAGGTCGGCGGCAGCCGGACGTACTCCGACTTCTTCCGCAACATCGCGGTCTTCGGCTACTTCGCCGGGGGCAAGCGGCTCCCGAAGCCCAACGACGGCAACATCTTCTGCGCCGCCTTCGACGAGGGCTGGATCTGGTACATCCCGCTCCGCGACGACCTCACGAGTGTGGGGGCCGTGGTGAGCCGGGAGAACGCCGCCGCGATCCAGCGCGATCCGGTGGCGGCCTGGCGCCGGCTGATCGACTCCTGTCCCGAGGTCCGCGACCTCCTCCAAGGGGTTCCGCAGGCCACCGAGATGCCCTACGACCAGGTCCGCGTCCGCAAGGACTGGTCGTACTGGAAGTCCCGGCTGTGGCGGCCCGGCATGGTGCTGGCCGGTGACGCGGCGTGCTTCGTCGACCCGGTGCTCTCCTCCGGCGTGCACCTCGCCACGTACGGGGCCCTGCTCGCGGCCCGGTCCATCAACAGCGGCCTCGCGGGGACGCTGGACGAGCGTCGCCTGTTCGACGAGTTCGAGGCCCGCTACCGGCACGAGTACAGCCTGTTCTACGAGTTCCTGGTCTCCTTCTACGACATGCACGAGGACGAGCGTTCGTACTTCTGGAAGGCCCGCAAGGTCACCAACGTGGGCGCGACGGAACTGGAGGCGTTCGTGGAACTGGTGGGCGGCCTGGCCTCCGGCGACGCCGCCTTCGGCGGGCTCGGGGAGGCGGAGGCCCGGCTGACGACGGCCTCCTCGGAGCTCGGCTCGGCGGTGGGCCGGCTGCCGGACTCCGACGGCCTGCGCAACCCCCTCTTCGAGTCCGCCACCATCCGTGAGGTGTTCCAGGAGGGTGCGGTTCTGCAGGAACGAGGCGTGTTCGGCGGGCCGTTGGAGGAGGAGACGCCGGTGCGGCCGGGCGGGCTGGTGGCGTCGGAGGACGGGCTCACATGGGTGGACCCCGCCGGGCCACGGCCCTGAGGCTCGCCACCGGCCTCCGGACCGTCGGGTGGCGGTACGGCTCCCGCAGCCGCGGGCGCGCAGGGCGGCACCGATACGGACGGCGAACAGGGAGTTGCCGCCGAGCTCGAAGAAGTCCTCGTCCGGGGCCACGGGCATGCCCAGCACGTCGCTCCAGATCTCCGTCAGGCTTGCGGTGAGGTCGTCGAAGGCGGGTGCGCCTGGGGCCGGCTCACGCTTCGGCGGGCGGGAGGCGGCGGGTTCGGGGAGCATGTACTCGGGCAGGATTCCGGCGCCCCGCTCGCGGACTCCCGCGGGGTCGCCACCGGGCGCCAGGGGCACGTAGGCGTCGATCCTGGCCGTGGCGGCACCTGCCGTCTCGCCGCGGCGAACCAGGACGGCCGCCGTGCGCGCGTCGGTCTGTCGGCTGTCGCGGGGCGCTCTCCGACCGTTGCGCCCGCCGGCTGAGCGCGATCCCCGGCTGCCGCCCCACGAGCGGGCCGACGACTTCGTGTTGGTCGGGCGCGACGAGGCCGAGGAGTTGGGGGCACCGCGCGCCCGGATGACATCGAGGGCACTGCTCAGCTCCGCGCCAGTCGTGGTCGTCATGGACGCCGAGCACGGGGCGACGTCGTGTGCGGAGAATGTGCGGACGACCGTGCCCTCGCTGCCCCCCAAGGCGGTCGAACCGGTCGGCACGGGACGCGTTCGCGGTCGGCTGTCCGGCCAGTGTGCTGGAGGGCCGCGCCGACGCCTCCGGCTGCGCCGCGGATGCTCCGGTCGTGCCGCCGCGCGAGAGGATCGACCGGCACCTGGCCCTTCCTCTCCGCGAGGGCACGTGCGGTGTGTGCCGGTTCGGAGGTCGCCACAACGCGCCCCACTGCCATCGACCGTGACGCGACAACGGCCGCAACTGCCGCTCAGCGAGGGCTGTCCCACTGCACATGCAGGGTGGGGGGCTTGCGGAAGACCAGGCCGTACGGGGCTGCGGGGCGGTCCGGGGCGAGGCGCAGGGCGGGGAGGCGTTCGAGGAGGCGTTGGAGGGCGATGCGGGTCTCCAGGCGGGCCAGGTGGGCGGCGATGCAGTGGTGCGGGCCGTGGGCGAAGGCCAGTTGGAGGCGGGCGTTCTCGCGGCGGACGTCGAAGAGGTCCGGGTCGGGGAAGACGACAGGGTCGCGGTTGGCGCCGGCCAGGGAGACGGTCACCAGATCGCCCCGGCGGATGGTGGCCGGGCCCAGTGCGGTGTCACATGTCGCGTAGCGGTCCACGACGGCGGCGCCGGGTTCCAGGCGCAGCGACTCCTCGATGGCACCGTCCAGCAGCTCGAAGTCACCGCGTACGAGGGCGAGTTGACCCGGGTGGCTCAGCAGGTGCAACAGCGCATTGGTGATCATCGCCTCGGTGGTCTCGATGCCTCCGAACATCAGGACCGCGGCGTTGGAAGCCACCTCGGGCAGGGCCAGGCGCCCGGCGGCGGAGACCAGCAGCGAGGAACTGCCCCGGTCGGCAACGGTGTTCTCCACGGCGGCCCGCAGCTCCGCGTACGCGGCCGCTCCGGCGGGCCCCGCCTCGTGTCCGGCGGTGATGTCCGAGACCGACCGCACGATGGAGTCGTACCAGGAAAGCACCGTGTCCGTGCCGGCACCGGCCAGCCCGAGCGCCTCGGTCACGACGGCGACCGCGAGCGGTCCGGCGAAGGCGCGTCGCAGTTCGGCGGCCCCGGCCGGCTCGAGCGCGGTGATGAGTCGGTCGGTCTCCTGCTCGATGAAGGAGGCGAAGCCGTCGCGTACCTGCCGCGGGCGGAAGGGGGCGTTGAAGGGCTCGCGGTGGCGGGTGTGCTGCTCCCCGTCCAGCGACAGCATGCTCGGCCCGACGACCTGCGCGGTGGAGAACCGGGGATCGTCGACGGTGAAGGTCGCGGCGTCCCGCATCACGTGCAGCGCGAGATCGCGTCGGGTCACCAGCCAGCCGCCCAGCTCCGGCAGCCAGGACACGGGCTCGCGCGCCCGCAGCTGCGCCAGCCGGGGATGCGGGTCCCGGGCGAGTTCGTCGAGCGTGGTGGCGGCACCGAGCGGGAAGGAGTCGGTGACGTTCATCGTGCGGGACCGTTGCGCATGGCGGGAAACACACGCCCTCTCGGGAGGTTCGGATACTCCTGCGGCCGTGATTATCCCCGCCCATGGGTGTGCGTTCGTCACGGGTGCCCCGGGTGAATCCCACGCTCGTCAGGTGACAGACGCACGATGTCCCCGCCTGCGCCTTCTGCCATGGTGGGACGTGAGAGGCACCAGGGAGGCGGACTGAAACCCTTGGAGACTCCCGTGGACAAGCGGTATGAGGTCTACTGCCTCACGGACGCCCATTTCTACGACGCACCGCATCACGGCCGGACGCGTGGCCGCTTCCGGCAGGCCGGCCTTCGGCTCCCCGACTCGTGGGCGCGCGAGGAGCTCGGCGACTGGGTCGTGTGCCGTCCCACCGGCAGCGTGCTCCCCCGGCAGGGCTGGAAGATCCACGTCTCGGCGTGTCCGGACAACGCGCAGTCGATCCTGGACGAGGTGTGGGACTACTGCGTCCCGCGCCGTATCGCCTTCAAGTTCCTGCCCGGCATGGACGCACTGTTCCTCGCCAACGCGAAGTACGCCCACCGTGGCTCCAGCGGCAAGTTCGTGACCGTCTACCCCGTGGACGAGGCCGAGTGCGAGCGCATCCTCACCGAGCTGGGCGGACTGCTCGACGGCCGGCAGGGCCCGTACATCCTCAGCGACCTGCGCTGGGGGGACGGTCCGCTGTACGTCAGGTACGGGGCCTTCGCCGAGCGGTACTGCGTATCGGCGGACGGCGTGCTGGAGGAAGCGGTGGAGGATCCCTCCGGGCGTCTGGTACCCGATGTGCGCGGCCCGACCTTCCGGGTGCCGGAGTGGGTGCGGCTGCCCGAATTCCTCGAACCCCACCTGGCCGAGAGTCGGCGGACCACCGTGGCCGAGCTTCCCTACCGGATCGAGAAGGCCTTGCACTTCTCCAACGCCGGCGGAGTGTACGCAGCGGTGGACACGCGCACGGACGAACGTGTCGTTCTCAAGGAGGGGCGGCCGTACGCGGGTCTCACACCCGACGGTGCGGACGCCGTCACCCGCCTCAAGCGCGAGCGCGAAGCCCTGGAACGGCTACGCGGCCTGCCCTGTGTCCCCGCGCTCCACGATCACTTCGAACTGGGCGGTCACCACTTCCTGGTGGAGGAATTCGTCGAGGGGACGCCCCTGCACACAGCGTTCGTCGACCGCTACCCTCTGGCCACCACCCTGGTCCCGGACCCGGCGGCCTTCGTCGACCACACCTCCTGGGCACTCGACGTGCTGACGAAGGTGGAGGACGCTGTCACGGCGGTCCACGAGCGGGGCATCGTGCTCGGCGACGTGCACATGTTCAACATCCTGGTCCGCCCCGACGGCAATGTGGTCCTGATCGACTTCGAGGGCGCGTCGGATGTGGCGGACGCGCGACATCAGATCCTTGCCGCCCCGGGCTTCCTCGCCCCGCGAGGGGTCACCGGCTTCGACATCGACCGGTACGCCCTGGCCTGCCTGCGGCTCTCGCTGTTCATGCCGCTGACGGGCCTGGTCGATCTGGACCGGGGCAAGGCGGGACAGCTTGCCAGGGAGGCCGCGCGGCTGTTCCCGGTCCCCCGGGCGTTCCTCGACGACGCCGTTCGCACGGTCACCGGCGACGGGGGGATGACCGCCGGCGCGGACCGCGAGCCCCGGCTGGACCCCGACCACCCTGGCTGGCTGCACGCCCGGGAGTCCATAGCCGCCGCGATCCTGGCCTCCGCCACGCCCGACCGCCACGACCGGCTCTTCCCGGGAGACATCGAGCAGTTCATCCTCCCCGGCAGCGGCCTCGACCTGGCCCACGGAGCGGCGGGCGTGCTGTACGCGCTGGACGTGACGGGCGCAGGACGCCACCCGGACCACGAGGAGTGGCTGATCCGGCACGCGCTCCACCCGGAATCAGGCACCCGCCTCGGCTTCTACGAAGGCCTGCACGGCATCGCGTACGTTCTGGAGCGCCTCGGGCACCATGAGGAGGCCGCCAAGGTCCTCGACATGTGTCTGGGCGAACACTGGGAGATCCTCGCCCTCGACCTCAAGGGCGGCCTGTCCGGCATCGGGCTCAACCTGCTGCACTTCGCCACCACCACCGGCGACGCCGTCTGCCGCGACGCCGCCCACCGCGTGGCGGAGATCGTCGCGGACCGCCTGGGCCCCGCGGACGGCGTGCCTCAGACCAGCGGTGGCGCCCACCCGAGAGCGGGGCTGATGTACGGATCGTCGGGTCCCGCGCTGATGTTCCTGCGTCTGTACGAGCAGTACGGCGACCCGGCGCACCTCGACCTGGCGGCCACCGCCCTGCGCCAGGACCTCCGCCGCTGCATCGTGCGCGACGAGGGGTCGATGGAGGTGAACGAGGGCTGGCGCACCATGCCCTATCTCGCCGACGGAAGCGTGGGCATCGGCATGGTCCTCGACGACTACCTGGCCCATCGCGGGGACGAGGACTTCTCAGCCGCCGCCGACGCGATCCGCAAGGCCGCCAGTGCATCCTTCTACCTAGAGCCCGGGCTCTTCGACGGCATCGCCGGAATGATTCTCCACCTCAGCCGTGCCCACCCACCCGGCACGGCCGCGACACGAGACCCCGTGATCGCGGAGCATGTGCGCAGCCTGGCCCGCCACGCGTGTCTGCTCGACGGCCGACTGGCCTTCCCCGGCGAGGAGTTGATGCGGCTGTCCATGGACCTGGCCACCGGCGGTGCCGGCGTCCTCCTCGCCCTGGGCGCCGCCTTCCACTCCCGGCCTGCCGGACTGCCGTTCCTGACGCCGGACCTGACCACACATGAGACCCCCCGTCCCCACCGCGAACAAGAGAGGAGGTGAGGACATATGTCGCTCCTCGAACTGCAGGGTCTGACCATCGAGTCGGAAACCGGTCTGCGTCCGGGCCCCAGCCGGGCAAGCAAGGGTTGCTTCAGCGGCCTCAGCGTCGCGCTGTGCTAGGAGCTCGCCTCTGAATCACCATGGCGGGGGCACTTCGAGTGCCCCCGCCCCCTGTCTCCGGAACCGTCCGACGACGGCAGACGGGAGCGGCCGATGGACCGACGTGCGGCGGACCGACTGCTGCTGACGGCGGTGCGGCGGGGCGGCACCTGGGGCGGCGTCCTGGCCGCCACTTCTCTTGTGCTCGCCGGGGTCTACGTCGTCCTGCCCGCCGTGATGGGCCGCACGGTCGACGCCGTGCTGGGGCGTGGTGACGCCCCCCTGTGGCTGACCCTGTCCGCCGTCGCCGTCACGCTCCTCGTGGTGTGCGACGCGGCGGACGACTACGCGGGCGCCGTCGCCAACTCCCGCTGCACCGCATGGCTGCGGCACACCCTGCTGGGGCACGTCCTCGACCTGGGCAGCCGTGCCACCCGCCGCCACACCCCCGGTGACCTGGTCACGCGCCTGGTGAGCAACACCGCCCGGACCGGCAGCGCCCCCTCGGGCCTGGTGTGGGCGGTGACCGAGGTACTCCCCCCGGTCGGCGCGGTGGTGGCCCTGGCCCTCATCGACCCCTGGCTGTGCCTGACGTTTCTCGCCGGGCTGCCGGTGGTCGTCCTGGTGGTGCGGGCCTTCGTCCGTGACGTCTCCGACGTCAACGACCGCTACTTCGCCACCCAGGGCCGTATCGCCGCCCGGCTCGTCGACGCCCTCACCGGCATCCGCTCCATCACCGCCGCCGGGACCACGGCCCGGGAGGCCGAGCGGATCCTGCAGCCGCTGCCGGAGCTGCACCGCCACGGCATGGGGATGTGGCGGGCGTACGCCCGGGTCTCCGGGCGGGACGCGGCGGTCGTCCCCCTGCTGGAGGTCGCCGTGCTGGCGGTGGCCGGCCTGGAGCTCGCCCGGGGCCGCATCACACCGGGTCAGACGCTTGCCGCGAGCGAGTACGTACTGCTGGCCACGGGCGTGAGTTCGCTGGTGGCCTCGGCGCACCGGCTCACCTTCGCACGCGCCACGGCGGGGCGGGTCGCCGAGGTCCTGGCGGAACCCGCCGTCGTGTACGGCACCGCGCGCCTGCCGGACGGGGGCGGCGGCCGGCTGGAGTTCCGCCGGGTGACCGTCCGCACGCCGGAGGGCGAGAAGGTGCTGGACGGGGTCGACCTGGCCCCGCCGCCCGGCCTGCTGACGGCCGTCGTGGGCCGGTCGGGATCCGGCAAGTCGCTGCTCGCCGCGCTGGCCGGGAGGCTGGCCGATCCGGACGAGGGCGAGGTACTGCTCGACGGTGTGCCGCTGCGTGACGTGGACCGCGCGGCGCTGCGGCGGGCCGTGGCGTACGGCTTCGACCGGCCGGTGCTGCTGGGCGAGACCTACGCCGACGCGATCGCCTTCGGGGCCCGCGACCCCGCGCAGGCCGAGGTGCCGGCGGCGGCGACCGCCGCGCGCGCCGACACCTTCCTCCAGACCCTGCCCGAGGGGTACGGCACCCGGCCGACCACCGCCCCGCTGTCCGGTGGGGAGACCCAACGGGTGGGCCTGGCACGCGCGTTCGTCCAGGCGGGCCCGGCCGGTCGTCTCCTGGTGCTCGACGACGTGACGGCCGGCCTCGACACCGTCACCGAGCACCACATCGGCAAGGTGCTCACCGGGTCCGGGCGGCTCGCCCGCCGTACCCGGCTCGTGGTGACCCACCGTGCTTCCACCGCGGCCCGTGCGGACCACGTCGTCTGGCTCGACGCGGGCCGCGTCCGCGGACAGGGCACCCACCGAGCGCTGTGGGCGGACCCGGGGTACCGGGCCGTCTTCCGTCCGGAGCCGACGCCCGACCGGGGGTCGCGATGAACCGGGCGGCCCACGGCCTGCTTCGCTCCGCTCTCCGCGCCCGGCGCCGGGAGTTCGTGCGGCTCACCGGCTGGTCGCTGGTCCAGGCGGTGCCCGCGCTGCTGTCCGGCTGGCTGGTCGCCCGGGCCCTCGACGACGGCTTCCTGGCCGGCCGCGGCGCCCAGGGCCTCGGCTGGCTGGGACTGCTGGCCTGCACCGTCCTGCTCGGTGCCTGGGGCACCCGGCAGGCCACCCTCCAACTGGCCGACGTCGTCGAACCGTTCCGCGACGACCTGGTCACCCTCGTCACCACGGGCACGCTGCAGCGCTCCGCCCGCCTGACCGGACCGGCCGACACATCGGGCGTGGCGCGGCTGACCGAACAGGTCGAGATCGCCCGCGAGTCGTACGGGGCGATCGTGATGTTCGTGCAGACCTTCTCGGTCACCGCGGTGAGCGTGCTGCTCGGGCTGGTCGTACTCGATCCCGCCCTGCTGCTGTTCGTGCTGCCGCCCCTCGCGGCCGGGCTGGCACTCTTCCTGCTGGCCCTGCGCGCGATGGCCGCCCGGCAGCGGGCCGTCGTGCTGGCCGACGAGGCCATCGCCGAGCAGGTGGGCGCGGTGGCCGACGGGCTGCGGGACGTCACGGCCTGCGGCGCCGAGGACGTCGTACGCGCTCGGGTCGGCGCCCGCATCGACGCGGCGGCGGGCGCGGCCCGCGCCCTGGCCCGGCTCACCGCCGTACGGACCGCCGCCCTGGGCGTCGGCGGCTGGCTCCCGATCGTGCTGATCCTCGTCGGAACGCCGTGGCTGGTCCACGGCGGCATGACGACCGGCGCCATCCTGGGCGCCCTGACCTACGTCTCCCAGTCCCTGCAACCGGCCCTACGAGGCTTCGTCCAGGGCCTCGGCGGCAGCGGCCTGTGGCTCCTGGTCACCCTGACCCGAATCCTGGAATCATCCACCCCGACGGAAACAGGCCCCCCAGCCGATACCGGCCCGGGCAACACCCCGACTGCGGCCCACACTTCGGCGAGGCGCAGGGCGTCAGGCATGGTGACGGGCGGGCCCGAGGGGCCCCCGTCAAAGCGCCGAACCGCCGGTCTGCTCCCCACAGCAATGTCGGGCGAGCCCAAAGACCCACCACACCTGGAGAGCGGCGCCACGCCGGACGGGTCCCGGTCTGCCGCTGCCGCCCGCTCCACCCTGGCATCGCAGCCCCTCGACGGGCGTCTGGAGTTGCGCGGGGTCACCTTTGGGTACGCCCGTTCCGCCGAACCGGTCGTCCGGGATCTCGACCTCGTTCTCGCGGCGGGCACGCACCTGGCGGTCGTGGGCCCCAGTGGGGCGGGCAAGTCGACGCTGGCCGCGCTCGTCGCGGGGGTGCTCGAACCGCGCGCCGGCCGGATCCGGCTGGGGGGTGTGCCGGTGCGGGAGCTGGATCGGGACCGGCTGTCGCGGTGCCGTGTGCTGATCCCGCAGGAGGCCTACGTTTTCGCCGGCACCCTGCGCGAGAATCTCGCCTATCTTCACCCCGCGGCCACCGGGTCCGAGCTGGACGCGGCGGTCCGCGCCATCGGTGCGCAGGCGCTCGTCCGGCGTCTCGGCGGCTATGACGCGATCGTGGATCCGGCCGTGCTCTCGGCGGGTGAGCGGCAGCTGCTCGCCTTGGTCCGGGCCCTGCTGCCGTCGGCCCGGCTGGTCCTGCTGGACGAGGCCACCTGCCACCTCGACCCGGCAGCGGAGGCGGTCGCCGAACGGGCCTTCGCCCGCCGCCCGGCCACCCTGATCGTGTGCGCCCACCGGATCAGTTCCGCGCTGCGCGCCGACCTCGTCCTCGTCATGGACGGCTCGGGCTGCCGCCTCGGCACTCACGACCAGCTGATGGCTGACTGCGCCCTCTACCGCGACCTGATCGGCCACTGGGACGGACGAGCGGACGAGGCGCAACCGGTCGTCGGCGGCGCACTCGCCCACCGGAAAGCCATGTGAGCCGGACGGCCGCGGCTACAGCCATCCCGACTGCCGGGCGATGCGGATCGCGTCGATGCGGTTGCGCGCACCGGTCTTCCTGGAGACCGCGTTGAGATGGTTGCGGACCGTTCCCACCGACAGCGACAGCCGCTCGGCGATCTCCCGCGTCGGTGTGCCGTCCGCCGCCAGCCGCAGCACCTCGATCTCCCTGGGGGTCAGCGGGCTCCTGGCCGAGGAGAGCGCCAGCAGTGCCAGCTCCGGGTCGATGAACCGCCCGCCCGCCGCCACCTTGCGCACGCCCTCCGTCAGAAAGTTGCTGGGGCTGTTCCGGCCGATGAGTCCCGCGACGGGCTGAGCCAGCGCCTGACGCAGATACTCGGGCGTCGCCGTGCCGGCCACCAGCAGGATCCGGCACTCCGGAAGCCGCTCGCTCAGCTCCTGCGAGGTGCCCAGCGCCCCGTCCTCGACGGCGCCATTGCCGTCACAGTCGATGACGACGACATCGGGCCGGTACGACAGCGCCCGTGTGATGGCCTGCCCGCACCCCGGTGCCGCTGCGACCACCTCGATGTCCTCCTCACGTGTCAGCAGGGCAGCCAGTGCCCCGCGCACCAGGTCGGTCTCCTCGACGAGAAGCACACGGATCAACATCGCTCCCGCCCGGCCCGCAGCGGCCTGCTCGTGCGACACGCCCCGGAAACTCCGAAGGCGCTGTACGAAGTATCTCCGGTTATCGCCCGGTTTGACGGACGGCACCCCGCCCCGAGCCCGCGTCAGGCTCAGGGGGCGCGCGGGACACGCCGCCGAATGGCCCATCCAGCAGGTAAACCGCCTATCAGGTCATAGCGTTCGCGGTATGAAGAAATACCGCATTGCGTACATGATGTGCACCACCGTGGTGGTCGGGGCCGGGCTGGGTGCCGCTCCGCCGGCTGCCCGTCATGCGTTCCATGTGGTCATGCCGGGCCAGTCGATCCAGAAGGCGGTGGACGCGGCCGAGCCCGGAGACACCGTTCTCGTCGCCCCCGGCACGTTCCACGAGAGCGTGAAGGTGACCACGCCCGGGCTGACTTTGCGGGGCATGGGGCGCAGCACAGTGATCGAACCGAGCACGAAGAAGGCCGCGAACAGCTGTGCGGAGGGCGGCAACGGCATCTGTGTCGTGGGCACGAAGAACCGCAACGTCGAGGGCGTGACCGTTGCTTCGCTGACCGTCACCGGCTTCGCCAGGACCGGGGTGTTCGCCATGGCGACCGACCGGCTGGTCGTGCGGAACGTGACCGCCGCGAGAAACGGTGTGTGGGGCATCGCCCAGGAGCGCTCGGTCCGCTCGCTGATCCGGGACAACAGCGCCCTGAACAACGGCGACGCGGGCGTCTTCCTCGCCAACACCATCCAGGAGGAGGCGGGCGCCACGGACACCGGGGGCACGCTGATCGACCACAACCGGCTGGAGGGCAACCGGATCGGCCTGACCGTGCGGCGGCTGCGGAACCTCACCGTCGCAGGCAACCGCCTCACCGCCAACTGCGCCGCGGTGTTCGTCGTCGGTGACGAGAACAAGCCGAAGGCAGGCGCGCTGACGGTGCGCGACAACCTCGTCGTACGCAACAACAAGTCGTGCCCGAAGACAGCACGGCTGGACGCCCTGCAGGGCTCCGGCATCGTCCTGACCGGCGCCGAGGACACCTTGGTGACACGGAACGTGGTCAGGGACAACGTCGGCAACTCGCCGCTGTCGGGCGGCATCGTCCTGTTCAAGAGCTTTGTGGCCGTCACCAGCGACCGCAACCGGATCAGCGACAACGTGGTCGAGGGCAACTCCCCGGCGGACCTCATCAACGCCGACCACGGCACGGGAAACACCTTCGAACGCAACTCCTGCCGGGCCTCCCAGCCCGCGGGACTGTGCTGACCCGCAGGTCATGGCCCGTCTGCGGACCCAGAAGGAAGGAAGCGGCACATGACGACCGCACAGACAGCCCCACCGCCGTCCATGCGGCTGAGGGAGCTCGCGTTCGCGGCGGCATGTGCCGCCGCCCTCCGGGCGGCCGCCCGGCTGGGAGTCCCCGACGCCCTCGGTGACCACCCCATGACCGCGGAGGACCTGGCGGCGGCGGTGAAGGCGGAGGCCGGGCCGCTACGAAGGCTGCTGCGCACCCTCTCCTGCTACGGCGTCTTCGAGGAACTGCCGGACGGGACCTTCGCCCACACCGATGTCTCCCGGCTGCTGCGCGAGGACGATCCGGGCAGCCTGCGCGCCATCTCGCTGTGGTGCACCGAGCCGTGGACCTGGGACGCCTGGCCGAGGCTCGACGAGGCGGTGCGCACCGGGCGCAATGTCGTCGAGGACCTGTACGGCAAGGAGTTCTTCCCCTACCTGAACGAGGACGCCCCGGAGTCCGCCGACGTCTTCAACCGGGCCATGACGACGTCCAGCGTGCAGTCGGCGCGGGACGTGGCCGACTTCCTCGACCTGTCGGGGAGTTCCTCGGTAGCCGATCTCGGCGGCGGCCAGGGGCATGTGGTGGTGAGCCTGCTCGACAAGTACCCCTCGCTGCACGGCAGTCTGCTCGACCTTCCGCGGGTGGTGGAGAACGCGCTGCCGAGGCTGCGGCCGGGCGGTGACCTCGCGGACCGCGCCTGTGTCGTGCCCGGCGACGTCCGGGTGTCCGTCCCGGTCGCCGCGGACGTCTACATCATCAAGAACATCCTGGAGTGGGACGACGACAGCACCGCCCGGACGCTGCGCAACGTCCGTGCGGCGGGTGGCCCGGGGGCCAGGGTCGTGGTCATCGAGAACCTCGTCGACGACTCGCCCTCGATGCGCTTCAGCACCGCGATGGACCTGCTGCTGCTCCTGAACGTCGGCGGGGCGAAGCACACCACCGACAGCATGGTCGGCCGGCTGACCGAGGCGGGGCTGGTCATCGACGACATCCGCCCGGTCAACCCCTATCTGCACGCGTTCGACTGTCACGTCCCGGGCTGATCGGGCCCCCGAAGACCCCGGCCGCCGGGCCCGCGACGCTGCGGGCCCGGCGGCCGGTGCGGTACGGCGGGGTCAGCCGGCCGGGTCGCGCTCCCAGAGGTAGAAGCGCTGCGCCATGGCGTCCTTCGGGGAACGCCAGGTCTCGGGGTCGTACGCGCTGACGTACGCGGACAGCCGCTCGCTGACGTCCCGGAACTCGGGATGCTGCGTCACCTTCGCGATGGCGGGGCCGGGCTCGTGCTCGGACTCGATGAGGTGCATGTACACGTCGCCGAACTGGAAGAGGCTGCGCCGGACCACCCCGACGAGGTGCGGCAGCTCTCCCCGGTCGGACTCGGCGAACACCTTGGCGATGTCCGGGGCCGAGCCGGGGGCCATGCGGGCGACGATCAGTGCTTGGTGCATGGGGGCTTGGTTCTCCGTCCGGCTCAGTCGGTCAGACCCGGAGTGGCGCCGCGCTCGGCGGCGACCTTCTCGATGCGGTCCCGGATCAGCCCCATCTGGACCTTGGAGTTCCGGTTGATGTTGTCGGTCATCCAGGCGTCGTCGACCGGTGCCTCCGGTTTCATCGCGAAGTCCTGCGTCCACACCATGCGGGTGCCGCCCGGCACCTCCTCGTACTGCCAGTGGATGTCCATGTGGTCGAAGGGGCCCGTCTCGACCCGGCGGGCCCTGACGGTGAGCGTGTCGCGGTCCGGCTCGCGTTCGGAGACCCAGCTCCACACGGTGCCGTTCTCGTCGGGGTGCATGGTCAGCCGGAAGGTGGTCTTGAGCCCCTCCCGGGCCAGGACTTCGACGGAGGCGTACTCGGTGAACAGCCGCGGCCAGTTCTCCAGGTCGTTGGTCATCTCCCAGACCAGGTCCAGCGGCGCCGCGATGGTGATCTCGTTCTGCGTGTGTCCGGTCATCTCACGCTCCTGTCATGAGGGCACTGTTGACGAGGTCCAGGAACTGCCGGGGGGTCTTGGAGCGTTCGGCGTCGGCGGGCATCGGCGTGCCGTAGCGGTTCTCCAGCTCGCCCACGATGCCCAGCAGGCCGAGCGAGTCGACGCCCAGGGTGTCGAAGCCCGGGTTGTGCAGCCCGAGTTCCTCGGGGCTGACGGTGACGCCTGCGGACTTCTTCATGAGTTCGGCCAGCTCTTCGACGGTTATTCGGTCGGACATGCGGTTCTCCTCTACTGCTGCTCGGCGCCTCAGGACGAGGTGCCGGTGGCGCCGTGCCGCAGCACCAGCGCCGAGTTCGACCCCATGAGGCCCCGGCTCAGGACCAGCGCCGTGCGCGGCCGGGCGGCGCGGGCCCGGCCGGTCACGAGGTCGAGTTCATGGCAGATGTCGTAGACGTTGGGGGTGGGCGGGATCAGACCGTGCTCCATGGCCAGCACCGCGGCCGCGACATCGAGCACCGCTGCCGCGCCGTAGCCGCGGCCGATGCCGGTCTTGGGTGCGGTGACGGGCACACGGGTGCCGTGCGCGCCGAGCGCGTCGGCGATCGCGAGGGCCTCGGCGCGGTCCGCCTCCGGCACACCGAGGGCGTCGGCGAAGACGACATCGATCTCCTCGGGGGCACAGCCCGCTTCGGCCAGGGCGCCCCGGACGGCGTGGGCGAGGCCCTCCCGGGACTGCTCCCAGCGGGAGGCGCCGGTGAAGGTGGCCGCGTGTCCGGCGAGCACCGCCTGTACCCGCGCGCCCCGTGCCAGGGCCGTCGCCTCGTCCTCCACGACGAACATGGCGCCCCCCTCCGCGGGCACGAAACCGCAGGCCGTGGAGGTGAACGGGCGGTAGGCGCGGGCCGGGTCGGCCTCGGTGCTGAGCTCCGGGTAGCCGAGCTGGCAGACGACGGAGTACGGGGCGAGCGGCGCCTCGGTCGATCCGGTCACGATCACGTCGGTGCCGCGCCGCACGGCCCGCGCCGCGTGCGCGAGGGCGTCCAGGCCACCGGCCTCGTCGCTGGCGACGACCGAGCAGGGGCCCTTGAAGCCGCGGCGGATGGAGATCTGGCCGGTGCTGGCGGCGTAGAACCAGGCGATGGACTGGTAGGGGCCGACGAACCGGCTGCCCTTTCCCCACAGTTGCTGCAGTTCCCGCTGCCCGAACTCGCCGCCGCCGGAACCGGCCGCGGTGACCACCCCCACGGAGAAGGGTGAGCCGTCGGTCTCGGGCCGGCCGAGCCGGGCGTCGTCCAGCGCGAGGTCGGCCGCGGCCATCGCGAAGTGCGTGAACCGGTCGGTCTGGACGAGGAAGCGTTCCTCGACGGCGGCGGACGGGTCGAAGTCGCGGACCTCGCCCGCCACCCGCAGCGGCAGGTGGGTGCAGCCCTCGCGGGTGACCCGGTCGAGGACGCTGATGCCCTCCTTGACGGACTTCCAGAAGGTTTCCGTGCTGGATCCGTTGGGTGCGACCACGCCGATTCCGGTGATGGCCGCCCGCCGTGGATGCGGTTCGCTCATCGTGTCTTCTCCCTCGGCCGGGTCAGGACCACCGCGGACTGGAAGCCGCCGAACCCGCTGCCCACCGAGAGCACACTGTTCAGTTTCCGCTCGCGTGCGACGCGCGGGACGTAGTCCAGGTCGCACTCGGGGTCCGGGGTCTCGTAGTTGGCGGTCGGCGGGACGACCTGGTGAGCCAACGCCAGTACGCAGGCGACGAGTTCGATGGCGCCGATCGCGCCGAGGGAATGGCCCACCATGGACTTGATGGAGCTCATCGGGGTGTCGTAGGCGTGCGGGCCCAGGGCCCGTTTCACCGCGGCGGTCTCGTGGCGGTCGTTCTGCTGGGTGCCCGAGCCGTGCGCGTTGACGTAGTCGATCGCCGTACCGTCCAGCCGCGCGTGGTCGAGGGCGGCCTCGATGGCCTTCGCCATCTCCACGCCCTCACGGGTCAGTCCGGTCATGTGGTAGGCGTTGCCGAAGGTGGCATAGCCGGCGAGTTCGCAGTACACGTGCGCGCCGCGGGCCCGGGCGTGCTCCAGCTCCTCCAGGACGAGCACCGCGCCGCCCTCGCCCATGACGAACCCGTCGCGGTCGGCGTCGAAGGGGCGCGAGGCGTGCGCGGGGTCGTCGTTGTTCGGGGACGTCGCCTTGATCGCGTCGAAGCAGGCCATGGTGATCGGGGAGATCGGCGAGTCCGAGGCGCCGGCGATGCACACGTCGGCGCGGCCCTCCTCGACGGTGTGGAAGGCGTATCCGACGGCATCGAGCCCCGAAGTGCAGCCCGTGGAGACGGTCTGCACCGGACCGCGCGCCCCGAACCACTCGGCCACCGTGGAGGCAAGGGTGCTGGGCGCGAACGCGCGGTGCAGATGCGGTCCGGCCCGCTGCGCGTCCACGTCCCAGCGCTGTCCGTGCCGGCTGACCAGCACATAGTCGTGCTCCAGCCGTGTGGTGCCGCCGACCGCGGTGCCGAGCGAGACCCCGACCCGCCAGGCGTTCTCCCGCTCCGGCTCCAGGCCGGCGTCGCGTATCGCTTCCGCCGCGGCGGCCAGGGCGAACTGTATGTAGCGGTCGCACCGTGCGGTCTGCTCCGCGTCCAGCCCGTGCGTCGCCGGGTCGAAGTCGCACTCGGCGGCGATCCGGGAGCGCAGGCCTGCCGGGTCGAAGAAGGTGATGCCCCGTGTCGCCGTGCGCCCGGCGGCCAGGAGGTCCCAGAACGCCGGTACACCCGTGCCGCCGGGGGCGACGACGCCTATGCCGGTGACCGCCACCCGGCGTGTCATGACCGGACCCCTTCGACGGCCCCGTCCTCCTCGGTGTCGACGTGGCCGAGCGGCGGGCTCGGGGCCAGCGGGCCGAGGTGGAAGACGATGCGGGCCTCGACGTTGCCGACGTTGCGGAAGCGGTGTCGCATGTGCATGGGGATCATGAGGCCCTGTTCGGGCCGCAGCGGCTGGGGGACGCCGTCGAGGTCCACCTCCAGGTCGCCGCACACGACGTACACGAACTCCTCGGAGTACGGGTGGTAGTGCTCCCCGATGCGCTCGCCGGGCTGCACGATGGCGACGCCCATGAATCCGCTGGTGGAGCCGACCGTGGCGGGGGTGAGCATGGCACGCAGGTCGCCGCCGCGCCGACGGTTGGGCTCGACCTCGCTGAGATCCACGATTCTGGGACGGGATGTGATCACGGCGTTCCTCCGATCAGGTCCTGCATCGACGTGGGGGCTGTGGCCGCCACGGCCGGCTGAGGGCGGCTCAGGCCTCGGGCGAGCGGCGGTCGGTGACGAGGTCCATGCGGGCGAGCCCGATGAAACGCGCGAGCTCGCCGTGCCGTGGCGCGGACGCGTCGATGGGGAAGGTCGTCAGCTCGGCCAGCTGCCCTGGGTTCTGGAGGCCGAGGGCAAGGGCGGGGTCGGCGGCCGCAAGTCCGCCGCGAACGTCGATCAGGCGTACGACGACGTCGTCGCGCTGGAAGATCGTGCTGCGCAGGATCGGGCTGCGCGGGTCGTCCGCGGCGGCCTCGTCGTGCCGGGCCAGCGCCTCGGCCAGGCGCATGCCGCAGCCGGGCCGGACCGGATAGGACAGGGCGTGCCGCTCCTCCCGCGGGTCCTGCTGCTCCAGCGTCACGTGGTGGACGGCGGGCAGTGCGGCCCGGGTGAAGAAGACACGGGCGGACTCGGGATCGTCGAGGTCCCGGTCCTGCTCCAGGTACGGGTTGATGGCCTCCTCCACGGCGCGCACCTCGGGCTGCCGGGCGACATGGCGCAGTGCGGCGAGCAGGTCACCGCGTACCTCGATGGCCCGTACCACCCGGTTGCCGTGCAGGAACAGCGAGGTGCGGCACAGCCGGGTGGAGTCGTCGACCTTCGGCTCGGGCGAGGCGTAGTCGGCGAGGATCTTCGCGACCTTCTCCTCGCTGCCCGGCGTGACGGTGAAGGTGAGGGCGTGCCGGATCAGTCCGTCGCCGATCCTGGGTGCCGCCTGGAGCCGGCGCTTGCCGGGCTCGGCGCCGGGGGCCGGGCTGCCGGTCTCGCGGACGATGTGGAAGCGCAGCGACCGGGTGTCGCGGACACAGCTGTGCAGCGGTTCCACCATCCGCACGTGTTCCTCGCTGTTGACCCAGGCGAGGAACGGCGGGGCGCTCTCCCACTCGCTGGTGATGAGCCATTGGGAGGGGTTCTCGATGGACTGGCACAGCTGGTCGCTGACATGTCCGGGGACGGAGGCGACCTGGTTGCACAGGAGCTCGTACGCCTCCAGGAACTGCTGCTGGGCTCCGTCGTAGACGTCCACCAGCAGGACGACCCGGAGTCGGGAGCCGTCGAACACGGACTGGGAGACCCGGGGCGACACCTGCCGGGCCGGCGGACCGGAAACACGTTCGGACGTGGTCGTCATCCTGCGCACATCTCCTTCGCGGGGCGGAAGCGACGTCGGCCGCGGTCGGCGGCGTCGGCGTTCCTCGATCGTGTGCCCGTGGCCCGAAGCGCGCGACTCGTATGGCCTACGCGGGTGATGCTCAGACGAGGTGGGCGAAGACCACCAGGTTGTCCGTGTAGTCCATGACCGACCGGTCGTAGTTGCCCGCGCAGGTGATGAGCCGTACCTGGGCCTGGGGGGTGTCGTCGTACACGCGATGGCTGGGGAAGTCGTCCTTCTCGAAGGTCTCCACGCTGTCGACCCGGAAGGTCGCCGTGCGCCCGTCGGCGCGTTCGACGTAGAAGACGTCGCCCTCGTCCAGCTGGCCGAGGTTGGCGAAGACGGCTGCGGACGTCTTGGTGTCGACGTGCCCGGCGATGATCGCGGTCCCCGGCTCTCCGGGGGAGGCTCCCTTGGTGTGCCAGCCGACGAGGTTGGTGTCGTCGCCGGGGGGAGGCTGCAGCTGCCCGCCCGGGCCGATGGACAGGCCCGTGAAGGGGGCGTCGACCCAGATCTTCGGGATGCGCAGGCGCACGGGCCGCGAGCGGGGCAGGTGCTTGCCCGACGGCTGCCCGGCCGGCGGGACTGCTGCGGCCTGCTTCGGAGCCGACGCGGCGGACCGCGGGCGGGAGGCGTCGGCGGAGGTGTCCTGGCCGCTGATCATGCTCGCTGCGAGCACCAGGCAGGCGGCGGCGCAGATCGTCATCACGCCCGAGCGGGGTACTCCCGGTGCGGCGGGCGCGGGCTGGTCGTCGGAGGGAGGAGAGGGGGGAGGAACTGCCATGGGAGAGCACCTCATTCAGGCACGGCGGCGGGGCGCTGAGCAGGCCGGACGCGATCCGCTGCGGTGCGGCGGCGCCCTGAAGGGGCGCGGGGCCGCATCCATGCGCGGCTCCGCCGCGGGGGAGCGACCAGCCACGACGCCGCCGCAGACAGTCGGCGGCCCGCGCGGCCCTTCCAGCGCGGCGCCCAGCGGAGCGCTGTGCCGCGGCCGCCGCACGGGGCTCGGGTGACGGCCGCGGCTGCGCTATCGCATCGGGCACGGGTCAGACCGCGCCCACGGCCGGCTTCTTGCGCCGCACCGCGTACAGCCCGGTTGCGACGACTCCCAGTACGGCCAGCCCGCCGGCGGTCGCCGTCGGTGCGGCAAGGGCCCCGCCGCCGGTGTGCATGCCGCCCGTGGGCTTCTCGTGGTCGCCGCCGCCCCAGGAGTCCTCACCGCGGCCGCCGCCCTGGTCGTCACGGCCCCCGTGGTCACTGCCCCACGAGTCGTCCCGGTAGCTGTCGGGGTCCGTCTTCGAGTTCTGCCGGCCGCCCCAGTCACCGTCGTCGTTCACCGCGGTCAGCGCACCTCCACCGGTGTGCACTCCACCGCGCGGTTCCTCGTGCCTGGGCTGCTTGCCGTGCTCCTTCCCGTGCTCCTTGCCGTGTTCCTTCCCGTGCTCCTTGCCGTGCGAAGAACCGTCGTGATCCCAGTCGCCGGCGCTTGCGTACGCGCCGGGCGCGCCGATGGCGAGGACGGCGGAAGCCGCCGCTGTGGCCAGAAAAATGCGAGCAGAACGCATAGGAACGTCCTTCCGCCAAGGCCCGGCAGCTGGTACTTCATCAGCTGACTTGACCGGACCCCGACGTGAACCACCGTCAGTCAGTCGTCACCTCACCACCAGTCGGGACGATCACCTGGGTGACAGTCCCAAGGGTTGGGACGGGGGTTCCGCCGCCGGTGGTCAATTCAGTGCCAGCACGGTTTTCAGCACGTGCCGCAGCACCGATTCGGCGTCGGGGTCCGGGCCGGGCGACCGCCATGCGACGAACCCGTCGGGCCGCACGAGCACGGCTCCCCCGGTTGTCGTGCCGTGCCGCTCGGTCCACTGCGCATCCCCTTCCGGTACCAGTTCGGCGCCGGGGCCGCTGCCCACGCGGTACGACCGGATGGGCACCGACAGCTCCTGGGCGAGGCGGCCGGCGGCCCGGTGCCATCCGCTCGGGTCGCCGGCGTCGCTGAGCAGGACCAGGGACCGTTCGTAGAGGTCGAGGGTGGAGATCCGTTCGGCCCCGTGCCGCACCCACAGGTGGGGCGCCCTGCTGCCGGGCTCGCCGGTCAGTTCGAGGTTCTCCGGAACGACCGCGGCCGCGGGGTCGGTGCCGACGACGGCGCCCTGCCGGTAGCGGTAGCCGAGGGCGACGTTGAGGATGCCCCGCCGGGGGCCGCCGCCTGCGTCGGGCGGCGGGGTGAACCCGGGGTGGCTGTGCTCGGCCGAACGGTCGGCGGCCCGGGCGCTGGTCGCCTCCGCCACCGGGCGGCGCTCGGCGTCGTAGGAGTCCAGCAGGCCCTCCCCGGCCCAGCCGCCGAGGACCGCGGCCAGCTTCCAGGCGAGGTTGTGCGCGTCCTGGATGCCGGTGTTGGAGCCGAATGCCCCGGTGGGCGACATCTCGTGGGCCGAGTCACCGGCCAGGAAGACCCGTCCGGAGCGGTAGCTGCGGGCGACGCGCTGAGCGGCGTGCCAGGGGGCCCGGCCGGTGATCTCCACGTCGAGGTCCGGCACACCGACCGCGCGGCGGATGTGCTCGATGCACCGCTGGTCGGTGAACTCCTCCAGTGTCTCGCCGTGTTCGGGATGCCAGGGGGCGTGGAAGACCCAGTTCTCCCGGTTGTCCACCGGGAGCAGGGCGCCGTCGGCGTCCGGGTTGGTGAGGTAGCACACGATGAAGAGGCGGTCGCGGACGACGTCCGCGAGGCGGCGGGAGCGGAAGGTGACGCTGACGTTGTGGAACAGGTCGCCGGGCCCGCTGTGGCCGATGCCGAGCTGCTCGCGGACGGGGCTGCGCGGGCCGTCGGCCGCGACGAGGTAGTCGGCGCGGACGGTGCTGTGCTCGCCCGTCTCCCGGCTCTTGACCACGGCGGTGACACCGGTGAGGTCGCTCTCGAACGACATGAGTTCGGTGGCGAAGCGCAGCTCGCCGCCGAGCGCCGCGGCCTGTTCGAGCAGGACCGGCTCCAGGTCGTTCTGGCTGCACAGACACCAGGCGCCGGGGCTGAAGCGGGCCAGTCCGCCGCCGGGGTCGATCTCCCGGAACAGCCACTCGCCCGCGTCGCCGACCAGGGTGGGGGTCTGCAGGATGCCGTGGTTGTCGGCCAGGGTGGCGGCGGCCTCATGGATCGCCGGCTCGACGCCCGCGACCCGGAACAGTTCCATCGTGCGGATGTTGTTGCCACGTCCGCGCGGGTGGATGGAGGTGCCGGTGTGACGCTCCACCAGCAGGTGGCGCACCCCAAGCCGGCCGAGGAACAACGAGGTCGACAGGCCGACCAGGGAGCCCCCGACGATGAGCACCGGGACCCTGTGGGTGTGGTGGCCGGCCTGATCGGCCCGTTCGTTCGTCACTCTCGCCTCCCGCGCATGGTGCCCCGCCGTCCGGCCGCCACCGGCCGGGACCCTCATGCATGCCCCGGGAAGCGGGCGCCACCGCAGGCTTCACCCGCCTGTCACCCGGTGGGCAGGCCAATGGGTGCGGGCGGCGGGAAGTGAGTACGACGAGCGGCGATCGGGCAAGGACGACACGCCGGTTCGGGCCGATGACCGAGGGCCCGAACGGGCGAACTGCCGTCGTGAGCGCTACCCGGCTCCCAGCGGGGCGGTCGACTCCGTTGCCTGCGTACGGAGTCTGGTGCGCAGGGCGTCGGCCTCCGGCAGGCCCAGTTCGTCGAACAGGTCCAGGGCGCGCCGCCGGGCGTCCAGAGCGGGGCCGGGAGCGCCCGCCTCCTCGTGGGTGTCTCCGAGATAGGTGAGGCCGATGGCCTCGCTGCGTCGGTCGCCCGTCTTGCGGAAGAGGGCGAGGGCCCGGTCGTAGCACTCCACGGCGGTGGCGTGGCGGCCCAGGTGCCGGTGGATGTAGCCGAGGCTGTCCCAGGTGTGGGCCTGGCCGCTGAGGTCGCCGGTCGCCTGGACCAGCGGCAGTGCCCGTCGGCAGTGGTCGAGCGCCTGGCGCAGTTCGCCGAGTTCGGCGAGGTACCAGCCGATGTCGTTGAGGGCGACCGCCTGGCCGCCGCGGTCGTGGGCGAGCAGGAAGTGTTCCAGCGCGCGGCGCGCGTGCTGCAGCGCCTCGCGGGGCGCGCCGTGCGCCCAGGCCATCTTGGCCAGGTTCTGGCGGGTGCGGGCCTGACCGGCGTGGTTGTCCAGCTGCCGGAAGAGGTCGAGGGCGCGGGTGAAGTGACGGCGGGCGCCCTGCGGATCGCGCAGCTGGAAGCGGGCCAGTCCCAGACCGCGGTGGCCGGCCGCCTGTCCGGCCAGGTCCTGATGGTGCGCCGCCGCGTCGAGGGCGACGGTGTGCACATCGATGAGGGCCTGCCAGTTGCCCTGGCGCTCCAGGAACGTGGTCAGGGTCGCGGCGAACTGCCAGGTGTAGCCGTCGAAGCCGGGCCGCGGGCGCTCCACGGCCGACAGCAGAACCGCCTGTTCGGCGGTCAGCCATGCCAACGCCTCGTCGAAGTCGGCGAGTTGGCGGGGCTGGGCGCCGGGCTCGGCCGGGGCGAGGGTCATCGGGTGGCGTCGCCGGGTGAGCAGGGCGTCGGCCGCGTACGCGGTGTGCAGGTAGTGGTCCAGACAGCGGCGGGTCGCGGCCTGGAGGGTGGCTTCGTCGTCGTGCTCGGCGACCAGCTCGACGGCGTAGGCCCGCAGCAGGTCGTGGCAGCTGTAGCGCTGCGGTGCGTGTTCGATGAGCAGGTGGGCCGAGGTCAGCTCCGCCAGCGGCGCCCGCACCTGGCCCACCCCGGTGCCGGCGAGGGCGGCGAGGGCGGTCAGGTCGGCGTCGGGGCCGGGGTGCAGACCCAGGAAGCGGAACAGGCGTGCGGCCTGCGGACCGAGTGTGCGGTACGACCAGTGGAAGACCGTCCGTACCGCGGTGGCCGGATCGCCGGTGTCCAGTGGGTCCAGGATCCGCTCGGCGGTGCGCAGTTCCTCCGCGAAGCCGGCCAGCGGCACCGCGGGGCGGGCGGCGGCGCGGGCGGCGACGACCGCGAGGGCGAGCGGCAGCCCGGCGCAGCGCACGACGATCTCGTCGACCGCGGCGGCCTCGGCCGCCACCCGCGCGGCACCCAGGCGGGCGGCGAGCAGTTCGCGGCACTCCTCGGCGGTGAGCAGGTCGAGGGCGAGCAGGTGTGCTCCCTCCGCGGCGGCCAGTCCGGTCAGCGGGCTGCGGCTGCTGACCAGGGCGAGACAGCCCGGTGCGCCGGGCAGCAGCGGCCGCACCTGATCGGCGTCGCGGGCGTTGTCGAGGACCACCAGGACCCGTCGGCCGGACAGCAGGCTGCGGTACAGGCCCACCTGCGCATCGAGTGACTCCGGGACCCGGGTGGCGGGCACCCCCAGCGCGTCGAGGAATCCGCGGACGGCCCGGTCCGGGGCCAGGGGCGCGCCGCCGGGGTCGAATCCGCGCAGGTTCACATACAACTGCCCGTCGGGAAACGCCGGGCGCACCTGCCGTGCCCAGTGCACCGCCAGCGCGGTCTTGCCCACCCCGCCCATGCCCGACAGCGCCGAGACGACCACCGCCGCCGGGCGTCGTGCGGCGTCGGCCAGCAGCGTGTCCAGGCGGGCGAGTTCGTCGGTACGTCCGGTGAAACCCGTTACGCCGATGGGGAGTTGAGCCGGCACCGTGTAGGGGACGCTGATGCCCGTCGGGGCCGACGGCGTCCGCCCCGGTCGATCGGGGGCGGTGGGGGGCGGCCGAGTCGCCGACGCGGCCGGGAGGGCGGGCACCGCCTCGTGTTCACGCTCGTCCCGGAGGGGCTGTTCCCGGAGGATCTCCTGGTGCAGTTCCCACAGCCGGCGCCCGGGTTCCGTGCCGAGCTCCTCCACCAGGCGCCGTCTGGTCTGGGCGTAGCAGCGCAGCGCCTCGGCACTGTCGCCGGCCGCGTGCAGGGCGCGCATCAGGGCTTCCGCCAGGGGTTCGGTCAGCGGGTACTCGCCCAGCAGATCGGTCAGCCGGCCCACGACGGCTGCCGGGTCGCCGCCGCGGATCTCGAGGTCCGCAAGCCGCAGGGCGGCGTCCACGCGCTGCCTGCGCCAGGTCTCACGCATCCGGGCGGGCCAGGTTCCGGGCAGACCGGCCAGGGGCTCGCCGCGCCACAGTTCGAGGGCCTCGCGCAGCAGCGCGGCACGCGTCCGGTCGGGCTGGGTGTCGACACGCGCCAGCGCGGCCAGGCGATGGAACCGGTGCAGGTCGATCCGGTCGGGGTCGAGGTCCAGTTGATAGCCGCCGGAGCGGCGCAGAATGGGTAATCGCCCCTCGCCCACATCCTCCAGACGCCCGGCCAGTCGCCGGATGCGGGCGATGTGCGCGTACAGGGAGCGGCGCGCGCCTTCCGGCGGATCGGCGCCCCAGATCCGGTCGATGAGCACGTCGAGAGGTACGGGCCGGCCGGCGTCCACGGCCAACGCGGCCAGTACCGCCCGGCGTTGGGGCGGACCCAGATCCACCGGCGCTTCCCGCACCAGCACTTCCACCGGTCCCGACAGACACAGCCGCAGCACTGCACCCACCCCCCGTTCACATTCCATCCACAGTCTCCTCACGTCGACGAGCAGGGCGACAAGCTTTCGGCAAAATCTCGGCCCACCCCTGCCCCCCACCCTGACGGGAGCGGCGCCCGCGCCGGTACGGCAGCACGGCGCCTGCGCAAGCGCGACCCGCACAGTCACTGAACGGGGCTCACACGTGAACACGGGGGTTGACACGTGCATCGATCGAACACGGCGACTGCGACGGCCACGTCGCCTGCCCGGATCGGACCACTGAACAGCGCGCCCTTGCCCGGCCCGGACGGTCCGCTGTCCGCGACAGCCGGACGCAGCGTCCTGGAGGGCGCCTTCGCCCTGCTGAACGCTCTGCGCCAGGAGGAGGGGGCCGGCGTGACCGTGCTGGCCTCGGTGTGCGGTCTGCCCAAGACGACCGCGTACCGGCTGCTCGACCAGCTCGTGGAGCTGGGGGCCGTCGAACGCAGTGCGGGCCACTACCGCATCGGTCCGGGCATGTTCCGACTGGGCCACCGCTGGCAGCCGCACCCGGGTCTGCGGTCGGCCGCCGAGCGGCCGCTGCGGCGACTGGCGGCCGTCACCGGCATGACGGTCGGCCTCGCCGTGCTGCACCAGGGGCAGACGCTGGTCCTTGACTGGTCGACCACCGCGGACGTCCCGCCGCCGGTGCCCGACGACCGGCAGACCTGGCCCTGGTACACGGCGGCCGGCAAGGTGCTGACCGCCTGGGCCCGGCCCGGCCTGCCGCTGGGTCGACTGCCCCGGGCCTGGCCGAACGAGGCCACGCGGATCCGGGAGTCCGGCGCCGCCTACGACCGGGAGGAGGTGCTGGAGGGGGTGTGCTGCACCGCCGTACCCGTGTGTGGGGCGGACGGCGTCCCGGTGGCGGCCCTGAGCGTCCTGACCGACCCCGACCACCACCTGGAACGCCTCGCCGACCCGGCCCGCCGCGCGGCGGCGGCCATCACGGCGGGGCTCGGCCGCCGCCGCTGAGAGTCTCGGTTCGTCGGTCGGTGCGGGCTGAGTGCGGCTGGTCGCGCGCACGCGGCGGAGCCGCATATCGATACAGCCCCGCGCCCCTCAGAAGCCGTGTCCCGGAGGTCGGCCGGCGCCCGGCGGCGCCCCGCCGTTCCGCTCAGCGGCACAGCAGGCGACAGCGCGAGGCCCGCTGAGCAGGCTGTGTGCGTCGGCCTCAGGCCACGCACACGGCACCCGCTGCCGGCTGTCGGCAATCCCGCGGACCGCCATCCGCACCATCACCTACGGAGGGCCTCATGGAGTCGTCGCCGGCGCGTCCCGTGAACGGCGCAGGCAGCACCCGTACTCCTGGCGGCGGGGGCTCGCGCCACCACGGCGGCGACCCGTTGGCTCTGCTGGCAGCGGAGTTCGACGGGGTGCACGACGTGTGGCGCTCCTCCATGGGCGCGGTGTGCGTGGCCGAGCCCGAGGCGGTCCGGGCGGTGCTGGGCAACCGGCACGGCGCCGTCGCGGAGACGTCCGACTTCTTCCACAACCGGCACGGCGTCTTCGGCCCGCGTTCCGCGCAGATCGCCATCGGTCGTGGGGCCCGTGAGCTGATACGACGTCATCTCGACGCGCACCGCTCGGAGTTGCCCCGGCTGGTCGCCGAGCGGCTCGCGCCGCACAGCGAATGGCCGGATGCCGGCAATCTGCTCGTGCTGCGGCATCTGCGGGAGGCGCTGCTGCACCGGGAGGCGCCGGCCCGTCTGCACGAGCTCGTGGAGGCGATCGTGGCCCGCGCGGTGCTGGCGGGTGCGCGACGGCGCCACTCGGCCGCCGCCCGGCTGCTCTTCCGCCATCGTGCGCTGCCGGCCCTGCGCACGGAGATGTGCGCCCGGCAGGAGCGACTGCGGCAGGACGGCGGCGGCGACGGGTCGCGCGACCTCGTGGACGTCGTCGTCGCCGGGGGCGGGCCGTCGGCGGATCCGGACGATCTCGTCGAGGTCTATCTGTCCTTCCTGTTCGCCACGGTCGGGTCGATCGGCTTCGCGCTGGGCTGGTCCGTCCATCTGCTGGGCACGCACCCCGACCGCGCCGCGGCCGACCCGAGCTGGACCGTGCGCGAGGCGCTGCGGCTGTGGCCGGTGGCGTGGCTGTTCGCCCGCACCCCGAGCCGGGTGCAGGAGTTGAGCGGGACGCGGGTGACGCCCCGGGACCGACTCGTGGTGTGCAGCTATCTGGTGCACCGGCATCCCGGGCACTGGGAGCGGCCCGACGAGTTCCTTCCGCAGCGCTGGGCCGCGGGGGTGCCCGACGCCGCCTATCTGCCGTTCGGACACGGGCCGCACACCTGCGCGGGCGCAACCGTGACCGTGCGGCTGCTGGAGGACCTCGTCGGTCTGCTCTCACGTGACTGGCGCGTGTCGGTCGCGCCCCAGGACGGCGGCGGGCCCCAGGTGGGCCCGGCGCTGGCTCCGCCGCGGTTCACCGCGACGCTGAGCCTCCCCGACGACCGTCCCGAAAGGAGGTGAACCAGCATGCGCGCGCTGTACCTCAAGGCGAAGTCGGTCCTCAACATCCGGGGCCAGTACGAATACTTCTGGTACCTGTACCACCACATCTGACCGGCCCTGCGCGGGGAGGCGCCTGCCGGTCGGCTCCCCGCGCCCCACGAGGGGAACGTGCACGATGACCACCCCGCAACACCCCGAGGACTTCCTGCGTTTCATGCGGATGCGCAGCGCCCAGGAGGACGGGATCTTCTGGGTGGACGACCAGCGGCTCGGCGTGTTCGAGCCGGAGGCGGCGCGCCACGTCAGCGCCACGAACTGGCACCGGTTCGTGATGCACGACCGACTCGTCGACATGGTGCGCCGGCGCCACAGCCCCGAGATGCGGTGGAGCCGCATCCGTTCCGCGTGGCTGACCCAGCTGCACACCCTGGCGACGGCCGAGCACCACGGCCGGCTGATCGAGCGCATGGAGCGGATCATGGACGCCCGGGTCGGGCAGGACGTCGACCTGACCATGCTCACGCAGGATGTGACGCTGCGTTCGCTCCTGCCCGTCGCGCTGACCGGCCTGACCTCCGGCGAGGCGGAGCTGGTGCGCCGGGACCTGGAGATGAAGCTGCTGCGCCTGGTCTCGCCCGAACCCGGCAGCACCTGGCACCATCTGCGGTTCATCGCCGTCCAGATCCGCTCGGGGCTGGTGGTGCGCCGGGTTCTGCGGCAGCGCGCCAGTGGCCGGCGCCGACGCGAGCCGGACCTCGCCGACCCGTTCGTGGATCTGCTGCCGGAGCTCGGCATGGACCGCGCGCTGGACGTCGTCACCGCCGTCCTGACCGCCATCGGCGGCCCGCCGGGCACCGCGGCCGCGAGCCTGCTCTACGAGTTCGTCCGGCATCCCGAGTGGCAGCTACGGCTCTCGCAGGAGCTGTGCGCCGTGGATCCGGCGGAGTTCCGCGCGGCGCCCACCCATGTGGCCCCGGTGACGCACCGGTTCGTGAAAGAGGTGCTGCGGATGTGGAGCCCGCCGCTGCTGCTGGTGCGGCGCTCCAAGTTCGCTTTCGACCTGGGGGCCACGCGGCTGGAGCCGGGGCAGTGGTATCTGCTGAGCCCGCACATGATCCACCGTGACGAGCGGATCTGGAAACAGCCCGACGTCTTCGATCCGGACCGTTTCCTGCCGGGCGCGCCGCACGGCCCGGCGGACCGCACCTGTTATGTGCCGTTCGGCTGGGCGCCGAAGAAGTGCATCGGCGCGAATCTCGGCACGGTTCAGCTGATGGCCCTGTGCCACCTGCTGTGCACGCGCTACCGACTGGATGTGGAACGGCCGCAGGACATCACCATGGCGTTGCGGTTCGCGCCGGTGCCGGAGAACTTCCGCGGTCGGCTGGCTCTGCGGTAGGCCTGCGGCGCACGTCGCGGCGCGTCGATCGGCGTTGCGCTAGACGGTGTCGGCGGTTGCGGTGCTCGGGACGTGCGTACCGGTGCTGCCGAACCGGATGCCCTTGGCCTCCTTGCCGACGGCGCTCAGGACGATCACCACTGCGAGGGCGGGTACCACGGTCCACGACATCGCCGCCGGATAGCCGTGCCGCTCGGCGACGGCCTCCTGGATCGGCAGGTTGAGGGCGGCGATCAGGTTCCCCAACTGGTAGGTGACACCCGGGTAGAAGCCCCGGACGGCATCCGGGCTCATCTCCGTCAGATGCGCGGGGATGACACCCCAGGCACCCTGTACGCACACCTGCATCAGGAACGAGGAGAGCATCAGCCAGCCCACGGCGGTGGACAGCACGAAGAAGGGCACGACGACCAGACCCGCGGCGGCGGCGACCATGATCGTGCGACGGCGGCCCAGCCTCTCGGAGTAGGCGCCGAGCACCATGCCTCCGATGATGGCGCCGATGTTGTAGACCACGGCGATGGCGATCGCGGTGTCCGGGGACAGTCCCAGGCCCTTCTTGACGAAGGTCGGGTAGACGTCCTGGGTGCCGTGCGACATCCAGTTGAAGGCGGTCATCAACGCGACCAGATAAACGAAGCGCTTGAGCACCGCCGGGTTCTTGAACACCTGGTGGGCGGGGGTGCGGTTGAGCGCCACGCTCTTCTCCCACACCTCGCTCTCCTCCACCCGGGTACGCACCCACAGGGCGACCAGGGCGGGCACCAGACTGAAGGCGAACAACCCCCGCCAGCCGAAGGCGGGTTCGATGCCGAAGAAAGCCACGGCGGCGAGCAGGTACCCCAGTGAGTAACCGCTCTGCAGCAGCCCGGACCAGAAACCCCGCCGCTCGGCCGGGATCTTCTCCATGGCCAGCGCCGCGCCCAGGCCCCACTCCCCGCCCATGCCTATGCCGTACAGCAGCCGCAGCACCAGCAGCACGGCGTAGTTGGGCGCGAAGGCGCAGGCGAACCCGACGACCGAGTAGAAGCAGACGTCGACCATCAGCGGGAGCCGTCGGCCCTTGCGGTCCGCCCACATGCCGAACAGCAGGGCGCCCACCGGACGCATCACCAGGGTGGCGGTGGTGAGGAAGGCCATGTCGGTGAGGGAGACATGGAAGTCGTCGGCGATCTCGCTGTAGACGAGGACCACCAGGAAGTAGTCGAAGGCGTCCATCGCCCAGCCCAAGTAGGCGGCGACAAAAGCATTGCGCTGATCTTTCGTGAGACCCGATGCCTGCTCGCGGACGGTCTTCAGCATGCCTGCCCTTCCCACGGCTTAGCAGGTGAGGCTAGGTCGGGGCGGCGCAGCGGGCAACGCAAGCAGAGGCAAAGCGCAAACCACAATTCCCCAAAGGTGGCCGTGGCGGGCGGCCGTCAGCAGGTCTGGTGGACGTAGCCGCTCGCGCCCTTCGGTACGACCGACCCGTCACGGCGGACGATGCTCAGCGTGCTGCCCCACCCGCTGCACGCTTTCGCCATGCCCTTCGCCGTGTACTCGATCACGAACACCTTGTCGCCGTATGCCTCTGCGAACTCTCCGCACTCGTCATACTCCGCGCACTCCTCGGCCACGGCGAAGTCCAGGCCCACGGCCGCACGGTCGGACAGGAGCTCGGCGGCGTTCTTCTGGGCGATGGCCAGGCCCTTGTCGTGGGCGTGGGCGGACAGGAGTTTCATCAGCGCCTCGGCCTGGCCGGCCTTGACGTAGTTCGGGAAGCGGGTGAAGACGTCGTAGTTGTCGGGCTCCACGGCCTTGTACCCCTTCGCCGCACACTCGTCGATCAAGGTGTTCAGCTTGGCGGCGATGCGCTGCCGCTTGGCGGGCGTGCGGATGTCCAGGATCGCCTCGCCCCAGTCCTTGTCGTGGACGACATCAGCCTTGGCGTCGCGCAGCAGCAGGTCGGAGTCCCAGTCGCGCTGCTCGTCCTTCTGCGCCTGGAAGGCATTGATGTTGCAGATGTTGTAGACGCCCGGCGCGGGCTCGCTGTCGTGGTCGCGGCTCACGACCCGAGCACCGGCCGCCAGGGGGTACGCGCCGCCGATCTGGTAGTCCCACTGCACATGCTTCGGGGGCAGGGTCACCGTGGCGGCGGAGCTGTCGGTCGAGGGCGAGGCGGACGCGGAGGCGCCTGCGGACGGGGAGGCGTCGTCGTGGTGCGACCCGAATCTCACCGCCGCGATGCTCACCCCGGTGACCGCCAGGGCAGCGGCGAGACCGACGAGGACGCGCCGCCGACGACGTCCGTGACCGGTCCGGGTTACGACCGCTTCCGTTCTCCCCCCGTCTGCGGCGGGGCCCGGAGTGAAGGGGTGGGTGCGGGAGGCCCGGCGGTCGGCTTCGGCCGAGTCGGACACTCCCGGTGCGACCGGCACGGCCGAGACGACCGCCGGCACCTCGGAATCCGGCAACTCCCGGAGCATACGGCGGAGTTCGTCGACGCCGGGCCGGGCGGCCGGGTCCTTGTCCAGGCACCGCTCGGCGATGCTCCGGAGCGGTTCGGCGACTCCGGCCAGGTCCGGCGCCTCGTACATCACCTGATAGCCCGTCAAGTAGGGGCTGCTGCCGTCGAACGGACGGTTTCCGGTGGCCGCGTACGCCAGCACCGAACCCAGCGAGAAGACGTCCGATGCCCCGGTGACCTCACGCGGCGCGGCGAACTGCTCCGGAGACATGAAGGGCGGGGTGCCGATCAGCCGGCCGGTCATGGTGAGGGCCTCGTTGTCGACGGCGTACGAGATTCCGAAGTCGATGACGCGGGGGCCGTCCTCGGCCATCAGGACGTTGCTCGGCTTGAGATCGCGGTGCACCATGCCCACCCGGTGGATGTCCCGCAAGGCCTCCACCAGACCCAGCGCGAGCACACGCAGCTCGCGTCCGCGCAACGGGCCGTCGTTGGCCACGGTTTCCGCCAGCGTGCGGCCCGGGACGTACAGCGTCGCCATCCACGGCTGCTCGGCGTCCGGATCGGCGTCCACCACCGGGGCGGTGAACGCGCCGCTGACCCGGCGGGCCGCCGCGACCTCCTGCCGGAAGCGCGTCCGGAACTCCTCGTCCTGCGCGTACGGCGCGTGCACGACCTTGACCGCGACCTGCCGACCCGAGTCCGAGCGCCCCAGATAGACGATCCCCATGCCGCCGCTACCGAGCCGGTCGACCAGCGCATAGCCGCCTATGGACTCCGGATCGCCGAGGCTCAGCGACATCGCGGGTCACCTTTCCCATGTGCCGTGCTTCAAAAAAAGCTGTTCAAGTACATCCGAAGATCAGACTAGTACTGAGACGGATGAGTCCGGTGTGCGACCTCGGCTGGGACGGTGTCAGACAGGGGTCTGGTAGACGTTGGTGCCGGGCGTGCCATCGGCGTAGACCGTCGCCGTCCAGTTGCCGCCGCCGAGGAAGGACAGCGGGAGCGACGGCGTCCGGGCCGACTCGTTCGTCATCGTCCCCAGGTACCAGGTGGTGCCCTTGCGGCGGGCGACCGCGATGTACTGGCCGATCGCCCCGTCCAGGATCCGGCTCTCTTACCAGGTGGTGGGGAGGGCGTCGAACCATGACAGGAAAGCAACCGCACCCGGCGGCCTGCCGATGCTCAGTCAGCCTCCCCCCGCCCCTGCTCCGTCCCGGTCGTCGGCAGGACCACTCTGAGCTTCACGTCGGGCAGCACCCAGGACAGGTCCGCACCCTCGTGAGCCGCGAGATCGACGACGGCGTGCCAGGCGGGGGGGCAGTTCGGAGAACTCTCCGAACTGCGGCCGGTGCATCCGGACCACCGGGGGAAGACCCGGCATCCACCGGGCTGTCCCGGTACCGCTCATTGCGAGGATGCCTCCATCCAGGATCAGAACCAGTTCACGCCCCCGGAGAGCGCCACCGCGCCAGAGGACACGCTCATTGCACCGCTGCCGGACAGCCGGCCAGGCCCAGTGGCTGAGCCCGATCCGCAGATGTCTACGCCGCCGCCCCGACGCCGATCGAATCCAGTGCGGCGGCCACCGTCTTTCGCAACGCCGCCGCATCGGCACCGGCGCGCGAACGCAAGTTGACGCCGTAGGCCAGCAGAGCCAGCAGATCTGCCGAGGCGTCGGGGTCGGTGCCGGGCGCAAGCTGCTCCTGGCGCTCGGCGGTGACGAGCGCCGCGTACATCGCGTCGCGCAAGTCCCGGTGGTGCTGGTCCAGGACGGCGCGCACGCCTGGATCGGTGTTCTCAGCCCCGGCATGCGCGTTGGAGACCATGCAGCCCCAGCGGGCGTACTCACCCGAGCAGCGGGCTTCGATCAGGCCGTCGAAGAACTCGGCAACAGCCGGCAGACCCCGCTCGTCCTCCGCCAGGCGCCGAAACATCGGCCGGGACCGCTGTTCCAGGTAGCGGCGCAGTGCGGCGAGGTAGAGCTCCTGCTTGCCGCCGAACGTCGCGTACAGGCTGGAGCGGTTGAGCCCGGTCGCAGTCACCACGTCCTGGATGCCGGTCGAGGCCACACCCTGCCGCCAGAACAGCCGCACCACGGTCTCCAGGGTGGCGTCCGGATCGAAGTGCTTGATGTCCGGCATGACCCAACCCCGCATCTTGAAATAGGGATTCCAAGATACCCCCCGGACCCCTATCTTGGAACGACCATTTCAAGATTGGCCCACGCTCCAGCGGTCAACCGGGAGGAACGAACACCATGACCACCCTGAACGCCGAACTGCGCACCTTCTACGAAGCACGTCAGCAGCAGATCCCCGCCGAGATCCGGGAGATCATACAGCGGGCCGCCCAGGAACTCGCCCACTCCGGCCAGGCCGACCGCGCTCTGACCGTCGGGGCGCAGGCTCCGCGCTTCAGCCTCGGCTCCGCGACCGGCGAGACTCTGACTCTGGACGGCCTACTCGCCGACGGCCCGGTCGTGTTGACCTTCTACCGCGGTGCCTGGTGCCCGTACTGCAACCTCGCCCTGCGCGCCCTCCAGCAGCACCACGAGGCGATCACCGCCCGCGGCGCCCGCCTGGTGGCCGTCTCCCCGCAGATCCCCGACGAGTCCCTCACCCTCGCCGAGAAGCACGACCTCGCGTTCGACGTCCTCAGCGACATCGGCTCCGCCATCGCCAAGCAGTACGGCCTCGCCTTCGACCTCCCCGACGACCTCGCCGCCGTCTACGACAAGCTCGGCTTCGACCTCCAGCGCGTCAACGACGGCCATCCGCGCACGCTCCCGCTGCCTGCCACCTACGTCATCGACCGCGAGGGCGTGATCCGCTGGGCTTTCGTCGACACCGACTACACCGCCCGCGCCGAACCGGCCGACATCGTCGCCGCCCTCGACGCGATGAGCTGATCACAAGGCGGCGGGCAGGTCAGCGGCACCGCGTCAGCTGCTCGACCCGGCCGTGCAGGTGCTCGACGTGGTGTTCCGACTCCGGCTTCATCAGAACGCTGCGGAGGATCCGGGCGCCGTCGGTGTCCGTTCTGACTTTGGGATGGCGGGCGGTGAACGCTTCGTGACCCGCTCTCAGGGTGCTGAGGTACACGGGATCGGGCGCCGTCATGCCGTCCGCCAGGATGCGCGCGGTTGCCGCGTCGATACCGCTGAGGGTCGCGGGATCGACAGCGGGGAAGTAGGTGACGATGTCCAACTGGGGTTGCTGGTAGAGCTCCAGGAGGTCCGAGGCCTCGATCAGGTCCGCCCACTTCAGAGCTGCTCGGCGGCCGGCCGCCAGGACCTGCCCGAGGCCGTCGGGGGTGGGCGGCAGGAGCTGGAAGGTGAGCCACAGGGCGGCCGCGGAGGCGCCGGCGCGGGAGCATTCCAGGCTGATCTCACCGAGGTGCAGCTCGGCGGAGGTGAAGTAGGTGTACGGCGAGTCGTGGAGGTAGAAGCGCCCCACCTCGGGGTCGCGGAAGAGGACGGCCCCGCAGCCGTACGGTTGTAGGCCGTGCTTGTGGGGGTCGACGACGACCGAGTCCGCCCGGGCGATGGCCCGCCAGGGCTCGGGAGGCAGCCCCTCCATGCCGCCGGCTCCGGCCAGGAGCGTGAAGAAGCCGCCGTACGCGGCGTCGATGTGGACACGGACGCCGTACCGTTCGGCCAGGGGCAGGATGTCGTGGACGGGGTCGACGGCGCCCAGACCGGTGCTGCCGGTGGTGAGGACGACGGTGCCCACCTGCCCGGTGCGCAGGACGTCCTGCAGCGCTTCGAGGTCCATCCGCCCCTGGCTGTCGGTACGGACGGGATGACTCGCCATGCCCAGGACGTGACACATGCGGCCATGGGTGTAGTGGGCGTCGGCGCTGTGGGCGATACCGCGGCCGGGGTGCAGTTCGCGGGCGACGAAGAGGGCTTCGAGGTTGGCGATCGTGCCACTGGTGGTGAGGTGGCCGAGATGGGTGTCGTAACCGAACATCGCGGCGAGCCGCGCGACGACCTCCCGCTCCATCGCGGCGGTGGCGGGGCCGCCGTCCAGGGCGTGGTTGTTGGGGTTGATCAGCATGGCGGTGAGGTAGCCGACCACCGCTGCGGGGTGCGGGGGCTTGAGCATCTGGCCTGCGTAATGCGGATGGAAGAAGGGGTAGTTGTCCTTCAGCCTCTCGGTGAACCCTGCGAAGGCGGACGCGAAGCGGTCGTCGTCCACCCTCAGGGACGAGTGGGGCTGGTGAGGACCGAAGGCGTCGGCCCAGTCCTGTATCGCGTGAGTCGCTCGGCCGAGCCAGTACTGCAGGTCCACGTCGATCTCCCTCTCGCTCGCGGTCTGAGCTCGCTCCAGAATTTAGCTGAGCAGTCAGCAATTGACTAGTCAGCGATTGAGGTGGCAGTGGGTGAGGAGACAGTAAAATCGGGGGGTGATGAACCCGACGCCGCACCCCAGCGACGAAACCGCAGCCCGCGCCGCCAACAGCCGGCTCGTGCGGGACTTCGGCCTGCTGATCAAATCGGCCACCCGCCTGGAACAGCGCATCGACAGCGCGCTGCGCCAGGAGTGCGGGATCAGCCACACCATGCTGGAGGTGCTGATACGCCTCTGCCGCCGCCCCGGCGAGGAGGTCTCCCAGCGGCAGTTGGCCGACGACCTCACTCTCACCAGCAGCGGCACCACCCGCCTGATCGACCGCATGGAGGACGCCGGCCTGGTCCGCCGCGTACCGTCCGCCGAGGACCGGAGGGTGGCTCTGGTGGAACCGACCACCGAAGGACGTACGGCGTTCGTGCGGGCTGCGGCCGTCCACGCGCAGGTGGTGGAGAAGTACTTCGTCAAGCCCCTGGCAGCGGACGACTACACACAGCTGACCGGAGCACTGGGCGAGATCGACAAGGCGCTTCGCGAAGACACCCGTTGAGGCGATCGGTCACGCGCGCTCCGGGCGGCCCCCCGGCCCGGAACCGGGTCGTTGAGGAGCCCCCGAGGAAGGAAAGACGCACCTTCCGCCGCGCGTTGTCGGCGAAGCGCCCGAGCGCGACGACGCGTTGGTGAGGGCCGTGGTCCTTGCCGTGCCGCTCCGGGCGCAGGGTCCACCTGGCCGGCGCGGAGGAGACGATGCGGCGCTTCCCCAGCTCTCGATCGCCTGCCACGCTTCCCCCGACAGGGCGGACGACATCGCGCTCGTGCTCACCGATTACGCCCCGCCACGTTGACCAGTCCCTGCCGCCACCGTCACGTGCCCCAGATCTTCCGGTACGCCTCCCGGAATCCCGCCGGATCCCAGGTCGTGGCGCCGTGGCTGTTGTCGGCCGTGCTGATGTGGACGGGGGCCACATACCCGCTGGCCGGCCGGCCCGAGAAGGCGCGATTGAACTCGTCGACGATCTGCCAGCCCTGCAGGGACAGCGGCTCCGGCACGGTGGCCGCCTGGTACTGCTTGCTGTTGATGCGCTGGAACGCGGAGGGGTCCCCGTCGCCGGCGCCGATGTTGAAGGGCGGGCCGGAACCTTTCTTGCCGGCCGCGCGGAACGCCGGGGCGGCATCGGCGAAGTACAGGTCGTTGATGGCGACGGAGTGGGTCCATCTCTCCTGGAAGCGGGAAAGCAGCGAGGAGATCTCCCGGGGCGTGCGGCTGCCGGCATCCGGGATCGGGATGTTCTCGTACGCCAGCAGCTTCACCCCCGCGCAGGTGGCCAGCTCCTTCCTGATCAGGTCGGACTTGTACTTGGCGAAGGGGATCGAGGCATCGGTGAGGACCACGGCCCCGGCTGTGCCGCCGGAGCTCGAGATGACCCACTGCGCACTGGCTCTGGCCACGTCCTCGACTTTGGTGGTGACGTTGGTGAAGAGCCTGGGGCGCCGGCTGGGGCCGGGGGAAGCGACCGCGTGCCAGCCGATGAGCGGGATGCCTGCCGCGTTCGCACGCGCCACCTGCTGCGAGGTCGAGCCCGGGTCGAAGCCCCCGATGACGATGCCCGAGGGTCTGACGTCCACGGCCTCGCTCATCGCCGCCTGGATGCCGGCGGGAGTGCCGCCACCCTCGATCACCCGGACGTGCCAGCCGATGACGCGCGCCGCTTCGCGCACGCTGTCCGCGACGCCCGCGACTCCGGGATTGGTCATGGTCTGGGCGACGTAGACGATGGTCTTTCCGGCCACCGCGGTGGGACCGCTGGTCGGTCCGTTCCAGGGGATGTCGGTCCGCTCCGCCCGGCTGACGGCGGCCTCGGCCCTGGTCTGGGCCGCGGGGCAGCCGCTCGGACCCGAGGTGGAGTGCGCCGGACCGCTCGACGAGCCGCGTTCACAGCCGGCCAGCACGAAGACCGCGACCACCAGGGCGGTAGCAGTGGACCGCGCGTTGCGGACGGTGGGGGTGTTGCGGTTGCGGTGCACGAAAGCTCCTTGCGGAGGATGCCGCCCGGGCACTTCGGCGGTGCCCGCGGCGAGGGTCATGGAGGGCTGCCCGGCGTGCCGTCGTCCTGTGTCAAGGCGGGCGAATCGCGGGCGACGACCGCACCGGTGCGCAGTCTGCGACGTGCGGAGTAGCCGGCCAGTCCGACGGCGAGGAGCAGGGTGCCGCCGTAGAACAACGGGACCGTCCAGAAATCGCCGCCCATCTGGGCGATGCCGGTGAGGCCGACGGCGAGGACGGCGACGGCGACGAGGGTGCCCAGGGCGTTGGGGCGCCCCGGTTTGATGGCGGTGGAGCCGAGGAGGGCCCCGACGAACGCGGGCAGCAGGTAGTCGAGGCCGACGCTGGGATTGCCGATCTGCTGCTGGGCCGCGAGCAGCACTCCGTCGAAGCCGACGATCAGTCCCGACGCGGCGAAGGCGTAGACGGTGTACTTGCGGGTCGGGATGCCGACCAGGTCGGCGGCGCGCGGGTTCGAGCCGACGACGTGCAGGTACCTGCCGAGCGGCAGTCGCTCCAGAACCACCCACAGGGCGACCGCGAGCGCGAGCACGTAGAAGGCGGGAACCGGCAGGCCGAGGAACCTGGAGTCGTAGAGGTCGGTGAAGCCGGCCGGGAGGCCTTGCGGGCCGGGGACGATCCGGCCGCCGCCGGTGATCCAGCCGGTCACCGCGTACATCATGCTGCCGGTTCCGAGTGTGGCGATGAACGAATCGATCCGTCCGAATTCGACGACGACACCGTTGAGGACGCCCACGACTCCCCCTCCGGCGATCACGGTGAGGCAGGCGAGCGGCCAGGGCCAGCCGTCGTTCACGACGAGCTGCATCACCATGACGTGCGCCAGGCCGAGCCCGTAGCCGATGGAGAGGTCGAACGCGCCGGTCACGATGGGGACCATCGCGGCGAGTGCGAGGACGGCCGGGATCGACTGGTTGGACAGGATCGAGTCGACGGTGTCCCGGGTGGGAAAGGTACGCGGCAGGGTGAGGGAGAAGATCAGGAAGAGCAGGGCGGTGAGGGTCAGGAGGCCGTAGGCGCCGATGAGTTGCCCGCCACGGCCGTGCAGTCGGGCGAGTCGCCTCGGTGGTCCCGAGCGACGCGGCCCTGGCGGGGGCGCAGCCGGAGAGGGGGAGCCGGTCACGGATTGTCCGCGGTTCCGGAGGAGGGCAGGGCCGAAGCCGCCCGCGTGAGCTCGGTGACCGTGAGGGCCGGGCCGGTCAGCTCGGTCGTCACGGATCCGCGGACGAAGACGAGGGCGCGCCGACACACGCCCGCGACCTCCTCGAAGTCGCTGGAGATGAGGAGGACCGCGAGGCCGCCGGCGAGCGCCTCGTCGAGCAGGCGGTGGATCGCGGCTTTGGCACCGATGTCCACGCTCGCCGTCGGTTCCTCGAGGATCAGCAGGCGCAGGGCCGGCCGCAGCCACCGGCCGATCATGACCTTCTGCTGGTTCCCCCCGGACAGGGTGGCGATGGCAGCCTCGCTGTCGTCGGGACGCACCGAGAACCGTTCGATCAAGGTGCCGGCCTCGGCGCGTTCGCGGCGGGGGCTGATCCAGGACAGCGCCGGCATGCCTCCCGCCCGGGGGTTGGCCAGGAGGTTCTCCCGTACGGTCAGCTCGGCGAGGCAACCTTCCCGCTGTCTGTCGCCGGGTACGAGGGCGACGCCCCGTCCGACGGCGTCCGCGACCGTACGGGGACGGTACGGTCGACCGCCGAGAAGGGCCCGTCCGCCGAGGAGAGGCCGGGCGCCCGCAAGGGCTCGGGCGAGGCCCATGTGTCCGGCGCCCGTGAGGCCGACCAGGCCGAGGACCTCCCCCCGCCGGAGCTCCAGACTGACCGGTCCCGCGTCGGGGGTGCGCACCTTGTCCAGGGTCAGGACGGCCGGGCCGCCGGCCGGGGTGGCGGCGGGGCGGTGATCGCTCGGCCCCTCGCCGGTGATGGCGCGCACCAGACGGGCCGGAGTGTGACTCGCCGGCGAGCCGTGGCTGACCAGGCGTCCGTCGCGCAGCACGGCGAAGGTGTCGGCGACCTCGTACACCTCGTCCAGGCGATGGCTGACGTAGAGGATGCCACGCCCCCGGTCGCGCAGGGTGTGCAGCACCCGGAACAGCCGGGTGCAGTCCGCGGCCGGCAGGCGGGCGGTCGGCTCGTCGAGGACGATGAGGCTCGCCCGTGCCGCCAGGGCTCGTGCGACGGCGACAAGCGAACGCTCGGCCGGGGCGAGGCGGGAGATCGGCGTGTCGGGGTCGAGATGTCCGGCGACGGCCCGCAGGGCCTCGGTGCAGTGTTCCCGGGTGAGCCGCCAGGAGATCAGTCCGGCGCGGCGCGGATACCCGGTGCTCAGGGCGATGTTCTCGGCCACCGTCATCCACTCCACCAGGCCGAGATCCTGATGGATGAAGGACATGTGCCGGGAAGCGGCGTGACTCCCGAGCGGGTGCCCGGCCACGGTGACCTGCCCCGAGTCGGCGTGGTGGACGCCGGCGAGCACCTTGATGAGCGTGGACTTCCCGGCTCCGTTGGGACCGAGGAGGGCGAGGACGCTGCCGGCGTGGACATCGAGGTCGACCCCGGCGAGCGCGAGGGTCCCCCCGAAGCGCTTGGTGAGTCCGCGGACACGGACCAGGGGTTCCGCGCCGAAGGGCGGCACCGCACGCGCAGAGGTGTCGTGGGCCTCGTGCACGGACCTCTCCGGGGTTGGACCTGTCGTGTTCTTCCCGATGCGCATCAGCGACACTAGCGGTACATATCGCATATTTTGGGATATCTGGCCGCTCTCTGTCACCCCAGCGGAGCAGCGAATCGCCGGGGGCGGCGCCTCAGGCCCCCTCTAGCCCGCATTCTGCCCAGATGACCTTGCCCTGCTGGGTGTAGCGCGTGCCCCAGCTCTGCGTCAGCTGCGCGACGAGGAACAGGCCGCGGCCGCCCTCGTCGGTGCTGGCCGCTCGGCGCAGGTGCGGGGCGGTGTTGCTGGTGTCGGAGACCTCGCAGATCAGGGTGCGGTCGTGGAGCAGCCGTACCCGGATGGGCCCTGCGCCGTGGCGGATGGCGTTCGTGACCAGCTCGCTGAGCACCAGTTCGACGGCGAACGCGGCCTCGTCGAGTCCCCAGTCGGTCAGTTGCCGGGTGGCGGAGGCACGCACCTCGCTGACCAGGGCCGGATCCGCGGGCAGGTCCCAGGTGGCGATCCGCTGAGGGTCCAGGGCGTGGGTGCGGGCGACGAGCAGGGCGATGTCGTCGCAGGGGTGGGCGGGGGCCACCGTGTCGAGTACCGCCTCGCAGGTCTCGTCGGGCGTGCCGTTCGCCTGGGCCAGCGTGGCGCTCAGCTGATCGAGGACCTCGTCGACGTCGCGTTGACGGTCCTCGATGAGCCCGTCGGTGTAGAGGACCAGCCGGCTGTTCTCAGGGAGGTCGAGCTCGGCGTTTTCGAACGGCAGACCGCCGAGGCCGAGCGGCGGTCCGGCGGGCAGGTCGGGGAACCACACGGTGCCGTCGGGGCGGACCAGAGCGGGCGGGGGATGGCCTGCGCGGGCCATGGTGCACTGCTGTGTGGTCGGGTCGTAGATGGCGTAGAGACAGGTCGCGCCGATGATGCCCGCGTCCACGGCGTCGGGGTCCTCCCGGTCCAGGCGTCCCACGAGTTTGTCGAGGTGGGTGAGGACCTCGTCCGGGGGGAAGTCGAGTTCGGCGAAACTGCGGGCGGCCGTGCGCAGCCGCCCCATGGTGGCGGCGGAGAGCATGCCGTGGCCGACGACGTCGCCGACGAAGAGCCCGATGCGGCTGCCGGACAGGGGTATGACGTCGTACCAGTCCCCTCCCACGTCGGATTCGGCGGGCAGGTAGCGATGGGCGACCTCGACGGCGTCCTGGTCCGGCACACCGTGCGGGAGCAGGCTGCGCTGCAGGGCCAGGACCATGGCGCGCTCGCGCGTGTAGCGCCGGGCGTTGTCGATGGACAGTGCGGCACGGGCGGCCAGTTCCTGGGCCAGCGACCGGTCGTCGTCCCCGAACGCCGGCGAGCCCTGCGCGCGGTAGAAGCCGGCCACGCCCAGGACCGCGCCGCGGGCGACCAGGGGCACCGCGATGAGGGAGTGGACGTGGCTCAGCAGCTGCGCGGAGTGCTCGGGGTCCTGCCCGAACCAGCCCGCGGCAGCATTCAGGTCCGGTTCCAGCACTGCCTGGCCGCTGGTCAGACACCGCGCCTGCGGCATCGTCGGACCGTAGTCGACCTGCTTGCCGACCGGGTGGAAGGGACAGTCGTCATGGATGCCGTGGACCACCGTACGGCGTAGGTCACTGCGGGGATCGGCGGACTCCTCGCCGCGGAGTACGGCTTCCGGCAGGTCGATCGTGACGAAGTCGGCCAGCTGCGGCACCGCCGACTCGGCGAGCTCCCGGGCGGTAGTGCGCACATCCAGGGTGGTGCCTATGCGGACGCCGGCCTCGGACAACAATTCCAGGCGGCGGCGCGCGGCCAGGGCATAGGCCCCCACGTGCGGCTCCCCCACCAGCATGAGCGATCTCGCCGGGGGCGGGGCGTCGGATCGCTCGTCCGTCGTGCCGTCGCCGACCGTGACGCGCTCGACGCCCACGGCGGCAGGGCCGTGCTCCGTGCCGGGAAGATACTCCGCCGACGGGGTGACGTGGAGCTGCCCGGGCGCCGCATCGGGAACAGCCCCGGAGAACGTGAGGGAGGTGGCGACGGCAAGCTCGGCAGACAGGCCCAGCGGCTCGTGGACCTGATGCGGGAAGACGAGGGGCCCGCGCGGTGAGGGATCGGGGACAACGGCCTCGATGGCGAAGCCCTCCACTCCGGAGGCACTCGTCATCGGCCGGCTCACGAGCGTGACCCGACGGCCGTCGGACAGGGGCACGTCGACACAGGCCCGCTGCGCGCAGGCGATCAGCTCGGCGGCCTTCTCCATGAGGATCGCCTGGTCGCGTGGGCTCATCTCCGCGGCCAGCTCCCGCACCCCTGTGCGGTGCCGAAAACCTCCGGCGGCCCCGGCTCCGCTGTCCAGGTACGCCCGCAGCAGAGCGCGTTCACGCGAGGAACTCTGCCTCAGCAGCCGCCGCTCGATGGTCCCGGCCGCCTTGCGTATCACGGTGTCCAGCGCCGGGTCCTCGGCGCTGCGCGGATAGCCGAAGCACAGGACGCCCTCGATGCGGCCGCTGAGCGGGTCGCGGACGGGCAGTGCACGGCAGGCGCTGCCCTGGGAGCGCTCGGCGAAGTGCTCGGCACCGTAGACCCGGATGGGTTGGCGCTCGGCCAGGGCGAGACCGATGCCGTTGGTACCCGCGACCTTCTCGGCGAACACGAACCCGGGGACACTCTGGATGGCCGGGAGAACTCTGGCCAGCGACGCTTCCCCGAAACGGCGCAGGAGAACCGTCCCGCTCGCATCGGCGACGGAGATGTTCATCGCGCTGCCGGCGAACATGGCCTGCAGCCGGTCGAGCACCGGAACGGCCGCGCGGACGATCCGTCCGTCCGGTTCGAAGTCCTCCCGGAAGGGAAGGTCGGACTGGTCAGGAGACAGCCCCAGGGTCCGGCAGCGCCGCCAGGAATTCAGGATCGACGTGCGCACGCCCGTCTCGACCGGCTCACCCTGCAGGAACCGCTCACGGAAACTGGCGGGCCCCGTGCCGCCTGGCGCACGCCCCGTCGGTATCGGATCTTCGCCGGCCCGAACCACGCTCCGCCTCACTCGCGCCTTCGACAGTCAATCCTTCTGAATTGCCCAACCCTTCCGAATTGTCCGATAGGTACGAGGATACGGTTATTGGGGGCGCGAGTCACCGTTCACAAGGCCCCTCACACACGGTGACCGGACCGGATCGGCGTCACAGGACCGCGACCGGGTTGACGGGCGAGCCCGTCCCGCCCGGGACGTTCAGCGGCGCCACGACGAGCATGAAGTCGTAGCGCCCCGCCGTCGCGGTCGCGGCGGACAGCGCTTCCAGGTCGAGGTTGTCCAGCAGTGGCATCCCCATCGCGGCCACGGCCAGGGCGTGGACCGGCGAGTGCACGCCGTCCACGGGTGAGGGCCGCACGTCACTGTCGCCGTCCCCGCCCAGCAGCGCGATGCCGCGCTCGGCCAGCAGCGGCAGGGCGTCCACATGAAAGCCCGCGCTGGCCGTGTCGGGGTCCCAGGCGCCGAGTTCCTCGCGGCGCCGGACGTGTCCGGAGCGCAGCAGCACCGCGTCGCCCTCGCCGATCGTCACATCGAGCGCCTTCTCCGCCACGACGATGTCCCTCGCGTGCACCGCTCGCCCCGGCTCCAACCAGTGGACCCCGAGGACGGCGGGCAGGTCGAGGAGCACTCCCCTCGTGACGAGGGACCCGAGCGTCGACACCGCGCCGAAGCGGGCGCCTGCGGCATCGACGACCTCGTGTGCCGTGCGGCCGTCGTAGAGCTGCCCGCGATAGGCGATGTGGCACAGCGCGTCGAGATGGGTGATGCCCTTGCCGTGGTAGTCGGCGGCGATGAAGTCCTTGTGGGTGGAGGGTTCCGGCGCCTGCACGTCGCCGAGGTCGGTCATGTGGTGCAGGGCAGGCTTGCGGTTGCCGGGGCCGGGCCGGGTGTTCCACGGCAGCGCCAGCGGGACGACCCTCCCGGTCCGCACGCGCGCTGCGGCCCGCCGCACATGGTCGGCGGTGACCCGGTTCCAGGCACCGCGGTCGGCCGGGGACCAGCGACCCCACGTGCGAACCGCCTCGAAGAGTGCGTCGAACTCCCGACGGGAGACGGCGGGCCCGTTGCCGACGCCGGTCGGCGTGGGATTCGCGGCATCGGCGGAACCAGGACTCATCTGCACTCACCGCTCCCAGGCTGGAACGGCTCCGACGGCAGGACGTCACCGGACGCGACAGGGATCGGGCTTACGGGGTGTGCGCCCGGCTGACGCCGTGACACGGAGAAGCACCGTCCTCGTGATCGGAAAGCCAGCTTCGCACATTCACGGGTGCTCCTCTTGGGGAGGTGTGACCGCAGGGAGGGGTGGTGCAGGTTCCGTCCGCCAACCGCGCCGGGTCCCCCATCCCGGCGCGCGTCCACCCCGGTGCAGGTGCGCTCGGCGTGGTGGGAGAGTACGCGAGTGGATCGAGCGCGGCCCCTTCACCGTGGTGTTCGACAGCAATGTGTTCAGGGTTGAACCTGAGCTCCGGTACGGAGGAGCCGGCACTGCGGGCCGGCGGTCCATGAGCTCCTGGATCCTCCACCCGCTCGAGGTCACCCTCACCACTCCCCCCATGGGCGCCGAATGACCCGACAGCGCTCCGGCTCTCCCGTCGCCCGGGGATGGCGGGTCGAGGAGACGTCCGGTAGGGCGGCGACATGGGGTGATTGATAGCATTTGGCAATGAATGGGTGGTTGGTCACGCTGATGCTACCGGCCGGGTCGACGGGGCCGACTGCGGTGGCGGTGAACCTGGCCGCGCGGTGCGTGGCGGGAGTAGGTCTGCGCGGCGAAAGCGGCGTGATGGCCGACGCTATGCGGGCGCGGGGCATGTGATGAGTGCGGGGACTGGCGTGCCGCAGAGCCGGGGTGTGCCGGTGGACCCCGATTCGGGGATTCCTGGGATAGGGACCAAGATCGCGGGCTATCGAGTGGAGCGTGAGATCGGCCGTGGGGGGATGGCTGTGGTGTACGGCGCGTGGGATCTACGCCTGGATCGTCCGGTGGCGCTGAAGGTGCTGGCCCCGCAATGGGTCCGCAATGACACGTTCCGCCGCCGCTTCACGCACGAGTCACGGGTGGCCGCTGCGCTCGACCATCCTCATGTCGTGCCCATCTTCGAAGCCGGTGAGACGGACCGTGTCCTGTATATCGCCATGCGGTACGTCGCGGGGCTGGATCTGCGGGCCCTGCTCGCCCGGGACGGCCCGCTGTCGGTAAAGACAGCGCTGCGCATAGCCTCCCAGGTGGCGTCCGCCCTCGATGCCGCCCATGAACATGATCTGGTGCACCGGGACGTCAAGCCCGGCAATATCCTGGTGGCCCGTGGTACCGACAGTGATCACCCCGAGCACGTCTATCTCACGGATTTCGGGCTGACGAAGAAATCACTGTCGCTGACGGGACTCACCATGGTCGGCGAGTTCGTCGGCACGCTCGACTATGTGGCGCCGGAGCAGATCTCGGGTCGCCCGGTGGACGGCAGGTGCGATCTGTACAGCCTCGCCTGCGTCGTCTACGAAACCCTCACGGGTCGCCCGCCGTTCCAGCGGGATGACGAGATGGCCCTGCTGTGGGCCCATCAGTACGATCAGCCGCCCGCCCTGAGCGAGAAACGGCCGGGCACCCCCGCAGCCATGGACGGCGTGTTGGCCAGGGCTTTGGCGAAGGTTCCCGAGGACCGTTACGGCTCCTGCCTGGAATTCGTGACGGCCCTGCGTGCCACCGCGCAGGACGCCGGCCGTACGCATCCGCCGACACAGGTGAACCATCGAGCCACCGCACTCCCGCAGCCCGCCGATCCGCTCCCGGACCCACCCAGGTGGGCCAGGCCTGTCTTTGGCCGTCCGGCGGTCACCGACTCTGACCGCGGGGCGCCGAGAGGGCCGGATGTCCGCTGTTCCCTGCGCTGTGGCGGTGAGGTCCCCCGGGACACGAAGGAAGCTGACAGCGAGTCAGGCGACAGTTCATAAGAGGGATCTGTGCCCCTGGCCGCCACGAGAACGGATCCGCTCACGCGGCATGCGCATGTGATCGGGACGCAGCGCACCGCGGACGAGGTGGGCTCAATCCGCCACGCTGAGCCCGGCGCCGGCGCACGGGACGACCTGCCGTCCGCGCACAAACCGCTGTTCCCTTCGCCGAGCGAGCCGAGCTCGCCACCAGGTGCCCAAGTGGCCATCAGCGAAGGTCCGTTCCGTGACCGTGGGCCAGCTGAAGAAGGGGCCGGATCTGGCGGCGCGCAGGGGCGGCGGTGGCATCGCCGGACGGTCACCAACCTTGCCGGCCCGGCGCCGGGTCGGCGCCGCCAGCCGGTCCACCGAACCGCACGAGGCGTGAACTCGCTTGCTGCCGCGGCAACTCGTGCGCTCCGAGTGCTGCCCGCCACGTGTGGGTCGCGCGAGCGAGAGAGCGCGCCGTAAAGGCCCCCGGAGCGGGAAGGGGCGGTCTGGTCGGGCAGCAGGTCAACGTGCCGTCTCTCCCCAGCGGCAGGGTCACACCGCGATGCCCCCTTGCCTTCCCCACCGTGTTCCGGGCCATGTTGAGCATGCGTCACATGTGCAATTTCGCGCACGGCATTGCCTGCGATTGAGCTTCACGGCCGCCGGTCCTCCTGGCGGTGTTCGCCCGACAGCGGGTGCCCATGACGCCAGACCGCTTCCGATGGCCGCCAAGGCGGCCCGTGGCGCAACACCTCCGCCGCTTTACCCGGCATATTTGCAGCCGTCAAGTCCCGAGCCCTCGGAACATGACCCAGCGGGACGCGGCAGGCCTACTGGAAGTGCAAGCCTCACGGGAAACACCGGAAAGAAAACGAGGCACTGGGCACGCCAAAGTGCCTTTCACTTCGGGAGGAAACGTGAATCGCATTATCCGCAAGCAGGAGGGCGCCCGCCCCAGGCGCCGACTGAGCCTGGCGACGGCAGTGGCTTCGGCCGCGGTGGTCGGCGGAGCCGTCATCCTGCCGGCCGCCACCGCAACGGCGGCCCCGATGTCCCACACGTCGGCGCCCACCATGGCCCCGGCCCATCACCACCACAAGTCGTACTGCTGGAGCAAGTACTACTACAAGCACCATAAGCACCACAAGCACTACAAGCACCACAACGAAGACTACTGCTGGGGCTACCACTACAAGTGGTACTGGGACGACGACTACGACTGCTACTACGTCCTGAAGCACCACCACAAGTGGTACTTCTGGGACACCTACGACGACTACTACTTCTGGGAAGACCACCACGACGATCACTGGCACTGGGACGGCATGGACAGTGACCACTGGAAGGACGAGCACGACGTCAAGACCATGCCGGATTCCCAGAAGCACGACGACAGCACGTCGGACGACAGCAGCAAGTCGCACGACAGCAGCCCGTCGGACGACACCAGCACATCGAACGACAGCACGTCGAACGACAGCAGCAAGTCGGACGACACCAGCACCTCGGACGACAGCACGTCGACAGACGGCAGCACGTCGACGGACGGCAGCACGTCGACCGACCAGCAGGCCCCGGCCCCGACCGACACGGCTCTGGTCCCGGCCTCCTGAGGCGCGAGTGGCGAGAGTGGTCACGGCGGTGACGCCCTCCGGCCGACCCTCGCCACACGAGCAGACGGATTGTCGGCACCCGAGCCTGAGACAGCTCGACGCGACGGGGTGAAGACCTGCCACGGCCTTCACCCCGCCCGCCTTCGTGGCCCCCTCACCCGAAAGGAGTGAGCACTCGTGTCCACAAAGCTCCACCAGTGTTGCGCTGCGGCGGCAGACTCGTGGGCGATCGCCAGCGCATGCCCGCCCCCGTACGCCGGACACGCAGTGCCCGGCACGCACCGCACGCCGCCGGCCTTCGCCCCCCTGACGTGTCGGAGCTGCGGCCCGGCTGTTCAAGGGCGCGGGATGCGCCGACGTCCGGAAGACAACCGCGCGCCGCCGCTCGTGTGCCCGGGGCCCTGATACCGGGCAGCTTCCGGGTCGCCGGGCGCCGGGAAGTCGAGCCGCCTGGTGCCTGACGACGGACTCTTCGGAGAGGGCCGGGTCCCGGAGCGGACCGGCCCGGGCGGGGCAAGGACGCTGATGCACGACCCGGCCGACTGGCCGGAGGAGCTCCTGTCGGCTGTCCACCGCCGCGTCTTTCTGATCATCTCCGAGGCCTACGAGAACGTGGCTCCGATGCCGGTCATCGTCACGAAGGCGGACGGCCGAGTGACTGACCGGGGGGAGGGGCGCCCGTGCTGGGAGGCGACATGTCGGTAACGGGCTGCACGACGCGTCCGCGACGTGCCCTCACACTGGCCTTCGACTGAGCACGGGTTCTGGCGACGGAACTCGCTCCCGCTCAGGTTCCGTGAACGGTGAGGAACTGTTCGGCCCAGACGGTCTTGCCGGTGGCCGCGTGCCGGGTGCCCCAGCGCTGGGCGAGCTGGCCGACCAACAGCAGGCCCCGTCCACCTTCGTCGAAGGTCCGGGCGCGGCGCATGTGCGGCGCGGTGCTGCTGGAGTCGAAGACCTCGGTGATGAGCGTGTGGTCGGCGTGGATCAGCCGCAGCTGGATGGGTGGGCGGCCGTAGCGGAGTGCGTTGGTGACCAGTTCGCTGACGACGAGTTCGGTGATGAAGGCGGCATCGTCCAGGTGCCAGGCGGTCAGCTGGTCGGTGGCGTGACGGCGGGCGTGGGCGACGACGGCGGGGTCGAAGGGCAGATCCCAGGTGGCGAACCGGTCGCCGTGCAGGGCCCTGGTGCGGGCGATCAGCAGGGCGATGTCGTCGTCGGGGCGGTGGGTGAGCATGGACGTGAGGATCCGGTCACAGACCGCGTCCAGCGCCGTGGCGGGGCGGGCGAGAGCCTGGAACATCTTGTCCAGGGCCTCGTCGATGTCGTGGTCACGCGCTTCGAGCAGGCCGTCGGTGTAGAGGGTGATCAGGCTGCCGGCGGGCAACTCGGTCTCGAAGTTCTCAAACGGCAGGCCCCCCAGGCCCAGGGGCGGGCCTGGGGGAACGTCGAGGAAGTGGACGGCGCCGTCGGGGGCGACCACGGCGGGCGGGGGGTGGCCGGCCCTGGCCAGAGTCAGGTGACGGGAGATCGGGTCGTACACGGCGTACAGGCAGGTGGTGCCGACGCCTCCGGCGCTGGCGGCGTCATCCGGGCCGCCCTCCTCGGCGGAGAGGTGGATGACCAGGTCGTCGAGGTGGGTGAGCAGTTCGTCGGGCGGCAGGTCGACATCGGCCAAAGTGCGTACCGCGGTGCGCACCCTGCCCATGGTGGCCGAGGCACGGATGCCGTGGCCGACCACATCGCCCACGACGAGAGCCACCCGCATGCCGGACAGCGGGATCACATCGAACCAGTCGCCCCCCACGCCGGCCCGGCTGCCGGCCGACAGGTAGCGGGTGGCGACGTCCAACGCCTGCTGTTCGGGCAACGTCTGCGGAAGCAGGCTGCGCTGCAGGGTCATGGTGGTGGTGTGCTGCCGGGCGGGGCGGTGCGCGCCGTAAATGCTCACCGCGGCGCGGGCCGCAAGCTGTTCGGCCAGCCACAAATCGTCCGTCCCAAACGGGTCGGGGCGCCGGTGACGGCCGAAGAGAGCCACGCCGAGCGTAGTACCCCCCGCCCGCATGGGCACAACCATCACCGAGTGCGTTCCTGTCCGGCGGATCCAGGCGGCCTGCGGGTCCTTGGCCGCCCACCGGGCGATGACGGCGTCGCCCACCCCGTACACGGCGCCCTGCCCCTGAGCCAGGCACTCGGCCACCGGTGAGACGTCCGGGCAGCCGAAGACCTCTCCCGCGGGGGGAAGGGAGACGGTGCCATCGTCCTGGATCAAGCGCACAGCGGTGCGGCCCAGAGTGATAGGCCTGGCCGGCCCACCCGGCCTCACCTCGCCGGGGGCGCCGTCCAGCAGGTCGACGGCGGCGAAGTCCGCGAGGCCAGGGACCGCGACCTCAGCCAGTTCTTGCGTGGTGCGCGCGACGTCTGCGGTGGTGCCGATGCGCGCATCGGCGTCGTTGAGCAGGAGCATCCGCTGCGCCCCGATGTGCCCGGGCAGCACCGGATGCGCCACCAGGCATACGGCACGCACCCGGCCGGTCGCGTCTTCCAGCGGAGCCAGCAAGGCCGGCCAACCGCGCTCGGCACCCACGCCCGCGGGCCGGACACCGGCATGAACCTGCTGCGTCCCGCCGCCCTCCAACACCAGACGCATCCTGGCCTGCGCCTCCTCGCTCACCGCACCCGGCGCGATCTCCGCCAGCCGCAGCCCGCGCGCCTCCTCCTCACCCAGCCCCCACACGCGCTCCATGCCCGCATTCGCCCGCACCAGCCGCAGGTCCGCATCGAAGACGGCCAGCACGCAGGGCGACTGGCGAAACACCCACTCGGCCAGCGCCTCACCACCAGGCGTTGCCGCCTCACCCTCGGGCGCTCGCGACCCGCCCACCACCGCGGACACCACCAGCCACTCGGCGAGAGTCCCGCGGGGCGGGAGACGGTGCACCAGCAGCCGCAGCTCAACCCGGTGACCGTCCCGGTGCCGCAGCACCACCGTGCGTCCGAAGCTCTCCCGCCCGGCCGCCTCCCGCCACTCCCTCACGGCAACCTCATCGGCGAGCAGCCGTGCCACCGGCTGCCCCACGACCTGCGAGGACGCATATCCCAGCAGCAGCCGCGCCCCCTCACTCCACCCCGTCACAACGCCTCGCTCATCCACGGTGGCCGAGGCCGTCAAGGCCGACCGAGGGGCGGTATCCGCCTGCACCGGCTCACCGCCAGGGGTGGGAAGTCGCTCCATAGCCGCTCATCTCGCCCTCCGCCAGCCCGCACAGTCCCCTCTGACAAGCATGATCCTCACAGCTGCCGAGCACCAACCCGACGCCGCGACAACGCAACCGCCCAGGCACCGTCACGCTCAAGCACGTCCGCGAGCAAGCACTCCGGGCGGCCGGTCAGTTGCAGGACGAGGCGGCAACAGCAGATCATCCGGCGGAAGAATCCGGCACCTCCCTTGATCGCAACCGAGAGCACACCCTGGTGGCCCCGCCTGCCGGACGGCCGCGATGCCGGCAGGCCGCCTGTCACACACCCGTGACAGGCGACGGACACGGTCATGACGTCGCGCCGACAGCCTTATCAAAAGGACATAAAAGGCAGTATTCGGACAATTCCTTCTCTGCTTCCGACGGTGCGAGCGGGGAGACCGAGCCAATCCCGCCGGAGAAACCCCATGAGCCCCACCCCCACCACTCCGACATCCACACCCGCACTGACCCCGCGTGAGCGGGAAACCCTGCACCACATCGCCCAGGGCCGCACCTACCTGCAAGCAGCCCGCCAGATGGGACTCTCCCCCCACACCATCGACACCTATCTGCGCCGCATCCGGGCCAAACTCAACATCAACACCACCGCCGAGCTCACCCGCCTGGCCATCACCCTGGGACTTTGACCGCCCCCGGCCCTGAGGGAAGAGGCTTTCCCCCTGCAGGGCCGGGCGGGGATTCCTGGCTCAGGTGCTCCGCGGGGCAGGATAGAGGCGCTGGTCCTCGCGTGCGGTGTGGTAGCGCCGGTAGGCGTCGAGCTCGCCGTTTGTCGATCAGCGTCCGGAGTTGGAGGACGGCTTTGGCACCGTGCAGTCCCCAGCGGACGCCGGTGATGCCGAGGCGGTTGATCAGGTGGCGGCATGCACCCTCGACGGTACCGATGGCGATCGGCCGGCCTGCTGCCAGGGCGATGTACTTCCAGTCAATCCTCGTGCGCACCGCATCCGCTGTCGCACGATCCGAGAGGTTCTCCGCGAACTGCAGCACCGACACCAGCGCCGACTGCCCCAGCAAGAAGGCCGGTCGGCCATCGGCCGGATACAGGTCGGCAAAGTCCTCGTCGGTGAAAACCACATGAGGCCGGTCCTTCATCAGCATCACCGGCGTCCCCCTCGGACACGCCGCGCTCAGCCCAGGAAGCTCAGCCGAACTTCACGGTGGGGATTGTCCTTATTGGTGTCGACCAGACACACCGACTGCCAGGTCCCCAACTCCAGTCGCCCGCCCACCACGGGCAGCGTCGCATGCGGCGGTACGAGCGCCGGGAGGACGTGATCGCGGCCGTGGCCGGGGCTGCCGTGGCGGTGCTGCCAGCGGTCGTCGGCGGGGAGCAGGGTGTGAAGGGTGGCGAGGAGGTCGTCGTCGCTGCCGGAACCCGTTTCGAGAATCGCGATCCCGGCAGTTGCGTGGGGGACGAAGACGTTCAGGAGGCCGTCGCGGCCGGCGGCCGCCTCCCGCAGGAAGGCCTCGCAGTCGCGGGTCAGGTCGACGACCTGCTCCGTCGAACCGGTGGCGACGTCAAGGACTCGGGTGGTGAAGGCATCTGACATGCCCCCATCCTGACCCATACGCCGGGTTTCACAGGTCAACGGCGGTTCGCTGCTTGATATGGGTGGTCCAGTCCGCGAGACGCCATTGACCGTGCACGGACTACCTGGCTACTTTCGCCGCATGTTGCGTTCAGCCATGCTCACCACGCGCGGTCACATCGACCTGCTGCGGGTGGCCTCCGCCGCGTGTCGCCGCGGCTGCTGACGCCTTTCCCCCTTCGCCATTGCCCGTATTCCGCCGTACCCGCATGCTCCGCGTGACGTGGCGGCGCTGAGGCGCGTACCCCCTCCCTCACCGGACGCTCTCCTCCCATGGAGCACCCATGAGCATCAGCCATGCCCCGCCCGGTTCCTCCGAACCCGATATTTCCGCTATATCGGGATCGAAGGGGGCCGAGGCAGACCCCCGCGACTCGGCGTCGATCGAGCTCACCCCCATCGTCCCCGGCTCCTCCCGCCGCACCCGCGTCCCGCGCTGGCTGCGCCGTACCGCGGGCCCCCTTCTGCTGCTCGCCGTGTGGCAACTCCTGAGCTCCACCGGCGTGTTGGCGTCGGACGTCCTCGCCTCGCCCGGCCGGATCGCGCGGGTAGCCGGGGATCTGATCGGTGACGGTTCGCTGGCCTCCGCCCTCGGCACCTCGCTGCAGCGCGTGGCGTTCGGGTTGCTGCTGGGCACCGCCATCGGCACCGGACTCGCCCTGGTCTCGGGCCTGTTCAGGATCGGCGAGGATCTGGTGGATGCGCCGGTGCAGATGCTGCGCACCGTGCCGTTCGTGGGTCTGATCCCGCTGTTCATCATCTGGTTCGGCATCGGCGAGGCCCCGAAGGTCGCCATCATCACGCTCGGTGTGACCTTCCCGCTCTACCTCAACGTGTACGCCGGAATCCGCGGTGTGGACGCCCAGTTGATCGAGGCCGGGGAGTCCCTGGGCCTGTCCCGCTGGGGGCTCGTCCGGCATGTCGTGCTGCCGGGGGCCCTGCCCGGCGCGCTGACCGGGCTGCGCTACTCCCTGGGCGTCGCCTGGCTGGCGCTGGTCTTCGCCGAGCAGGTCAACGCCGACTCCGGCATCGGCTTTCTGATGGTGCAGGCACGGGACTTCCTGCGGACCGACGTGATCGTGGTCTGCCTGATCGTCTACGCCTTCCTCGGTCTGCTGGCCGACTTCATCGTCCGCTCCCTCGAAAGGCTGCTGCTGCAATGGCGACCGACGTTCACCGGCCGGTGACCCCGCAGACCGCGGTACGGGTCGAGGGGCTGACCCGCTCCTTCGACGGCCGTGCCGTCATCGACAGCCTCCAACTCGACGTGCGGCCGGGCGAGTTCGTCGCCCTGCTCGGTCGCAGTGGCTGCGGCAAGTCCACGTTGCTGCGCATCTTGGCGGGCCTCGACCGCGACATCGAGGGCACTGTCCTGGTGCCGCGCCGCAAGGCCGTCGCCTTCCAGGCGCCCCGGCTGATGCCGTGGAAGAAGGTGTGGCGCAACGTCCTGCTCGGTCTGCCCGGCAAGCCCGCCCGCGCCGTCGCCGAACAGGCCCTGGACGAGGTCGGCCTCAGCCACCGCTCCGACGCCTGGCCCAAGACCCTCTCCGGCGGCGAGGCCCAGCGGGCCTCCCTCGCCCGTGCGCTGGTCCGCGAACCCGATCTGCTGCTGCTCGACGAGCCGTTCGGCGCGCTCGACGCGCTCACCCGCATCAAGGCGCAGCGCCTGGTGGGCGAGTTGTGGCAGCGCCGGGGCTGCGCGGTGCTGCTGGTCACGCACGACGTCGAGGAGGCCGTCCTGCTCGCCGACCGGGTCCTGGTCATGGACGACGGCGTCATCGCGCACGAGCAGGAGATCGATCTCGACCGGCCGCGCGACATCACCGACCCCCGGTTTGCCGAACTGCGCGCCGGGCTGCTGGAACGGCTCGGCGTCGACACCGCCGCCGAAGCCGCCTGAACTCCCCCTCTCCCAACCCCAGTTGCACAGAACGGATCCACCCATGCGACGACGTCTCGTCCCCGCCGCGCTGCTCCTGCCCTTCGCTCTCCTGCTCACCGCCTGCGGCGGGAACTCGTCCGCGAGCACGGGGACCGGCACCGACGGCAAGGGCTCCCTCACGCTCAACGTCGGTGACCAGAAGGGCGGTTCCGAGGCCATCCTGCGAGCCGCCGGTGAGCTCAAGAACCTCGACTACAAGATCAAGTGGTCCACCTTCACCTCCGGACCGCCGCTGCTGGAGGCCGTCAACGCCAAGGCCGTCGACATCGGCGGCGTCGGCAACACCCCGCCGGTCTTCGCCGCGGGCGCGGGCTCGAAGATCACGGTCGTGGCCGCCTTCCACGGCACCTCCAAGGGCGACGCCATCCTCGTACCGAACGACTCGAAGCTGACCGACCCCAAGCAGCTCAAGGGCAAGTCGGTCGCCGTGGCGCAGGGCTCCTCCGCCAACTACCAGCTGGTCGCCTCCCTCAAGGCGGCGGGGCTGAGCCTGAGCGACATCAAGGTCAAGTACCTCCAGCCGGCCGACGCGCTGGCCGCGTTCACCTCCGGCAAGGTGGACGCGTGGGCGGTGTGGGACCCGTACACCTCGCAGATCCTGCAGGGCAAGCAGGGCCGCGTCCTCACCACCGGCGAGGGCATCACCAACGGCCTGACCTTCCAGGTGGCGGCACCGAGTGCGCTGCAGGACAAGAAGAAGGCCGCCGCCATCAAGGACTATCTGGAGCGGCTGCGGCGGGCCACGGCGTGGGTCTACGGCCATCAGGAGGAGTGGGCGAAGGTCTGGGCGAAGGACACCGGTCTGCCGTACGAGGTGGCGCTCGCCTCGGTGCGGCGCACCAACTCCACCCGGATCTCGGTCGCCGTCGACAAGCCGCTCATCGCCTCCGAGCAGCAGATCGCCGACGCCTTCACCGACTTGAAGCTCATCCCCAAGAAGGTGGACTTCGGCGACTTCGTGGACACCCAGTACAACGGCAAGCTGCCGGCTTCGACCACGCCCGCCCGTGCGTCCGAGGGCTGAGCACTTCACACCGTTCGGCACATCACTGCTCCACCGCGGGAAGATCCACGACCTCCGCACAGTTGGTAGAAACGTGAACAACGCGCGCGAGGTCGAGGTAGTCGTCGTGGGCGCTGGGCAGGCCGGCCTGTCCAGCGCCTATCACCTGCGGCGCACCGGTTTCGAGCCGGGGCGTGACTTCGTGGTGCTGGACCACTCCCCCGGGCCGGGCGGCGCCTGGCAGTTCCGGTGGCCGTCACTGACGTACGGCAAGGTGCACGGCATGCATGCGCTGCCGGGCATGGAGCTGACCGACGCCGATCCGGCGCGGGCCTCGTCCGAGGTGATCGCCGAGTACTTCGCCGCGTACGAGCGCACCTTCGACCTGCGGGTGCGGCGGCCCGTCGATGTGCATGCCGTGCGGGAGGGCGTGGGCGGGCGGCTGCTCGTGGAGACCTCGGACGGCGACTGGTCGACCCGGGCGCTGATCAACGCGACCGGCACCTGGGACCGGCCGTTCTGGCCGCGCTATCCCGGTCAGGAGAGCTTCCGGGGGCGGCAGTTGCACACGGCGCAGTACCCCGGGCCCGAGGCGTTCGCCGGGCAGCGGGTGGTCGTGGTCGGCGGGGGCGCCTCGGGTACGCAGCATCTGCTGGAGATCGCCCCGTACGCGGCTGCCACCACATGGGTGACCAGGCGGCCGCCGGTCTTCCGTGAGGGCCCCTTCACCGAGGACGTGGGGCGGGCGGCCGTCGCGCTCGTCGAGGAGCGGGTGCGGCAGGGGCTGCCGCCGAGGAGTGTCGTCTCGGTCACCGGGCTGCCGCTGAGCGACGCGATCCGGCAGGGCATCGCGGACGGGGTTCTCGACCGCCGGCCCATGTTCGACCGGATCACTCCGGCCGGGGTGGAGTGGAACGACGGACAGCGGGTGGAGGCCGACGTCATCCTGTGGGCCACCGGGTTCCGGGCGGCCATCGACCATCTGCGGCCGCTGCGGCTGCGCGAGCCGGGCGGCGGGATCCGGGTCGAGGGCACGCGTGCGGTCGCCGATCCGCGGGTCCATCTCGTCGGCTACGGGCCCTCGGCCAGCACCATCGGCGCCAACCGGGCGGGCCGGGCGGCCGTACGGGACATCCGGCGGCTGCTGGCCGGGCAGCCGACCGAGCCTGTCGCCGCCTGACGGCCGCTGCGCGGGCTACTTCGTGGCCTGCGGAGCGGGGCTGCTCTGCGGTGTCTGCGGGGCGGGGCTGTTCTGCGGCGTCTGCGGGGCGGGGCTGCTCTGGGCCGTCTGCGGAGCGGAGCTGCTCTGCGCGGCTTGCGGAGCGGAGCCGTTCTGTCGGGCGTTGAACTCGGCCACATTGCGCTGGTGCTCGGCGAAGTCGGCGGTGAAGCGGGTGTCCCCCGGCCTGACCGTGACGAAGTACAACCAGTCGCCTGCGGGCGGGTTGATCGCGGCGCGCATCGCCTCCTCGCCCGGGTTGTCGATCGGGGTGGGCGGCAGACCCATGCGCTGGTAGGAGTTGTAAGGGCTGGCGAGCTTCGTGTCGTCGGCGCTGGTCTTCAGGGTGGCGCGCTTGAGGGCGTAGTTGAGGGTGGAGTCCATCTGCAGCGGCATCCCGCGCTCCAGCCGGTTGAAGACGACCCGGGCCACCTTGCCCATGTCGGCCTTCGAGGCGGCCTCGGCCTGCACGATGCTCGCGACGGTGACCGCCTGGTAGACGTTCATCGCGTTGCGCTGCGCGCCTGCTGAGACGGGGGCGCCGTTGAACTTCTTGTTGGCGGTGTTGACCATGAACGACAGCAGCGACTCGGGCGTGGTCTTCTTCGTGATGGGATAGGTCGCCGGGAAGAGGTAGCCCTCCGGGTTGCCCGCGGCGTCCCTCGGCAGCTTCAGGTGGGCCTTCGCGAGCGCCTTCTCGGTGCTGCCGGCGGGCAGGGCGAGGGCCTTGTCGACGGCGCCGTAGACCTGACTCGCCCGCCAGCCCTCCGGGATCACCAGGGAGGCAGGCTTGGCCTCCTGCACGCCGTGCCGCACGGTCAGCAGCGGCACCACCACGGCGGCGACGGCCACGACGGCCCCGGTCGCGAGGAGGATGAGGACGAGTCGGCCCCGGCGCGTCAGTCGGATCGTGCCCCGTGGCGGAGTGTTCTGGTACATGCGGGCACGGTAACCCGCATATCACCATAAACCCGACAGATCTTCAGCCTGTCGGTTCCAGTTGGGCATCCCGGCGTACCAGGGCCGCGTACCGCCCGTCCTGTTCCAGCAGTTCTTCGTGCGTGCCCCGTTCGGCGACGCGGCCGGAGTCGAGGACCACGATCTGGTCGGCGCCACGGACGGTGGACAGCCGGTGCGCGATGGTGAGGGTGGTGCGGTTGGCCGACAGGGCGTCGATGGCCTCCTGGACGGCCGCTTCGGTGCGGTTGTCCAGGGCACTGGTCGCCTCGTCGAGGATCAGCACCGGCGGGTCGCGCAGGATCGTGCGGGCTATCGCCAGGCGCTGCTTCTCGCCGCCGGAGAAGCGGTGCCCCCGCTCGCCGACGACGGTGTCGTACCCGTCGGGCAGCGACGCGATGTGGTCGTGGATCTGGGCCGCCCTGGCCGCCGCGTGCAGTTCCTCGTCGGTGGCGTCCGGCTTGGCGAAGCGCAGGTTCTCGGCGACCGAGGCATGGAAGAGGTACGTCTCCTGGGAGACGACGCCGACCGCGCGCGCGAGGGTGTCGAAGTCGAGGTCGCGGACATCGACGCCGTCGAGGGTGACGCGTCCGCCGGTGACGTCGTAGAGCCGCGGAACGAGATAGCCGAGCGTCGACTTGCCTGCGCCCGTGGGGCCGACGACCGCGAGGCTGCTGCCCGCGGGGACGGTGACGTCGATGCCGTCGAGGGTGGGGCCGCTCTTGTCGTCGTAGCGGAACGTGACGTCCTCGAAGCGGACTTCGCCCTTGATCCGGTCGAGGTGGACCGGGTTCTCCCGCTCGGTGATGTCGATCGGCAGGTCGAGGTATTCGAAGATGCGCTGGAAGAGCGCGAGCGAGCTCTGGATCTGCACGCCGGTCGACAGCAGGCTGACCGCCGGGCGGAACAGGCCCTGCTGGAGGGAGACGAAGGCGACGATGGTGCCGATGGAGATGTCGGGGCCGCCCGCCTGCAGGGCGATGCCCGCGGTCCAGTAGATGACGGCCGGCATGGCGGCCATGACGATCGTGATGACGGCCATGCGCCAGCGGCCGGACATGTTCGACCGCACCTCCAGGTCGACCAGGCCCTCGGACTCCTCGGCGAAGGATTTCGTCAGCGAGTCGGAGCGGCCCATGGTGCGGCCCAGCAGGATGCCGCTGACGGAGAGCGACTCGGTGACCGTGGCGGCCATGGCGGCCATCTGCTTCTGGCGCTCGGTGGTGATCTTCTTGCGCTCCCTGCCGACGCGGCGGCTGATCCAGACGAAGACCGGGAGCAGCAGCAGCGAGACGACGGTCAGGCGCCAGTCCAGGGCGATCATCGCGACGATCGTGGCGACCACGCTGGTCAGGTTGGAGACCAGGGAGGTGGCGGTGGAGGTGACGGTGGCCTGCATGCCGCCGATGTCGTTGGCGATGCGGGACTGGACCTCGCCGGTACGTGTGCGCGTGAAGAACGCGAGCGACATGCGCTGGAGACGGCCGTAGACGGCGGTGCGCAGGTCGTGCATGACGCGCTGGCCGACCGTCGTGGAGATCAGGGTCTGCAGCACGCCGAAGACGCTGGTGAGGACGGCGCTGAGGATCATGCCGAGCGCCAGCAGGCTGAGCAGGCCGGTGCGGCCCTGGGGGATCGCGACGTCGAGGGTGGCCTTCAGCAGGAAGGGCGTGGCGACGGAGACCAGCGAGGCGGCGCCGACCAGCAGGCCGACCACGGCCAGGCGGGCGCGGTAGGGGCGGAAGAGTCGCAGGATGCGGCGCACCTGCCGGGGCTGCTCCTTGGCATCGGCCGGCGGTGTCCAGCGGGGTTCTCGATCGGGGTGCAATGGACTCCTAGGGAGTGAGGTGACGAAGACTGGCGGAGCCTAGCTCATTGTTACCTATGCTCACAATGAATTACGTCCTGATATTGTTCCCGTATGGCCACCCCCGATTCCGACAGCCTGCTCGCCGAGCAGCTGCTGCGGTTCACCCGCCGTGTGCACCGCATCCAGAAGCGGCACATCGAGCAGTGCGGCCTGGGCGTCACTCCGGCCCAGTCCCGGCTGCTGCGCACACTGGCGCACTGGAGCTCGCCACCGCGCATGGCCGACCTGGCCGAGCGCCTCGAGGTGGTACCCCGGGCGGTGACGACGCTGGTCGACGGGCTGGAGGCGAGCGGCAAGGTGCGGCGGGTGCCGGATCCGACCAACCGCCGGGTGATCCGGATCGAGCTCACGGATGACGGGCGGAAAGCGCTGAGCGAGCTCCGCGGGGCGCGCCGGTCCGCCGCCTCGGAGATTCTCGCTCCGCTGACAGATGAGCAGCGTGCGGTGCTGGGCGGGTTGCTGGACACGCTGGTTGACGGGGCGCCGGAGAGGCGCTGCGGGTAGGGGGCCTCAACGGTTCGCGGGCGGCTGCGGGTGCGTGGGGGTTGCTCGCGCCCACGCGGCGGAGCCGCATATGGATACAGCCCCGCGCCCCTAAAAGGGGCGCGGGGAACGACGCGACAAGCCACGAACCACCCGCAGCCGCCCGCGAAAACAGGCCGCGCCGAGCTACTGGGCGACAGCTTCCGCCGGCTCCGGCACAGACGGCTCCGACTCGCCGGCGACAGCTGAACCGTCCAGCACCTTCTTCGCCCGCTCCACGTCCAACGCCCCCTCCCAGCGGGACACCGCGAACACGGCGACGCAGTTGCCGAGCAGGTTCGTCACCACCCGCATGGAGTCCATGATCCGGTCCACGCCCAGCAGCAGCGCCACCGCTCCGGCCGGGATGGCCCCCAGCGAGGAGGCGGTCGCGGACAGGGCGAGGAAGGCGGAGCCGGGGATTCCCGCCATGCCCTTGCTGGTCAGCATCAGGACCAGGACGACGGTGATCTGCTGGCTCAGGCTGAGGTCGACGCCGACCGCCTGGGCGATGAACAGCGTGCCGATGGAGAGGTAGAGCGAGGCGCCGTCGAGGTTGAAGGAGTAGCCGGTGGGCAGCACCAGGCCGACCGCATCGTCGCGAGCGCCCGCCCTGCGCAGCTTCTGCATCACCCGCGGCATGACGGACTCGGTGGATGCGGTGCCCAGCGCGAGGAGCATCTCCTCACGGATGTAGCGCAGGAACTTCCACAGGCTCAGTCCGGCGACCATGCGCAGGGCGACGGCGAGCAGGGCGATGAACAGCGCTGCGGCGACGTAGCACAGGATGATCAGCTTGGCGTAGGTCTCGATCACTCCGAGCCCGTACTGCCCGATCAGGACGGCCATCGCACCGAACACGGCGATCGGGGCCAGCCGCATCACGAAGCCGACGATCGCGAAGATGATCTCCTGGGCCTGCTCGACGGCGGGCAGCACCTGGGGCACCTTGGTGTGGCCGAGGTGCAGCAGCGCGGCGCCCACCAGGCAGGCCAGGATGAGCACCTGGAGCAGGGAGTTCTCGGCGAAGGCGCCGATGAAACTGGTGGGCAGCGCGTTGACGATGAACTCGGTCGTCGAGGGCAGCGCGCCGCCGCCCGTCTTGGCGTCGACCGCCTTGGTGCTCAGGGTGGACGGGTCGACGTGCATGCCAGAGCCGGGCTGGACGACGTTGGCGGCGACCAGGCCGATGATCAGCGCCGCGGTACTGGCGACCTCGAACCAGATCAGGGCCTTGAGCCCGATCCGGCCGAAGGCCTTGAGGTCACCGGCCTTGGCGATGCCGACGACGACCACGCAGAACACCAGCGGCGAGATGATCGTCTTGATGAGCCGGGTGAAACCGTCGCCGAGCGGCTGGAGATCCGCGGCGAAGCCGGGCCACAGCTTCCCCACGACGATTCCGAGGACGAGCGCGCAGAGGACCTGCACGAAGAGAGAGGTACGCAGTATGCGTGCGACGCGTCGCGGGGCGGACGGGACGGACGGCGGCACGGGCACTCCTAGTGGGGACGTCAACGCACAGAAGCCGTGGGGACTTCTGCGATACGGAAAGCGGCTTCCGTGACGATCACTTTCGCGCTCCGGATGATCCCGCCCGCAACCTCCATGTTGCGTACATGTAAATCACGCCCCGTGTGACGCATCGCACACGACTCGCGTCAGCAGCCGTCCCGTTCCTCCGTGAGCACCCCCTGAACGGTCGTCAGGGAGCGGTCGTAGCAGCCCGCCGAGCCGTACAGCCGGTAGCGCTCGCTCGTCGTGCCGACCGCGTGCCGCTGATCGCGCGGGACGCCCGTGGTGTACGTGGCGTCGCCGGTGACCGTGTCGTCCAGCAGCGACCAGCCCGTGCGCCGTCCGCCGCGCGTCTCGACGACGGCGGCACGGTCGCCGAGCGTCAGCGCGGTGCGCAGCCGTGCGTCGTCGCCGATGGTGGTCGAGCCGTTCATCGTGTACGTGCGGTGGGTGAGTGTCGTGCGGGCCGGTCCGCGCCCGTCGACGGTGACCGACTCGTCGTCGCTCCACCTGGCGTCGAGGCCGTCCATGTTCTCGCCGTCGGTCCACCGGTGGGCGGACGTGTTGGCGAGCTCGCGGCTGACGGTCGTGGTCACGCGCCCGTGCGAGGTGTCGACATACCCGGAGACGGTCAGCCGGTGACCGGCCTCGGTGTCCACCCGCTCCGGTGAACCGGCCGTATACGTCGAGGAGTTCGCGAGGTCCCCGGCCCGGTCCGCGGTGAGCTTCCCGGGCACGTGCGCCCGCCCGGCGTCCTGCCACACCAGCACATCGACCGGCGCGCTCCAGCCGCTCTGCCCCTCGGGCACGCCCACCACCGAGACGTCGACCTTGTGCGGGCGGCCGTCGTTGAGGAGCCCCGCGAAGGGCGTCAGGTCGTATTCGATCGGCTTGACGTCGAAGGCGCGCGGTGCCGGAACGACGTACCAGAGGAAGGGGTCGGACCAGCCCCCGGTCCACACGTGCGGGAACGGCGCGGCTATTCCGGCCAGTTGGCCGTCGACCTTGATCTGCACCTCACGGTACGGGCCGCCGTCGGCCTGGCAGGAGTACGGCGCCTTGTCGGGCACCGCCAGATACCAGAACTCCTCGCAGCCGCCGCCCGATCCGGTGGCGTACACCTCGGCGAGGATGCGTTCGCTGTTGCGCGGGGTGGTGAGGGTGTTGCCGTCACCGAGGGTGAGGACCTTGTCGGCGGGCGCGGCGGTCGGCTTGCCCGGGTAGAAGGTCAGCGTGGCCTTGATGTCGAGCACGCCGGTGTAGGTGTCGTCGACGACGTTCCCGATGAGCATCTCGACGTCCCGGCTGCTGCGGAAGGTGTCGCTGTAGCGCGTGACGTCCTTCTCGACGGACCACGCGATGCCGTCGGGCGAGGGCTCGGGGGTGGAGGTGCGGAGGATCTCGACACCACCGACGTGCAGATAGCCGAGCCGGTCGAACTGCCGTCCCTTGACCTTGCCGTCGAGGCGCAGCACCACCTTGCTCCAGCGGTCGCCACAACCCTTGGGTGGTGTGTACGTTCCCCTGTAGGGGGTGAAGTCCTTGAACTGCGCCTCGGCGAGGGTGACTTGGCAGGACTTGCCGGCCGGTGCGCCGACGGGCGGAGCCGCCGTCACCGGGTCGTGCCAATCGGTCCCGAACTCGGCGGGCACGTCGGCGGATTGGGCGGGTGCCGCCCCGAGGAGGGTGCCCGCCAGGAGGGCCACCCCGGCGAGCATGGACATGACGATCCGTCTCTTCATGGCCGGTGTTCTACGGGGAGTTGGCGCCTCGTGGCAATGAGGCCTCCCTCAGAAGTGCCAGGCCTCCAGGTCCGCCCTGTCCCCCATCACCACCACGGGATGACGGTCCGGGTCGAGCGTGCGCAGCAGGTATTCCATGGCCGCCCTGGACAGGCTGACGCAGGCCGAGGTACCGCTGCCGTGGTCCATGTGCAGCCAGATGCCGCCGCCCTTCGTCTCGCCCTCGGGGCGGGTCGGGTCGTTGGGCGGGGTGCCCTTGACTCGGTTGTAGTCGATGGCGATGACGTAGTCGAAGTCGTGCCAGTGCGACGCGGCCCACCAGCGCGGGGCCGCGAAGGACGCGTCGCGGGTGTACGGGAGCCGGGTGCCGGGGTCGGGCAGGACGCCGCCCGCGTCGGTGAGGGTGAACACGCCGACGGGGCTGCGTCGGTCGCCCTCGTGGTGGTCGGCGGTCCAGCCCTTCTTGCCGTTGTGCGCCGGCCAGCCGCGGGTCCGCTCCCAGGTCGAGCCGTGCTTCGTGTACAGCACGACCGTGGAGTCCGCGGAGTCCCTGCCTGCGCCGTAGACGGCGACGACCTGACCGGAGTTCGCGGGAATCCGCTTCCGCAGGCGGTCGCCGATGTCGGGGATGCCGGTGCCCTCGGCGGTACGCGCGCGCGTGGCGGCCGTGTTGCCCGCGGCCCCTGTCTCCGCGGTACTGCTGTCCTGCGCCCCGCCACACGCCGTCAAGGCCGTCAGAAGGGCTCCCAGGGCCGCCACCGCGGTCGCCGCACGCGGCGTACCGGTCTTTCGCATCGCCCCATTCTGTACGGCTGCACGGAAAACCGTTTGCCTTCGACCACGCTGCGACGCGAACCTGTCACGGTTTGCTGCCGCCGTTCGCGGCTCCCCCCACCCCCTGACACGAGCCACTGGGACGTCAGTCGTCATGCAGATTCAAGACCTTCCGTATCCCGACCCGGGCGTGCCGGACGCACGCTCCGGGCCCCGATTCCTGTGGTGGCTGGGCCGTAGTCAACTGGGCGGTCAGTTCAAGTCGCTGGCCTGGGGCCTGCTGCACTTCGCGTCGGTCTCCGCGCTGCCCTTCTGCGTCGGCACGGCCGTCCAGGCCGTCGTCGACCACTCGGGCACCCGGCTGGCCCTCGCGGGCGCTCTGTTGGCCCTGGCAGGCTTCGGCACCGCACTCGGCGACACGTTCCTGCACCGTGCCGCGGTCACCAACTGGATCACGGCCGCCGCCCGCGTCCAGCAACTGCTCGCCCGCAAGGCCGCCGTGCTGGGTTCGGCGCTGACGCGGCGCGTGGCGGCCGGCGAGGTCGTGGCCGTCTCCACCGGTGACGTCGAGAAGATCGGCTGGTTCGTGGAGGGCGTCTCCCGATTCACCGCTGCGGCCCTCACCGTCGTGCTGGTCTGCGTCGCCCTGCTCGTCTACCAGCCCAAGCTCGGCGTGGTCGTCGCCGCAGGCCTGCCCCTGCTGGCCGTCGCGGTGCTGCCGCTGCTGCCACGGGCGACCCGACGGGCCGACTTCCAGCGCGAGAAGGCCGGTCGGGCCACCGAACTGGCCTCGGACACCGTCGCCGGACTGCGTGTGCTGCGCGGCATCGGCGGCGAGGAGCTGTTCCTCGACCGCTACCGCCGCGCCTCCCAGGAGGTCCGTCACGCGGCGGTGCGCAGCGCCCGCATGTGGTCCCTGATCTCCGCGATCCAGGTGCTGCTGCCGGGTCTGCTGATGGTCGCGGTCGTCTGGTACGGCGTCCATCTGGCCCGCCAGGGCCGCATCACCGTCGGCGAACTGGTCACCGTCTACAGCTCGGTGATGGTCCTGACGTATCCCTTGCGGCACTTCGAGGAGATCGCGATGGCCTACTCCTTCTCGCGGCCCTCCGCCAAGCGGGCGGCGCGGGTGCTGTCGCTGGAACGGGCCACGGACACCGAGGGCTCACGCACGGCCGACGTCCCCTCTGGGGACCTGTACGACCCGGCGACCGGTCTGCTCGCCCCCGCGGGCCGGCTGACCGCCGTGGTGTGCGGCGACCCGGACGCGGCGGGCCTGCTCGCCGAACGGCTGGGCGGACACCCCGCCGAGCAGGGCACCTCCGTCCTGCTGGGCGGCGTGCCCCTCGACGAGCTGCCGCTGGACACCGCCCGCAAGGCGGTGCTCGTCCAGGACAAGGACCCGGTGCTGCTGTCCGGTTCGCTGCGGGAACTGCTCGACGTGCCCGCTTCGGGTCACGTCGCGGCGCGCGACGCGCTGGCGGCCGCGCAGTGCGGGGACGTCCTGGAGGCGCTCGCCCAGGGGTCGTTGGACGCCGCCGACCCGATGGACACGCGGATCACCGAACGCGGGCGGTCGCTGTCCGGCGGGCAGCGACAACGACTCGCGCTGGCTCGCTCGCTGATCACCGACCCGGAGGTGCTCGTCCTGGACGAGCCGACCTCGGCCGTCGACTCGCACACCGAGGCACGCATCGCGGAGGGGGTGCGCGCGCTTCGCGAGGGGCGCACGACGGTGGTGTTCACCTCCTCGCCGCTGCTCCTGGACCATGCGGACCGGGTCGTGCTGGTCCACGAGGGCGAGGTCGCCGCAGTCGGTGTGCACCGCGAACTGCTGCACACCGAGCCCCGCTACCGGGCCGTGGTCACCCGGGAGACCGAGGAAGAGGCCGCCCTGAGCGGTGTCCTCGAAGACGACGACGTTCTGAAGGAACTGGAAGACATCGAGGAGACAGCATGATCGGCGTGGCGCCACCGGCGTACGACCCGGCGGCCCCGACGACGGCGCACACCCTGCCCGTCGGCGCCCCCGCGACCGTACGTGCCTATGTGGCCGAACTGTTCCGCCGGCACCGGCGTGCCTTCCTGATCCTGATCGCCGTCAACACGGCGGCCGTACTCGCCTCGATGGCGGGCCCATGGCTGCTGGGCGACCTGGTCGAGCGGGTGTCGGACGGGGCGCGTGAGCTTCATCTGCCGCTCACCGTCTCGCTGTTCGTCCTCGCGCTGCTCGTCCAGGCCGTCTTCGTACGGCAGGTGCGGCTGCGCGGGGCGATGCTCGGCGAGCGGATGCTGGCCGATCTGCGCGAGGACTTCCTCGTACGGTCGGTCGGACTGCCGCCGGGCGTCCTGGAGCGGGCGGGCACGGGCGACCTGCTGTCCCGGATCACGACGGACATCGACCGGCTCGCCAACGCGATGCGCGAGGCGGTGCCGCAGCTGGCGATCGGCGTGGTGTGGGCGGTGCTGCTGCTCGGCGGTCTCGTCGTGACGGTGCCGCCGCTCGCGCCCGCCGTGCTGGTGGCCGTACCGCTGCTGGTGGCCGGCTGCCGCTGGTACTTCAAGCGGGCGCCGTCCGGCTACCGCTCGGAGGCCGCCGGGTACGCGGCCGTGGCCGCCGCTCTTGCGGAGACGGTCGACGCCGGGCGCACCGTGGAGGCCCACCGCCTCGGCGAGCGCCGGATCGAGCTGTCCGACCGCCGAGTGAAGGAATGGACCGCCTGGGAGAACTACACACTCTGGCTGCGGTCCGTGCTCTTCCCCGTCATCAACCTCACCCATGTGACCGTGCTCGCCTCGGTGTTGATGATCGGCGGTGTGTTCGTCCTGCAGGGCTGGATCGGAGTGGGCCAGCTGACGACGGGCGCGCTGATCGCGCAGATGCTCGTCGACCCGGTGAACCTCATCCTGCGCTGGTACGACGAGCTGCAGGTGGCCCAGGTGTCGCTGGCCCGGCTGGTCGGCGTGCGGGACATCGAGCCGGAGGCGGGTGAGGCGTCACTGGCCCCGGACGGGCGCGATGTGCACGCCGACCGGGTGCACTTCGGCTACCGCGAGGGCGTGGACGTACTGCGCAAGGTGTCGCTGCAGGTGGCGCCCGGCACCCGGCTGGCGCTGGTCGGTCCCTCGGGCGCGGGCAAGTCCACGCTGGGCAGGCTGCTCGCCGGCATCTACGCGCCGCGGGAGGGCCGCATCACCCTCGGCGGTGCCGAACTGTCCCGGATGCCCGCCGAGCGAGTGCGCTCCCATGTGGCCCTGGTCAACCAGGAGCACCACGTCTTCGTGGGCTCCCTGCGCGACAACCTGCTGCTGGCCCGGACCGGCGCGGTGGACGCCGAGCTGTGGGCGGCGCTGGGGGCGGTCGACGCCGAGGGGTGGGCGCGTGCGCTGGAGGACGGGCTGGACACCGAGGTCGGCTCGGGCGGGCTGGCGCTCACCCCGGCGCAGGCCCAGCAGATCGCGCTGGCCCGGCTGGTGCTGGCGGACCCGCACACGTTGGTCCTGGACGAGGCGACCTCGCTGCTGGACCCGCGTGCGGCACGCCACCTGGAGCGCTCCCTCGCCCGCGTCCTCGACGGCCGCACGGTGGTCGCCATCGCCCACCGGCTGCACACCGCCCATGACGCGGATCTGATCGCCGTCGTCGAGAACGGCCGCATCAGCGAGCTCGGCAGCCACGACGAACTGGTGGCGGCGCAGGGACCGTATGCGGCGCTGTGGCGGTCGTGGCACGGGTGAGCGTTCCCGGCCCGGTCGGGGGCTGCCGTTCTGCGGCACCCGACCGGGTCAGTACCCATAACCACCGCCACCGCTGCTGTTCGACGTCGGGACGGCCTTCTTGATCGCCGTGCCCTTGGCGTTCAGGACGTACCAGATCCCGTCGATGCCCTGCCCCTTCAGATCACCGGCGTTCTTGTCCTTGGCGTAGTAGTACAGCGGGTGCCCGGCATACGTGACCTGGGCCTTTCCCGACACCTTCGTGTGGCCGACGAGGTTCGCGTCGACGCCTGCGCCCGCGTGCGGCTGGCCCTCCATGTGCGGCCACAGCTTCATGCAGGTGGCGTCACAGTTCATCGAGTTGGTGTTCTTGCCGTCCTCGGTGAACAGGTACAGCGTGCGGCCGCCTCCGTCGACGAGGATGTCGCCCACTTGTGAGTGGCTGGTCCTGATCGTCGAGGTGTCCATGGTGGCCGCTGCCTGGCTGGCGCTGTGGGCGCTGCCGCCCCCGCCGCCGCAGCCGGCGAGCGCCAGACCCGCGAGTGCGATCCCCGCCACGGTGATCCTGCTTCGCCTCATGGTCTCTCCGTCCCTTCTGACGGAGGTTGTACGGGCGAGCGATGTGGACGGATTGGGGTGGATTGCGGTGGACTGCGGTCAATCCTTTCGGTGCTCCCGTACGTACATATGAACGTGGAGCTGTTCCCGCGTGCCGACCGGGTCGACGACGCCGCGCTCGTCGCCGGCTTCGCGCTGGGCGACGAGCAGGCGGCGGTCGCCTTCGTGCGCCGCTTCCAGGACGCGGTGTACGGGCTGGCGCTGTCGGTCACCCGTGACCCGGTCCTCGCCGAGGACGTGAGCCAGGAGGTGTTCGTACGGGCCTGGCGGGCTGGGGGGAACTACGACCCCCGGCGGGCCTCGGCCCTCACCTGGCTGCTGACCATCACCCGCAACGCCGCGATCGACGCCGTGCGGGCGCGGCGCTCCAGTCCCGTCCTGGCCGAGACCCTGGAACGGCTCCTGGATGTGACCCTGCGGGCCGAGAACGACTCCGACGGCACGGAACGGCTGGCCCTGATCGCCCTGGAGAGCGAGCGAGCCCTCGACCGGCTGCGGGCCCTGCCGGTCGAGCAGGCCCGGGCGGTGGCGCTCGCCGTGCTCGGCGGCTGCACAGCCGCGGAGGTGGGCCGGCACGAGCACATTCCCCTGGGCACCGCCAAGACCCGCATCCGCACCGGCCTGCGCAGGCTGCGCGACGACCTGAAGGAGGGAAGCCGCGATGGAACACCCTGACGAGGACGAACTGACCGCCCTGGCCCTCGGCGCCCTCCCCGGGGCACCGGCGCAGCTGCTGCGCCACCTCACCTCCTGCGCCACCTGCCGAACGGCCTACGACGATCTGTCGGCGGCCGTCGACGCGGTGCTGCCCGCGGCTCCTGCGGTCGCCGCCCCGCCCGGCTTCGACGCCCGGGTCCTCGACCGCCTGGAACTGCGCCGCCCCTCCCCCGCCCGCCGGCGCCGCCGGACCCCGCTGCTGCTCGCCGCGGCCGCCGCGGCCGGACTGTGCCTGGGCGCGGCCGGCACCGCGCTCCTGCACCACGAGTCGGCCCCGGCCCAGGTGACCGCGAGCGACCACGGAGGCCTGCTGCTCACCGGCTCGGGGGCACGGGTGGGCAGCGTCGAACCGAGCCGGGCCGGGAGCGAGCAGGTCATGGTCATGCAGATCACGGCCGGCCGGCCCGGCACCCACTACACCTGCCGGCTCCTCCTCAAGGACGGCTCCACCCGCGACGCGGGCCAGTGGTGGGTACCGCCCTCCGGCCGGGCCACCTGGATCGCCTACGGATCGGCACGCGCCGTCGACCGCGTCGATCTGGTGGCGGACGACGGCCACGTCTGGTCGTCGGCCGTGTTGCCCAGCTGACCTCGGCCCCCGCCCCGCAGCACTCGGGCATGCCCACGGAGCCGCTTCCCCCCTGCGCCGCATACCTCCTGGTGCCGTGCCGTTGCGCAGTCACGAAAAGGGGTGGAAGGCTGGATATCGGCACCGGCTCGGGGAGCGCCCTGGGACCGACGGTTCCTCCCGGGCGCAGCCTGTGCTCCGCGCCACGGCACACCGACGCCCCGCGCGGTGAGCAACGGGCCCGTCCCCACCACCTGGAGGTACCCGTGAACAGCGCCGACGGATGGGGAGACGACGTCTACCAGCCCGACGGATCCGAGATCCAGGAGGACTCCGGGCTGCTCGACGTGGAGGACACCCTGGTCGACGACGGTGTCGACGACCCCCTCGACCGGGGCTGGTCCCCTCCGGACCGACCATGGGCGGTCGAGCGCGCCGATGTGACGGCGGCGGAGCGGCAGCACGGGGAAACCCTGGACCAGCGGCTCGCCGAGGAACTGCCGGACCTCGTGATGCCCGACACCGACGGCATCGGCGACTGCGAGGGCACCGACGGCGAACTCCTGGACAACGAGGTCGGCGCCGTCCGCTCCGGCCGTCTCGTGGCACCGGACGAGGGCGCACACGAGGACGAGGAGAGCGCCCTGGTCGCCCGGGACGTCGGCATCGACGGTGCGGCGGCCTCCGCCGAGGAGGCGGCCATGCACATCGTCGACGAGGACGCCCTGTCCGGCTGACCAGCCGCCGACCAGCCAAGGAGCACCGTATGCAGCAGGACAAGCACCCCGACTACCACGAGGTCGTCTTCCGCGACCGCGCCGCAGGCTACGCCTTCCTGACCCGGTCCACCGCGACCAGCGACCAGACCATCGAGTGGGACGACGGCACGACGTATCCGGTGGTGGACGTGGAGATCTCGTCCGAGAGCCACCCCTTCTACACCGGCAAGGCGCGGACCGTGGACACGGAAGGGCGTATCGCCCAGTTCGAGCGGCGCTACGGGGGCGGCACGGGCCAGGGCTCCTGAGGGCCCGACCAGAAAATCCAAGGCGTCCGGCGGTCACATCCGGGCTTCGGGATCCGTCAGTCCGACGAAAGCATCCCGAGGATTCCGGAAGGAAACGCCATGACCACGCAGTCGCGCCTGTCCAACCCCCTCAGGCTCGTCCCCGAGTTCGGTCCGGTCACCGGCGCCCTGTTCAAGGCCACCGGCAACGGCTCGATCCCGCAGACCACCATCAGCCTGCTGCAGCTGCGCGCCGGCCAGCTGGTCGGGAACACCTACCTGACCGCCCTGCACACCGGCAGCCTGCGCAAGGCAGGTGAGTCCGAGGAGCGGATCATGGGCGTGGCGACCTGGCAGGACGCCCCTTATTTCAGTGACGCCGAGCGGGTCGCCCTCGCCCTGGTCGAGGCGGTGCTCACCCCGAACCCGCACGGTGAACGCGTCTCCGACGAGCTGTATGCGAAGGCCGCCGAACACTACGAGGAGAAGGCCCTCGCCACTTTGACGATCGCCATCTGCCAGGTCTTCTTCTTCATCCCGCTCGCCGTGATCGGCAGGCCGCTGCCCGGTGTGTCCCCGGCCCAGCAGTGGAAGGACTGACCCAGGGCTCGCGGGGTGGGGTCACGGCGTCCGGACCTCACCCCGGCGGGGCGGCCCTCTCAGATGAAGTTCAAGGCCGCCGCGCAGCCCACCCCGCCGAGCAGCATGAACACCGGCATCAGCACCTTGAGCTCGACCCAGCTTCCGGCCCGGAACCGCATGACCTTCGGCGGGCCGATCGGGTACCAGCGCTTGCGGCCCACCGGGATCGGCCACAGGATCGGGCAGCCGGAGACCGTCAGTGCGTCCCCGATGTCGTGGACTATCGCGCCCAGCACGATCGGCAGCCCCAGCCACAGGTACTGCTGGCCGGGCTGGGTGAACAGCCAGTCCGAGCCGTTGCCCGGCTTGTCCAGGATGCCGGCGAGGATCCAGGCGCTCGTCGCAGCGAGCAGCCACACCAGGACATCGGCGCTGGAGCCCCGGGTCGCCCGCCACAGCAGGCCCTCGATGGCCAGCACCACGTGGACGAAGAGGATGGCCAGCACCGCCCAGCGGCCACCGGTGATGGCGGCGACCGACGTACCCGCGCCGATCAGGACGGCCCACAGCCAGGTGTGGGTGAGCGTGCGGTGGCCGCCGGAGCGGCGTGGGTCGCCCTGCTTCTTCGTCGCCTTGTAGACGGCGTAGGAGAGCTTGTCGACGATCTCGCACAGCCCGCGCGAGAGGGGGCCGAAGGCCCGGGAGATGGTGGCCGCCTTGTGGTCCAGGTCCGGGGCAAGAGCGGCTCCGGCGCAGATCAGAGCACCGACCAGGATGACCGGCCAGGGCATGGGGTGCCCGGCCGCCGCGGCCGCCGCACCGACGCCGAGCCAGGCGGCGGCGCCCGACAGTGAGTGTGCTGGTCCCATCATGGCCGTTCCCCGCCCCATTCCTCGTGTGCCGCTGTCCAGTTGACCGGGTGCGCTGACACTCCGTCGGCGACACAGCGTACTGGTCGTGATCTTCCTGCCGGCAACCGATTCCCCTGTGAGGGAGGTCGCCAGGCAAGATGGGTGCGTGACCCTCATCGATCAGCTGCCGCCGACCGCCGACCCCGACGCCCTCTACGAAGCCTTCGAGTCGTGGGCCCAGGAGCGGGGTCTCACGCTCTATCCCCATCAGGAGGAGGCGCTGATCGAGGTGGTCTCCGGTGCGAACGTGATCGTTTCGACACCCACCGGCTCCGGCAAGAGCATGATCGCCGCGGGCGCCCACTTCGCCGCTCTGGCCCGGGACGAGGTCACCTTCTACACCGCTCCGATCAAGGCGCTCGTCTCGGAGAAGTTCTTCGAACTGTGCAAGATCTTCGGCACCGAGAACGTCGGCATGCTCACCGGCGACGCGTCCGTCAACTCGGACGCGCCGGTCATCTGCTGCACCGCCGAGGTCCTCGCCTCGATCGCGCTGCGCGACGGCAAGGACGCGGACGTCGGCCAGGTCGTCATGGACGAGTTCCACTTCTACGCGGAGGGGGACCGCGGCTGGGCCTGGCAGATCCCGATCCTGGAGCTGCCCCAGGCGCAGTTCGTCCTGATGTCGGCCACGCTCGGCGACGTCTCGATGTTCGAGAAGGACCTCACCCGGCGCACCGGCCGCCCCACGTCGGTGGTCCGCTCGGCGACCCGCCCGGTCCCGCTGTCCTACGAGTACCGGCTCACCCCGCTCACGGAGACGCTGACCGAGCTGCTGGAGACCCGGCAGGCGCCGGTCTACATCGTGCACTTCACGCAGGCGCAGGCCGTGGAGCGGGCGCAGGCGCTGATGAGCATCAACATGTGCTCGAAGGAGGAGAAGGAGCAGATCGCCGAGCTGATCGGCAACTTCCGCTTCACCACCAAGTTCGGCCGCAACCTCTCCCGCTACGTGCGGCACGGCATCGGTGTCCACCACGCCGGCATGCTGCCCAAGTACCGGCGTCTGGTGGAGAAGCTCGCGCAGGCCGGTCTGCTGAAGGTGATCTGCGGGACGGACACGCTCGGTGTGGGCGTCAACGTGCCCATCCGCACAGTGCTGTTCACGGCGCTGACCAAGTACGACGGCAGCCGTGTGCGCACGCTGCGCGCCCGTGAGTTCCACCAGATCGCCGGCCGTGCCGGGCGGGCCGGTTTCGACACGGCGGGCTTTGTCGTCGCACAGGCCCCCGAGCATGTCGTGGAGAACGAGAAGGCGCTCGCCAAGGCGGGCGACGACCCGAAGAAGCGCCGCAAGGTCGTCCGCAAGAAGGCTCCAGAGGGATTCGTCGGGTGGACGGAGAACACCTTCGAGAAGCTCATCGCCTCCGATCCCGAGCCGCTGACCTCCCGCTTCCGGGTGACGCACACGATGCTGCTGTCGGTGATCGCCCGTCCGGGCAACGCCTTCGAGGCGATGCGGCATCTGCTGGAGGACAACCACGAGCCGCGCAAGCAGCAACTGCGGCACATCCGGCGGGCGATCGCCATCTACCGCTCGCTGCTGGACGGCGGCATCGTCGAGAAGCTCGACGAGCCGGACGCCACCGGCCGCATCGTCCGCCTCACCGTGGACCTGCAGCAGGACTTCGCGCTCAACCAGCCGCTGTCCACGTTCGCCCTCGCCGCGTTCGAACTCCTCGACCCGGACTCGCCGTCCTACGCCCTGGACATGGTGTCCGTCGTGGAGTCCACGCTGGACGACCCGCGGCAGATCCTCGTCGCACAGCAGAACAAGGCCAAGGGCGAGGCCGTGGCCGCGATGAAGGCGGACGGCGTCGAGTACGAGGAGCGCATGGAGCGCCTCCAGGACATCAGCTACCCCAAGCCCCTGGAGGAGCTGCTCTTCCACGCCTACAACACCTACCGCAAGAGCCACCCGTGGGTGGGTGACCATCCGCTGTCGCCGAAGTCCGTCATCCGGGACATGTACGAACGGGCCATGTCCTTCACGGAGTTGGTGTCCTTCTACGAGCTGGCCCGCACCGAGGGCATCGTGCTGCGCTACCTCGCCAGCGCCTACAAGGCCCTCGACCACAACATCCCCGACGACCTCAAGTCCGAGGACCTGCAGGACCTCATCGAGTGGCTCGGCGAGATGGTCCGCCAGGTCGACTCCAGTCTGCTGGACGAGTGGGAGCAGCTCGCCAACCCGGAGGAGATGACCGCCGAGGAGGCCCAGGAGAAGGCCGACGAGGTCAAGCCGGTCACCTCCAACGCCCGCGCCTTCCGGGTCCTGGTCCGCAACGCCATGTTCCGCCGCGTGGAACTCGCCGCTCTCGATCACGTCGAGGAGCTGGGCGAGTTGGACGCTGACTCCGGCTGGGACGCCGACGCATGGGGCGAGGCGATGGACAAGTACTGGGACGAGTACGACGACCTGGGTACCGGTCCGGACGCGCGCGGTCCCAAGCTGCTGCTCATCGAGGAGGAGCCGGAGCACGGTCTGTGGCGCGTTCGCCAGATCTTCGCCGACCCGAACGGCGATCACGACTGGGGCATCAGCGCCGAGGTCGACCTCGCGGCCTCCGACGCCGAGGGCCGTGCGGTCGTTCGCGTCACCGACGTCGGCCAGCTGTGAGCCACGTCGTGAGTCAAGGAGAAACCCACGCATGACGAACCCGGCCGAGAGACTGGTCGACCTGCTCGACCTGGAGCAGATCGAGGTCAACATCTTCCGTGGCCTGAGCCCGCAGGAGTCCCTGCAGCGGGTCTTCGGCGGGCAGGTGGCGGGCCAGGCGCTGGTCGCCGCCGCCCGCACCACGGACGGCGAACGTCCGGTGCACTCGCTGCACGCGTACTTCCTGCGCCCGGGCCGGCCGGGCGTGCCGATCGTGTACCAGGTCGAGCGGGTGCGGGACGGCAGGTCGTTCACCACCCGCCGGGTCACCGCGGTGCAGCAGGGCCGCACGATCTTCAATCTCACCGCCTCCTTTCACAAGCCTGAGGAAGGATCCTTCGAGCACCAGCTGCCGCCGGCCCGCAAGGTCCCGGACCCGGAGTCGCTGCCGACCGTCACCGAGGAGATCCGGGAGCACCACGGCGAGCTGCCCCAGCAGCTGGAGCGGATGGCGCGCCGCCAGCCCTTCGACATCCGCTACGTGGACCGGCTGCGCTGGACCGCGGAGGACGTCAAGGACGCCGAGCCGCGCAGCGCGGTGTGGATGCGCGCGGTCGGGCCGCTGGGCGACGACCCGGTCGTGCACACCTGTGCGCTGACCTACGCCAGCGACATGACCCTCCTGGACGCCGTCCGCATCCCGGTCCAACCCCTGTGGGGCCCACGGAGCTTCGACATCGCGTCGCTGGACCACGCCATGTGGTTCCACCGGCCGTTCCGCGCGGACGAGTGGTTCCTCTACGACCAGGAGTCGCCGATCGCCACGGGCGGCCGAGGCCTGGCGCGGGGGCGGATCTACGACGTGGAGGGCCGACTGCTGGTGTCGGTGGTCCAGGAAGGTCTGTTCCGGGCGCTGTAGCTCACGGCGTTCTGCGGCGCAGCCAGCTCAGCAGGTTGTGTGAGCGTCCCGGTGCCTCGGGGACGGGCGGGTCTTGTTCCCCGGCCGTCGAGGGGGTGGGTGGGTCCTGCGCCGCGGCCGTCGGGGGCTGGAGCGGATCCTGTGCCACAGCTGTCGACGGCACGGGCGGGTTGTGTACCGCGGCCGTGGAGAGCCCGGGCGCCTTGTGTTCGGCACCCGCCGGCGGTGCGGGTTGTTCCTGTTCCGATGCTTCCGCCGACCTCGGCCTGGCAGTCGGGCGCGGCGCGGGCTGGAGTGCGCGTGCATGGCTGACTGCCTGTGCGAGATCGGCCCGCAGCCAGTCGATCTCGTCCGGGTCCTCCGCCAGAGTGAGGCTCTCGGCCAGGTGCGCGGCGGGCGAGCCGGGTGCGCCGTGCGCCTGCGGCCTGGGCCGGAACCGGTTCAAGTGGACGCGCTCGTAGGGGTCCTGGACGATTTCCGCGACCTGGACGGCGTCGAGGAAGGAGGCCACGGCCGCGGCGCACGCCCAGGGATGACTGTCGGCCCGTCGCAGCAGGAATCCGAGGTGTCGCGAGCGCCAGTTGCGGGGCCGCAGATCCAGCCCGGCCATGAGCTGCTCCCGCGCACCGGAGGGCGTTCGGCCCTTCAGCAGCGGCGCGTTGTTCTCGTCGGCCGCGAACTGCCGTAGTTCCTCGGCCAGATAGAGCCAGACCACGGCCCGGTACCGGTTGAGATAGAACTTGACGGGCTTGACCACGCCGAGCCGGGCCAGCCGCGTGAACTTGCCGGGCGTCACCTGCAGAAGGTCCGCTCCCTCCTTCGTGCCCACGGTTTCGACGCGTTTCCTCAGGGCCTCCGGGAAGCCGTCCTCGGCGTGCAGCCGGCCGATCTCGGTGCGGGTGACCCGCCGGCCCCCGCCCCCTTCGTCGGGCACCGTGCGGATGCATCCGAGGTCCACGGCGAGGTCGAACTCGCCTCGCCTGAGCCCCAGTTCGCGTGCAGCGCGGCTCGGCGTGCAGGAGGTGCTGTGCGGTTGTGTGACGGTGTTGCCTGACATGGCCGGTCTCCCCCGTGGAGTCGGTGGCTCGCGCCGTTCGCGCGGCCTCGGAAAAAACCGTAGCCGCTTCGGCGGATCTCGTGGCGAGCCTGTGGATAACTCCACGGGACAGGGCAAACGTGCAGGTCAGATCTCTGTCGTCGGTGTTCGCTCGGGCTGCCTCGCCTCCACGCCGAGGTGTTCGCCGACTCGGTTGACGAGCAGGGTCATCTCGTAGGCGATCTGGCCGATGTCGGCCTCCGCTCCGCTGAGCACGCACAGACAGCTGCTGGCGCCGGCGGCGGTCACGAACAGCACCGCGTCGTCGAACTCGACCATCGTCTGGCGCACTCTGCCCGCGCCGAAGTGGCGTCCCGAGCCCTTGGCCAGGCTGTGCAGTCCGGACGAGACGGCGGCAAGATGCTCGGCGTCCTCACGCCGCAGTCCCGTGCTCGCTCCCGTCACCAGGCCGTCGTTGGACAGGACCAGTGCGTGCCGCACATGTTCGACGCGCTCGGTCAGGTCGTCCAACATCCAGCCAAGTCCCTGGTTCTGCACCATGATCCGGTCTCCCCGCGTGATGACTCCCCCTGGCCGGAGGATCTCCACGCCAGCCTTCCCCACGACCGCGGCGCGGGCAAGGAGGATAGGGGCATGGCGCAGAAGATGACCGACAAGGAATGGCGGGACTTCGTCTCGCACGGCACCCGTACCGGAAAGCTGGCGACCGTCCGGGCCGACGGCAGTCCGCACGTGACCCCGATCTGGTTCGTGCTCGACGGGGACGACGTGGTGTTCAACACCGCGAGCACGAGCGTGAAGGGACGCAATGTAGTGCGTGACGGCCGGGTCGCGCTGTGCGTGGACGACGACCGGCCGCCCTTCGACTTCGTCGTCCTGCAGGGCCGTGCCCGGATTTCGGAGGATCTCGACGAGCTCAGGCTGTGGGCCGCCCGCATCGGGGCGCGCTACATGGGCGAGGAGCGTGCCGAGGAGTTCGGGGCCCGCAACGGGGTGCCGGGCGAACTCCTCGTCCGTGTCACGGTCGACAAGGTGCTGGCGGAGAAGGCCGTCGCGAGCTGAGCGGGGCGCCGGCCGGGGGTGACCATCAGCCGACCGAGTCGAGGAGCCGGGCGGTGTGCATCCGCCCGGCATACTCGACGAGCCGGATCAGCACTTCCTTCCCCGAGTCGCGGTCACGGGCGTCGCACAGCACGACCGGTGTTCCCCGGTCGAGGTCGAGGGCGCGGGAGACGTCCTGCGCGCCGTAAGTGCGGGCGCCCGTGAAGCAGTTGACCGCGACCACGAACGGGATGTGCCGGTGCTCGAAGTAGTCCACCGCCGGGAAGCAGTCCTCCAGGCGCCTGGTGTCGGCGAGGACCACTGCCCCCAGGGCCCCTTGCGACAGTTCGTCCCACAGGAACCAGAAGCGGTCCTGGCCCGGTGTGCCGAAGAGATACAGGGAGAGGCCGGACCTGATGGTGATGCGGCCGAAGTCCATCGCGACGGTCGTGGTGACCTTCTGGTCCACGCCGTCGGTGTCGTCCACCAACTGGCCCGCCTCGCTGAGCAGTTCCTCGGTGCGCAGCGGCCTGATCTCGCTGACCGCGCCCACCAGGGTGGTCTTGCCCACGCCGAATCCGCCGGCGACCAGGATCTTCAACGCCAGTGCGGCCGTCTCGCCGTCCTGCGCGTCGGAGTGCTCGGAGACCATCGATCACTTCTCTCGGGAGTGCCGGGTTGCCCCGTACGGGACCGGGCGGTGGTGAACTGTCATCTACAGGGCCCGCAGCCCTTCGATCACCTCGCGCAGAATCCGTTCGTCAGGAAGCTGCGCGGGCGGTACGGGACGGCTGACGGTGACGCAGCCGAGTTCCAGCAGGTCACCCAGGAGCACCCGGACCACGCCCACGGGCAGGTCGGCGCCCGCGGCGAGTTCGGCGACCGACTGGGTCTCGGTGCGGCACAGGTCGATCAGGGCGCGGTGTTCCGGCCCGAGCCCGGTGTCGTCGTCGACGCCCGGTGCGCCTTTGTCCAGGGTGACCAGGGCGATCAGGTCGAAGCGGACGCCGGTGGGGCCGGGCCTGGTGCGTCCGCCCGTCATGGCGTACGGGCGGACGAGGGGCCCGGCCTCGCCGTCGTACCACTGGCTGCCCGGCTCGAGCGGGGTGCCGGTGCTGTCCGCGTTCATGTGCGCGCCCCACCCTTGTGTCTCATCGGGCGGCCGGCGGCCGCGCTGCGACACGGGTCGGCGTGTACAGGTGCTCGCCGACGCGTTTGACCAGTCGTGCCATCTCGTAGGCCACCAGGCCGATGTCGGCGGTGACGGCGGTGAGTACGGCGAGGCAGGAGCCGTCGCCCGCGGCGGCCACGAACAGGAAGCCGTCATCCATCTCCACCATGGTCTGGCGCACCCCGCCGGCGCCGAAGTGCCGTCCCGCGCCCTTGGCCAGGCTGTGGAATCCGGAGGCCACCGCGGCGAGGTGCTCCGCGTCCTCGCGGCGCAGGTCGGTCGAGGCGCCCACGGCGAGTCCGTCGTTGGAGAGCACCACGGCGTGTCGTACTTCGCTGACACGCAGCACCAAGTCGTCCAGCAGCCAGTCGAGTTCGCCGGATCGCCGGTCGGCCCTCGTGCTCGGGTCCTGGATCATGCGCGGTCTCCTTCGCTGCTGTCGCTGCGCGGTGTGGGATCCGGTCCCACGCCGCGGCCGGGTTGCCTGCCGCCGCCGCGTGTCCAGCCGTCGCGGTAGGCGGCCATGCGGTCCCGCACGATCTCGGGGGTGCGCCGGTCGTCGCGGGCGGAGGCCGGCGGGTGGGCGGGCTCCTCGGGGCGCTGTTCGCGCAGTTGGGGGGCGAGACTTGCCTGGCGTACGCGGCGGGGCAGGTCGTCGGACTCTTCGGTGTCCTCCGGGGGACGGTGCAGGCGCAAGGCGGTGACTCCGGGGGGTGGGGTGTCGGACGTCGTGTCCACCGCGGCCGGTGCGTGGGCCACCAGGGCGGGCCGCTCGGTCGTCGCCGGGACGGAGTCCTGGTGCGAGGAGCCGCCGGGCACGCGCGCGTACTCGCGTTCCGCCGGCCTCTGTGGGTCCGCGGCCTTGCCGGGGGAACGTTCCGCCGCGCCGCCGTGCAGCAGGGCGGTGGGCAACAGGACGACCGCGGTGGTGCCGCCGTAGGGGGAGGTGCGCAGGTGCACCTTGATGCCGTGGCGGGCCGCGAGCCTGCTGACCACGAAGAGGCCGAGGCGGTCGCTGTCGAAGAGGTCGAGGGCCTCGGACTGTTCGATGCGGCGGTTGGCCTCGGTGAGGGTCTCCGGGCCCATGCCCAGGCCGCGGTCTTCGACCTCGATCACGTAGCCGTTGCCGACGGGTTCTCCGGTGATGCGCACGCGCGTGTGGGGCGGCGAGAACTGGGCCGCGTTCTCGACGACCTCGGCCAGCAGGTGGGTGAGGTCGGCGACGGCCGAGCCGATGACGGCCGCCTCGGGGAGCTGTCGTACCTCCACGCGCGCGTAGTCCTCGACTTCGGACACGGCCGCGCGCACCACGTTGGTCAGCGACACCGGCATGCGCCAGGCCCGTCCTGGTGCCGCTCCGGAGAGGATGATCAGGCTCTCGGCGTGGCGCCGCATGCGGGTGGTGAGGTGGTCGAGCCGGAAGAGGTCGCTGAGCTCGTTCGGGTCGTCGGAGCGGCGTTCCATGCTGTCGAGGAGGCTCAGCTGTCGGTGGACGAGGACCTGGCTGCGGCGGGCGAGGTTGACGAAGACCCCGGAGATGCCGCTGGCGAGTTCGGCGCGCTCGACGGCGGCCCGCAGGGCGGCGCGGTGGACCGTGCTGAGGGCCTCGGCGACCTGTCCCGTCTCGTCCTCTGCGGGTGGCCCCGGCGGGGCCTCGGCCTGGATGTCGATCTCCTCGCCGGCGCGCAGCTTGCGCATGGCCTCGGGGAGGTTGCGGCGGGCGATCTCCAGGGCGCTGTTGCGCAAGCTGACCAGCTCGACGACGAGGCCGCGTCCGATGCGGACCGAGATGACGAGCGAGGCGGCCACGGCGGCAAGGCCGAGGACCACCGCGGCACCCGCGGGGGTGAGCAGGCCGCGGGTGAGCGGATCGGCGCGGTGCGCGACGCTGCGCCCGGCGTCCTGCTCGATCGTCCGCATCCCGTCCTGCACGCGCGCGTGTGCCGGGTTCCAGATGGCTTCGGGCGTGACGGCGATCGCGCGCCGCCCCGGGGCGGCGGTGAGGACCCGGTCCTCCGTGCGGCCCAGGGTGGCGTAGTCGCTGCCGCCGGCGAGGGTGCGCCAGGCGGTGCGCTCGGAGCCGCTGAGGTCGGCGACGGCGGCCTCGGTGAGCGTACGGCGGGTGTCGACCGCGCCGGTGAACAGCCGCAGCCGCTCGCCGCTGAGGCCACCGGTCAGGCGGGCACCCGAGAGCACCGAGTCCTCCTGGGCCAGCGCCTCACCCGCGCGGGAGAATTCGAGCAGCACGCGCGCGTCGGAGCCCAGATCGGCGTCCTGGATGCCGGTGAGCGCACCGCCGACCGCGAAGGCGCTGTTGATGGTCTTGGTGTACTGCCCGTAGGTCACGGCCCAGTTCGTGCGCCGGTTGAGCACCGCGGTGCGCAGGGAACGAAGTTGTTCGGCACCGGCGACGAAGGTCTCGAGCCGCTGGGCCACGCCGGCAGGCAGTTCCTCGCTGTCGGCGACGGTGTTGTCGCCCCCGAGCCGCAGCCGCGCCACGGCCTGGTCGGTGCGGTCCGCGAGCTTCTTGTAGTCGTCGCTCCGCCCGGCCGAGGGGGCGGTGGCGGAGCGCACCGCGGCGGAACGCTCGGCCTGCAGTGCGGCGACGGCCGTGGCGACCGGGGTGCGGATCTGGGAGTCGACGCGCTGCAACTGCCGTAGCCGGCTGACGTCCTGAGCGGTGCTGACGGTGGCGTACGCCCACAGGGCCAGCAGCGAGACGACCGGAACCATCAGCAGGCACACGATCTTGGCGCGGACGGTGCGCGGCCGTATCCGCCAGCGGCTCCCGGGCGCCGGTGCATCAGCCGGGACCGCGCCCGCGGGCTCGTCCGGGACCTCGTCGGCGGGCGGGCCGGCGTGGGCGCGGCGGCCGCGCACGGGGGGCTGGGGCGGCGCCTCGGGGCTGGGGCTGGGGGTCCTACGGGGTGTACGCATGGCCTCCTCGCTCGGGAGTGGTCGGGGCCGGGCCGGGTCGTCGTCAGCGGGCGACGGCGGTCTCGACCGGCCGCTGGGCCGAGGCGGATGCCTCGCGCTCCCCGGTCGTCGGCGACAGCGCGACGAAGGCCGAGGTCAGGAACAGGTAGGAGCCGAGGCCGACGGCGAGGGGGAAGATGAACTGCATCGCCGTGGCCCCGGGCAGGGCGTGGCCGGACGGTGTGACGCGGACGCGCACCGCGAACATGGCGGTGTAGTGCATGCTGGTCACCGCGGCGCCCATGATCAGGGAAGCGACGGTGACGGCAATGGGCGACTTGATGTTGAGCCCCGCCCACAGGGCCGCCGTCGCCGCGACGACGGCGATCAGGACGGAGAGCGCGACGAGCGCCGGGTCGTAGCTGACGTGGCCGTGCAGCCGGACCGCGGCCATGCCCAGATAGTGCATGCTCGCGACGCCGAGCCCGGTGGTGAGACCGCCGAGGAAGAGCGCGCGGGTGCGGTCACGGCTGTAGCCGACGGCGAAGACGCCGGCACAGACCACGATCATGGCGACGAGCAGGCTGACGATGGTGAGCGGTACGTCGTAGCGGATGTCCGTGCCGCTGACGCCGAAGCCGAGCATGGCCACGAAGTGCATGGTCCAGATGCCGGTGCCGATCGCGGAGGCCGCGGTGACGAGCCAGTTGCGGCGCGAGCGCCCCGTGGCGCCCAGCGCACGGACCGTGCAGCGCAGTCCCAGCGCGGCACCTATGCAGGCCATCACATACGACAGCACGGGGGTAAGCCAGCCGAAGGTGGCGTGGTCCAGGTGTCCCATGGCCCCGGGACGCTAGTCCTGGGAGGGGCGCACCAAGGGCGCGCATTTCGAAAGCTGTTGGAATATGACACAGAGAGGTACTTGAACGATCGCACCCTGCTCGAACGTGTGCGCAGCGGCGTCATCCGTGTCGGTGAGGAATCATGCGGAACATGAGCGACGACCACACACATGTCCAGGAATTCTTCGGCGCCCGCGCCGCCGACTGGGACAGCCGGTTCCCCGACGACGCTCCCGCCTACGCCGCCGCGGTCGCCGAGCTCGGGCTGCGCGAGGGCGACCGTGTGCTCGACGCGGGCTGCGGCACCGGGCGAGCCCTGACACCGCTGCGCGCCGCTGTGGGGTCCTCGGGGGTGGTCGTCGGGGCCGATCTGACCCCTGCCATGCTGCAGGCCGCCGTTCGGGCAGGAAGGGGCCACGACGGGCAGCTGCTGCTCGCCGACGTCGCCGCGCTTCCGTTGCGGTCCGAGGCGCTGGACGCCGTGTTCGCCGCCGGGCTGATCGCTCATCTGCCCCAGCCGTCGGAGGACCTGCGGGAGTTGGCCCGCGTCGTCCGTCCCGGCGGCACGCTGGCGCTGTTCCACCCGATCGGCCGGGCGGCGCTGGCGGCACGCCAAGGACGCGAGATCACTCCGGACGATCTGCGCGCGGAGCCCAACCTCCGTCCGCTGCTGGCGGGTTCGGGCTGGCGGATGACCTCGTACGTCGACGAGGACGCCCGCTTTCTGGCCCTGGCCGACCGGGAAGGCTGAGTCTCAGTAGCGGCCCGCGACGGCCGCTGCGAAGGCGTCGGGGTTGTCGAACATGACGTTGTGGCCCGCACCGGCCACCGTCACGACTCGCACCCCTGCCGCCTCCAGGGCTTGCCTGCCCGCGAGTTCACCGCTCAGCTCGCCCTGCAAGTAGACGCGCTCGATCGGCAGCTGTTCGAGGATGCTGCGCATGACGGGCTCGCAGCCGCGCCGTAGGCCGACGGCCGAGCGGTGCAGTGCGCGCGGGTCGGCCAGCCGCATGGTCGCCGCCCAGAGGGGGCCGACGTTCGCCAGCACGCGCGCGTGGGCGCCGTCGACGAACGCGTCCTCCTCATGGGCGGCGATGCCGCTGCTGCCCGCGGTGGGCGGCGGGAAGGCGTCGAGGTTGGCCTCCGTGAGGACCAGCCGGGAGACCAGGTCCGGCCGCCGATGGGTGAGCACGATGGCGACGGCGCCGCCCATGCTGTGCGCCACCAGCTCGGCCCCTGTCAGGCCCGCCGCGTCCAGGGCGGCGGCCAGTGCGTCGGCGTGCTCCTGGAGGGTGTAGCCGAAGTGTTCCGGGCGGTCGCTGATGCCGTGGCCGGGCAGATCGACGAACAGGCTGCGCCGACCGACGAGCTCGGGCCGGGCCGCGATGTGCGCGTGGTACACAGCCGACATCGCGCCCAAGCCGTGCACATACACGCGCGCGGGTTCCTCGCCCGGCGTCTCCGTCCAGCGGATGCAGCTTCCCTTGCCGTCGAAGTCGGCCTGGTTCATTGCGTCCTCCCCGATGCGCCACGGTCACTCTCGACTCACAGGAAAGATACCTCGTAACCGAGGTATAGCGAAGCCGATATATTGAGCTGGCGATGTACAGCGCCCGTGAGCGAGAATGCGGGCATGCTGGAGCTGTCCATCCTCGGATTCCTGTACGAAGCCCCGCTGCACGGCTACGAACTGCGCAAACGCATCACTGCACTGACGGGCCATGTGAAACCCGTCGCCGAGAGCACTCTGTACCCGGCGATCAAGCGCATGGAGAAGGCGGGCCTGCTGGCGCGCACCACGGAACCCGGCGCCGTGGCCGCCCCGCGTCATGTCCTGACGCTCACCGAGGAGGGCAGAGGCGAGTTGCGCCGGCGGCTCGCCGAGCCCGCCCCGCGCGACATCACCGACGAGAACCGGTGGTTCACCGTGCTCGCTTTCCTGCGCCACCTCGACGAACCGGCGGCGCAGGCGGCGGTGCTCCGGCGCAGGCTGGCCTTCCTGGAGGAACCGGCGAGCTTCTTCTACGAGGGGGATCGGCCGCTGCGCGCCGAGGAGCTGGACGATCCCTTCCGCCGCGGGCTGCTGACCATCGCTCGGGCCACGTCCCGGGCCGAACTCACCTGGCTGCGGGAGACGATCGGGTCACTCGACGGCTGATCCGTTCACGCGTCGGACGGGACATCCCTGTACGCCGGGAACCGGGTGGGTGCCCAGTTCGTTCAGCTCGTAGCCGTGCGGATAGCTCTTGACCTCCCAGTTCTGCCGCGCGTAGTGCGGGGCGCGCCGGGGCGGCAGGAGGCGCACGACGCGTCCACGCGCGCGCACCGCGCGGCGTACCAGTGCGCGGGTGGCAGCGTTCGGGGGTGAGTAGCGGAAGGCGCTGAGGAGGTGGTCGTCGAGCAGGGCGAGGGTCGAGGTGCGCAGGAGGGGAGCAAGCGGGCGGGGGTACCAGGAAGCCATCAGCGCGAGGGTGGCGTCGGAGACGCGGCGCGCGTCCTCGTCCCAGTCGAAGTGGGCCTCTTCGTAGGCGTCGAGGCAGGCCTCGAACTCCTCGTAGGACTCGGGGATGTCCCTGATGCCCATGTGCCGGCCCAGGGTGCGGTAGTGGACGGCGGCCGCGACGGTCTCGTGGCGCGACAGCCGGCGCCATCCGTATGCGTCGATCCAGCGCTTGGGCATCACGACGAATGTGCACAGCACGTAGCGCATGTCGTCGTTGGCGATGTCGTAGCTGCGGTGCATCTGGTTGATGCGGCGGATCGCCGTGTCGGCCTGTGGGCTGCCGAAGCCGTGCTCCACGACGGCGTCGAGGAGCAGGGTGGTGTCGTCGTAGCGCTTCTGGGTGCGCCGGGTGAGTTCCGCCGTCTCGGCGAGTAGTCGCCCGATGCTGGGTACGGCGTAAGTGCGGTACAGGGCCAGTTCGAGGGACCGGGTGAAGTCCCACGGGAACTCGAAGGCCGCGCTGAGCCGGTAGATCTCGGAAGCGTCCTTGTGGGGGTCCATCCGCCGGATCTGTTCGAGCCGCTGGAACCGCTTCACCGTAGCGTCCCCCTTCTGCCGCCGGAGGTCCAACTCTACGTTGAAGAGCAGGAGATGAAGGATCGGCCAGGGCAACCACGCAGGGGGAAGGTGGTCAGCATGTTGGGCAGGGTGCGCAAGTCCTGTGCGAGATTCCTCAACGCCGTTCGCGCGGACATCGGCGACGGGCGGGACAAACGTACACACAATCTTTTCGAAGCCGCGGCCGCGTACGTCTCGGCGTGCGCGGAGGACGACCAGGACCGGATCGAGGAGGCGGCGGGCTGGGTGTCCCCGGAGGCGCTGTCCTTCGGGGTCAACGAGCTGGCGTGCCGTGCTGTCATTGCGCTGGCGCGGGAGCGCGACGAGTCGCCGGGCACGGTGGCCCGCGCGCTGCTGGGGCTCCCGGTGGCCTGACGAGCCGCGTCAGATGCGGTCGATTCGCCCCGTCCAGCCGGAAAACTGCAGCTCCGGGTGTGCTTGTGAGTCGTGACAAGCTGCTTCCGCTCGCACTAGGGTGCGCGCGATCGGATGAATCGATGGGGAGGCTGGGATGGCCGGGACGGACGAGGACGCCGTCGCCGCCGCGGACGATGCGCTTTATGTGCTCACGGCGGTACTTCTGACGCCGGCGAAGTTCCCGAGCGTGCTGGGCGACGACTATCCGGAAGCCTGCGCGGCGCTCGGCCTCGCGCCGCTTGCCGACGGATACGGCCTGGTGCTCGGCCAGGACGGTGACGGCGCCCGGTGGACGGTCGTGGTCGACGACGTCTCTCTGGTCGCCGTCGCGATCGCGTCCTGGGACTGCGGGATGGAGTACGACCTGTCGCCGGACGAGCGCTCGGTCGTGGCCGCGCTGCCGGGCTGGCCCCTTTCGGTCGCCGTGGCGGCTCCGGGTGTGCCCGAGCCGCACGATCCCGCCCCCGAGGTCGGGGACGGTCCGCCGCTGGCGCCGCCGGACACCAGCACGTGGGGGCCGGCTCAGCGGAGGCTGGGCGCTGACGAGATCGCGCTGCAGTGGGCAGTGTGGCGGGAGCAGATCGACGACGCCGCATTTCCTACCCCTGGCGGGACCTCCGAGGACGCGGAGAAGGCCGCGGAGGGCGCTGAGAAGACGGACGCTCGGGCTGAGGCGGGCGAGCAGGCGGACGGTCGGCCGGGGCACGGCGGGGTCCGCCGGGTGCTCGCCGAGGCGCGCGCCTACGTGGACACTCCGCCGCCTCTCGGCCGTGTCCGGTCGTCCTTCGCCCCGGGCGACGCACGGACCTTGCGTGCCGATGGCCCGGGCTGGTCGCTGGTCGCCCGTACCGACGACATCGCGTTCGTGCTGCTCGACGCGGAACCCGGCGAAGTACTGCCGGTCGGCCGCGGACCGGAGCTGCCGGGTCTGCTCGAGGCACTGGACAAGATGGCCGTGCGGCCCAGCTGAGTCAGCGCGGACCCGCGCCCCGCACGCGCTGCCGCGGCGGGGCGCGGGTCCTCTCCTCCAGGGGGCTGACGGGCACGCCGGCGTGCGTCCGGGCAGGGACGGTCGGCGACCAGGACCTTCAACCGTGCGGACAAGTCCCGGGGCGGGCGGCCGGGCGTGAGACAGTCCGGGCAGACTCTGCGACGGCATGGGCCCGATCGTCGGCGCTCGTGGTGAAGCGCGCCGGGTCTCATGGGGTCGATCTCCTTCCCTCGCACGGCACTTCACCCTGCCCCTGTACTGGGCCGCCATGTGGCGGGCGCGTTCCATGTGGTCCCGCCCCATGGATGCCGTGGAGGCGGGACCGCACGATGGGGCAGCCGTCGGCGCCCGCTCCCCCGCGGGCGTCGGTCCCTGCCGTCCTGCCCCGGAGGTCCGTCATGCGTCCGTCCCGCGGTGTTCCGCCCGCTGCCGCCGCCCTGGTGGCGGCGGCCCTCACCTGGCCGGTTCCTGCCGGGGCCACGGCCGTCGGCGGGGATCACTGTGCCCACCAGGGGCGGGTGCACGTGCCGGGCGCCGCCTTCCAGCAGAGCGCCTGTCTGCCCGACCTGACCACGACCGGACTGGCCGGCACGCCGTACACCGACATGGCCGACCAGGCGGGACTGACGGCCAAGGCGACCCGCACCCCGTCCGGGGTTCCGGGGGTGCAGATCGACGGTTATTTCCCGGACTCCTCGCACTTCAACACCACCCATGGTTGGCGGCACGACGCGCAGTTCGTGATCCGGTTGCCCGACCACTGGAACGGCGGCCTGGTGGTCACCGGCGCCCCCGGGACGCGCAAGCAGTACGCGACGGACACGGCGATCTCCGACCAGGTGATCGCCCAGGGGTACGCGTATGCGGCGACCGACAAGGGAAACAGCGGTGCCGACTTCTACCGCGACGGTTCCCGGCCCGGGGATGCGGTCGCGGAGTGGAACGCGCGGACCACTCAGCTCACCCGGGCGGCCAGGCGCGCGGTGGCGCAACGGTACGGGCACGCGCCGCGCCGCACGTACATGACCGGCATCTCCAACGGCGGCTATCTCACCCGCTGGCAGGTGGAGAACCACCCGGAGCTGTACGACGGCGGCGTGGACTGGGAGGGCGCACTGTGGACCGCGGACGGCCCGAGCCCGCTGACCTCGCTGCCGACGGCGGTGGCGCGGATGCTGGGCTCGGCGCGGGACGAGGACCTGTACGCGGTGGGCTTCGCGCGTGGCTCGGAGTTTCTGTGGCCGTACCACGAGAAGGCGTACTGGGGCGTCACGCAAAAGATCTACCGCGCCGAGTTCGACCCGGCGTACGACCCCGGCTGTCCCGGTCCGACCGCAGGCAGCACCGCGGAGCAGATCCTGTCGCCCTGCCCCGCCGACGCGACGTACGACTATGCGTCGCGGCCCGGGTCCGTCCATCGCGCCGTGGCCCGGGTGGCGCTCACGGGACGCGTCGGCCGGCCGCTGATCACGCTGCACGGCGACCTGGACGCACTGCTGCCCAAGGCCGCCGACTCGGACGTGTACGCGCGCATGGTGGCCGCGAGCGGACGGGGTGCACTGCACCGCTACTACACGATCCAGGGCGGCACGCACGTCGACGGGTTGTACGACACCTATCCGGACCGGCTGCGACCGATCCTGCCCTGCTATCGCTCGGCCTTCGACGCCCTGGTCTCCTGGGTGGAGAGGGGCGCGCAGCCGCCCGCGGACCATACCGTCGCACGGCCCGCGGACGGCGATGTGGTCGACTCCTGTGCGCTGGCCGACCGGGCCGATCCCGTGCGGTAGTGCGTCAGCGGCCGAGCTCCTTGCGGGTGATGCGGCGCAGCCTGCGCCGCTGCGAGGGGTCCAGCGTGAGGTATGCGGCGGTCGGGACTCCGAGGACGATCAGGACCACCGCCCAGAAGGGCAGCCATATCCACAGGAAGAGCCCGAGCGCCACACCTCCTATGGCGATCTTCGCGTTGTTCGACATCTACGTCGCCTCCTTCGCGGCCTGTGCCGCTCTCTGTCCTGAAAACGGGCCCGCGGCTCCCGCGGTTCCGGACCACGACCCTGAGACGTCCCTGAGGTGCGACCCCGACTCGTCCCTGAGAACACTCTCCGTCATTCCGCCCTGAGGGGCTCCCCCACGGCGTGCAGGTGTCGCAGGGCCTGCCGGTAGGAGTCGACGAGCCCGGTCTCCGCATAGGGAATACCCAACTCCCGGCAGTGGGCGCGCACCAGGGGCTGGGCGAGCCGGAGATGGGGGCGGGGCATGCTGGGGAAGAGGTGGTGCTCGATCTGGTAGTTGAGGCCGCCGAGGAACCAGTCGGTCAGGATGCCTGAGCGGATGTTGCGCGAGGTGAGCACCTGCCGGTGCAGATGGCCCCAGCGCTCGCCGTTCGGGTCGGGCATCTGCATGCCCTTGTGGTTGGGCGCGAAGGCCAGGCCCAGGTGCAGGCCGAACAGTGCCTGGTGGAGGGCGGCGAACGCGAGGGCCTTGCCCGGGGACAGTGAGGTCAGCAGCAGCGTCGCGTAGGCGGCGACGTGGGTCACCAGCAGCAGGCCCTCCACGGCGCGCTCCCGGGGTGTCTGCCTGCGCAGGTCCTGGAAGCCGTGGATCTTCAGGGCCACGCCTTCGAGGAGGGTGAGGGGGAAGAAGAGCCAGGCCTGGTTGCGGGTCAGCCAGCGGCGGAAGCCCGACCGCTCCTTGGCCTGTGCGCCGGTGAAGACGAGGACGTCGGCGACGACGTCCGGGTCCTTGTCGATGTGGTTGGGGTTGGCGTGGTGGCGGTTGTGCTTGTCGTTCCACCAGGCGTAGCTCATGCCCAGGAGCAGGTTGCCGTGGATCAGGCCGATGACCCGTGCTGCCGACTTGTCGGCGGTTATCTGGGAGTGGCCCGCGTCGTGGCCTATGAAGGCCGTGCGGGCACCGAACACGGCGAGCAGCGGTGCCAGGAGCAGCGACCACCAGGAATCGCCGGTCAGGATGATGCCGGTGACGATGCCGGCGAGGGCGAGTGCGTTGGTGGTGATGCCGAGCGCGTACCAGGTGCGGCGCCGTTCCAGGAGTCCCTGGCCCCGGACCGTGCGCAGGAGGGGCGCGAACTCGCTGCCGGCGGGCGTTACCTCGCGCGGTCCCCGGAGGGGTTCGGCGAGGGCTGTGGTGGGCTCGGGCATGTCCGGTCTCCGGCTCTCTCGGGCAACGGGCTGACCTGAGGAAACGTACGAAGCGATGACGTGTTGCGGCCATGACGGCACCACCCGTGTGCGGGCGGGGGGCAGCCGGTGCTGCGCCGGGGGGCTGACGACACCCCCGAGGCGAGACGGCCGGGTGGTGGCCGTCTTCCGTGTCCCGGTTGCCCGCCGAATGCTGTACCCTCGGCGACCCCGACCCCAGTAGTCAAATTTGAGGAATGCGGCTTCGCTGTGCAGAGGATCCCTACGGCAACACCGTCCGAGATCTCCGAACTGGCCCGCTGCTGCGCCGTTTTCATACCCGGTGACCCGGCCCGCACCGGCCTGGTCGCCTTCTGGCGGCCCGACGGCAGCGCCCCTCCGCCACTCGCGGCCGGGTCCGCCCGGGATCTGGCCGTCGTCCTGCCCGGCGGCGACGGCGTCGACCTGGTCGAGGTTCCCGCCGTCCTGCTGCCGGTGCGCGCAGCGCTTGCGGTCCTCACGCGCGCGCGTACCGATGCGCACGCACACCGGGGGGCCGCTTTCTGGGGCTCGGCTGCGGTGCTGGCCCTGCAACTCCTTGCGCGGGGACTGCTGTTGCCCGGGCTGTCCCCCGGCGATCACGACGCCTGGCGTGTCGGTCCCCTGCCCGTGGAGGACGTCGACCGCGTCCGCGCGCTGGCCGCGGCGATGCCGCCCGAGGCGCACGCCGTGCCGGTGGGCGGCTCCGGGCCGCTGCGGCTGCCCGCCCCGGAGGGGCTGCTGCGTGCCTTCCTGGACGCGGTGGCCGACACGCTCCCCCGTTCCCCTGCGGCCTCGCTGGTGACGGGCGGGCCCGCCTACGCCGCGCAGGCACCACAGCACCTGCCCGGACAGCGGGCGTGGGCCGCCGATGTCGCCGCCGGGCACGACACGGGCGTACGGCTCTCGCTGCGGATCGAGGTGCCCGGCCTTGCCGAGCTGACGCAGGAGGATGCTGCGGTGCCGTTCCGGGCCGTGCTGCAGGTGCACAGCGTCAGCGATCCGGCACTGGTGGCGGACGCCTCCGAGGTGTGGGGCACGTCCGGAGACGGGGGTCGGGGCTTCGGTCCGAGCGCGCGGATGGACGCTTTGCTCGCGCTGCGCCGGGCGGCCCGGTCCTGGCCGCCGCTGACGCCTCTGCTGTCGGCGAGCGTGCCGGACGCCGTCGAACTCGCCGACGAGGAGGTCACCGAGCTGCTCGGACCTGGCGCCCGGGATCTCGCCGCCGCCGGAGTCGACGTGCACTGGCCGAAGGAGCTGGCCCGCACGCTGACCGCCCGCGCGGTCATCGGCCCGCCGGACGAGGAGCCGGTGGCCGACCGGGCGGCCTCGGACACGCCTTCGTTCCTGTCCGCCGACCCGCTGCTCGCCTTCGACTGGCGGTTCGCACTGGGCGACGAGCAGCTCACGCGCGCGGAGCTGGACCGGCTCGCCGAGGCCAACCGGCCCGTCGTGCGGCTGCGCGGCCAGTGGGTCCTCATCGACCCCCAGGAGGCGCGCCGCGCCCGCGCCCAGCAGGACCACAAGATCACCCCGATCCACGCGCTGGGAGCCGCGCTGACGGGCTCGGCGGAGGTCGACGGCCGCCGGGTCGACGTACATCCCACGGGGTGGCTGGCCGCCCTGCGGGAGCGGCTCGCGGCCCCGGAGGCGCAGGAGCCGGTCGCGCAGCCAGCCGCTCTCGCGGCCACCCTGCGGGACTACCAGCGCCGGGGCCTGAGCTGGCTGGCCCGGATGACGTCCCTGGGCCTGGGGTGCTGTCTGGCCGACGACATGGGACTCGGCAAGACGATCACACTGATCGCGCTGCATCTGCACCGGCAGAGCGAGGCGTCGACGGCCGGCCCCACCCTCGTGGTCTGTCCGACATCGCTGATGGGCAACTGGCAGCGCGAGATCGAAAGGTTCGCGCCCGGCACCCCCGTGCGCCGCTTCCACGGGGCGCGGCGCAGCCTGGACGAGCCGGCCGACGGGGAGTTCGTGCTCACCACGTACGGGACGATGCGTCTGGACGCGCGCCGGCTCGCCGAGACGTCCTGGGGCATGGTCGTGGCGGACGAGGCGCAGCATGTGAAGAACCCGTACTTGGCGACCGCGCGGGAGCTGCGTTCCATCGGTGCACGCGCACGCGTGGCGCTCACCGGGACCCCGGTGGAGAACAACCTCTCCGAGCTGTGGGCGATCCTCGACTGGACGACCCCGGGGCTGCTGGGCCGGCTCGGCACCTTCCGCACGCGGTACGCGCAGGCCGTCGAGGGCGGCCGGGATCCGGCCGCCGCGGAGCGGCTCACCCGTCTCGTACGGCCGTTCCTGCTGCGCCGTCGCAAGTCGGATCCGGGGATCGCGCCGGAGCTGCCGCCGAAGACCGAGACCGACCGTGCCGTGTCCCTGACCAGGGAACAGGCGGGCCTCTACGAGGCGGTGGTGCGCGAGACGCTCGCGGAGATCTCCGCGGCCGACAGCATGGAGCGGCGCGGTCTGATCGTGAAGCTGCTGACGGGGCTGAAGCAGATCTGCAACCACCCCGCGCAGTACCTCAAGGAGGAGCGGCCGCGGATCGCCGGTCGTTCGGGGAAGCTGGAGCTGCTGGACGAACTGCTCGACACCATCCTCTCCGAGGGGGCGAGCGTTCTGGTCTTCACGCAGTACGTGCGCATGGCGCGCATCCTCGAGCGGCACCTGACGGCCCGCGGCGTCACCTCACAGTTCCTGCACGGAGGGACGCCCGTCGCCGAACGCGAGGCGATGGTGCGGCGCTTCCAGGGCGGTGAAGTCCCCGTCTTCCTGCTGTCGTTGAAGGCCGCGGGCACCGGCCTGAACCTCACGCGGGCCGAGCATGTCGTGCACTACGACCGCTGGTGGAACCCCGCCGTCGAGGCGCAGGCCACCGACCGTGCGTACCGCATCGGCCAGACCCGGCCCGTGCAGGTCCACAAGCTGATCGCGGAGGGGACCATCGAGGACCGCATCGCCGACATGCTCGACCGCAAGCGAGAGCTGGCCGACGCGGTGCTGGGCTCCGGCGAGACAGCGCTCACGGAGCTGACGGACGCGGAACTGGCCGATCTGGTGGAACTGCGAGGGGGCACCCGATGAACCGGCACGACCAGGACACCGAGCGCACGTTCGCCGCGCTGCCGCCCGCGCACGGGCGGGGGTTCGCGGACACATGGTGGGGGCAGGCCTGGCTCAAGTCGCTGGAGGACACCGCGCTCGACTCTCAGCAGTTGAAGACGGGCCGCAGGCTCGCGCGCGCGGGGGCTGTGGGTGCGGTGTCCGTGCGTCCAGGACGTATCACGGCCGTGGTGCAGGACCGCGATCGTACGGCTCACCGGGCCGACGTCCTGCTGGCGGAGCTGGACGGCGAACAGTGGGAGCGTTTCCTGGGCATGGCCGTCGAGCGGGCCGGACACGTCGCGGCGCTGCTGGACCGCGAGATGCCACCCCATCTGGTCGAGGACGCGGCGACCGCGGGCGTCGAACTGCTGCCGGGCATAGGCGATCTGGAGCCGGAGTGCGACTGCGGCGCCTGGGACCACTGCGGGCACACAGCGGCACTGTGCTACCAGGTGGCGCGGCTGCTGGACCAGGATCCCTTCGTGCTGCTGCTGATCCGCGGCCGGGGCGAACGGGCCCTGCTTGACGACCTGCAGGCCCGCAGCGCCACACGCCCGGAGGAGCCGGCCGAACCGGAGGGTGTGGACGCCGCCGAGGCGTACCGGACCGGCGGCATCCTGCCGCCCCTGCCCACCCCGCCGGAGCTGCCCACGCAACCCGGTGTGCCGCCGTCCCTGGACACCGAGGCCGCGCCCGGGCCTGGCGTGGACCCGGGCGCCCTGGAGTATCTGGCGGCACGAACCGCCGCCGAGGCCCATCGTCTGCTCGCCGAGGCTCTCCGCCCCGCGGTCGAACAGCACGGCCCGGAACAGGAGTTGACGCTCGCGCAGGATGCGGTCCGTCTCGCCGCAGAGGCCGATGAGACGGCTGTGGCGGACCGGCTGGCCGACGGGTCGGGACGCGACCGGCAGGGGCTGGCGCGCGCCACGCGCGCGTGGCGGCTCGGGGGTGTGGCCGCGCTGTCCATGCTGGAGGAGGAGTGGCCCGTCCCGCGCGAGGCTCTCGCACGCGCGCGTGCCGCTCTGGAGTCGGCCTGGGACGAGGACGAGCGACCGTCGCTGCGGGCGAGCGGCAACCGGTGGACGGTCGTCGGCGGACCGGCCCAGCTGCGCCTGGGGCGGGACGGGCGCTGGTGGCCGTATCGCAAGGAGCGAGGCCGCTGGGTGCCCGCCGGAGCGGCTTGCCAGGATCCGGCGACGGCTCTGGCCTCGGTGGAGTCGGACACCGGGGAGGAGCTCGCCTGAGAGGCGCCGGCGGAGTCCGCCGGCGCGGCTCACTCCGGCTGAGCGGGGCGCCGCGCCCAGAACAGGGCATGTCCGCCGTCTCCCTCGGGCACGAACTCCTCCCGTTCCACCGTCAGCCCGGCCCGGGTGATCCAGGCACGGTTGGTGGCGGCATCCGCGTGGCTCCACCACATCGGGGCCCCGCCGCCGAGCCAGTTGTCCTCACTTCCGGTCCAGGCACGGTGTCCGGTGGTGGCCACGAACCAGCCGCCGGGACGCAGCCACCCGGCGATGCGGCGCAGCAGGGGCGGCTGCTCGGCCAGCGGGATGTGGATGAGGGCGTAGAGGGAGACGACCGCGTCGAAGGAGGCGGGGGCGAAGACGGCGGTCGTCGCGTCACCACGGATGAACTCCGCCTGCGGCACCCGCTCCCGGGCCCTGCGGACCTGCACCTCGCTGATGTCCAGTCCGGTGACCCGGTGCCCTGCGGCCGCCAGAGTCCGCGCGACCGGCACCCCGCTTCCGCATCCGACGTCCAGCACCGCGCTGCCGGCCGGGACCCGTCGGCACAGATCGCCCAGCAGGGCCTCGTACTTGGTGTCGCTGCCGTAGGCGTCGTCGTAGTGCCGGGAGACGGCGTCGTAGCCGCGCCGGACGACGTTCTTGGGGTCTTCGATGTCCACGGTGCGAGAACGTAGCCAGCGTCCTGCGCACTTCGCGAACGGATTTCGCCCGTGGAAGGTGCGCCGCAACCCGACGCCCCGTGTTCACCCGACCGTCGGGGCCCGTTCGCTGCCGTGCCCAACTCTGGCCGCTGTCAACGAACTTGTCCCCCAGGAGGCCCGATGTCCCCGCACGCCACCGGTCGGCTCCGCGTCCGACGCTCCGTCGCCATGGGTGTTCCACTTGCCGTGATCGCAGCCCTCGTGGCGGCCGGTCCTGACGCGAGTGCGTCGGACGAGGACGCGCATGTCGTCCGTACCGCGACGCTCGGGGACATTCCGCTGGGTGCCTTCAGCAACGCCCTGCTGCCCGGGACGGTGGACGACGACCGGGGCATCGACCTCGGCGGTATCGGCAGCGACATCTACCCGGCGGGCCGCAAGGGCGAGTTCTGGACGGTCACCGACCGTGGGCCCAACGGCCAGATCAAGGTGGCCGGTAAGAAGCGCCGCACGTTCCCGGTGCCGGGCTTCGATCCGGCGATCGTCAAGATCCGGGTGGTCGGCGACACCGTGAAGGTGCTGGACGCGATTGCGATCACCACCGCCTCCGGGAAGGGCGTCACAGGGCTGCCGAACCAGGCGGGGCGCGACGAGGCGCCGTACTCCTACGACGCCAGGTCGCCGCTGTCGTACAACCCGAACGGGCTGGACACGGAGGGCATCGTGCGGGCCGAGGACGGGAGTTTCTGGCTCGTCGACGAGTACGGCCCGAGCCTGGTCCATGTCTCCGCGCGGGGGAAGGTGCTCACGCGCTACGTGCCCGAGGGGCTGAACCTCACCGGCACCGACTACCCGGTGGTGGAGGCGCTGCCCGCGATCCTGCTGCACCGGAAGATCAACCGCGGCTTCGAGGGGCTGGCCCAACTGCCGGGCGGCGACCTGGTGATGGCTCTGCAGAGCCCGCTGTCCCTGCCGGACACGGCTGCGGGTGAGAGGTCGCGCACCACGCGTCTGGTGCGTTTCTCGCCGAAGAAGAAGGCCGTCACCGCCGAGTACGCCTACCGCTTCGATCCGGTGAACGTGGTGGACCCGAGCGAGGACGACACCTCCGAGCTGAAGATCTCGTCGGTGGTGGCCGTGGGCGGCGACCGGCTGCTGGTGGAGGAGCGCACCGACAAGGCCGCCCGGTTGCAGCTGGTGAAGCTGGAGCGGGGCGCGAACATCCTCGGCGGTGCGTACGACGACGACACGACGTCTCCGTCTCTGGAGCAGCTCGACGACCCGGCGGCCTCCGGCGTTCCGGTGCTCGACAAGCGGCTGGTCGTCGATCTGGGCACGGTTGCCGGGGTGCCCGGGAAGATCGAGGGTGTCGCGCGCGTGGATCACGACACGCTCGCCCTGATCAACGACAACGACTTCGGCATGACGGACGGCGCGGGCGCGTTCGACACGCAGGGGCGGCTGGTGGACAGCGGCATCGAGACGACGGTGAATTATCTGCGGCTGGACCGGCTTTAGCCTTGCATTTGATCTGCGGCGAGGCTGAGCCCTTGCCGACCGGTGGCCGGGCCCACGAGGGGCCGGCCACCGGTGTTGATCCGCAGGGCGCGCCTACGGGGCCATCTCGTACGCGCCGGACAGCGCCTCGACCCGCTGCCAGACCCGCTCCGTGCGTGCCTCGTCGACGACCGGCCGCCGGATCGAACCGAGCGCCCACTGCTGCTGCTGTTCGGTCGCCGAGTCCTTGCCGTGCAGCTCGACGGCGTGCGCGGAGAAGTCCCGCACCAGGACGGCGAAGAGCTCGTCGAGCACGTCCTCGTCGAGGCCGGTCAGGGCGGCCTGCTCCAGGACGAGCTGTCCGTGCACGACGAGGGCGAAGAGCTGACCGACCGCGAGGAGGAGGTCCAGGTCACGGCTCTGCTCCGCGTCAGGAGCGGCCGTGGCGACGAACTCGCAGAGTGCGTCGGCCTGTTCGCGGAAGCGGGTCACGTTGGGCAGGTGCGCGTACGCGTCGAAGGCGGGCCGCCAGTCGTGGAAGCGCACCGCGCCGAGCCCGCGGGCCGGCCCCTGCCGGAAGAGGAAGTCGTCGTCGGCCGCGTCCAGGCGGGTCGGCACCTCGGGGTACTCGGCCGGGTCGAGGAGGTGGCTGCGCAGGAACTTCAGGATCAGCGCCAGGTTGACGTGGACCGTGCCTTCGAGCTTCGGCAGGCCACGGATCTCCACGGCCGCCTGGCCGAAGTAGTTGTCCTTCTCGAAGCCCTTGGCCGCGATGACGTCCCACATCAGGTCGATGACCTTCTCGCCCTCCGTGGTCACCTTCATCTTCGTCATCGGGTTGAAGAGCAGGTAGCGGCGGTCGTCCGGGCCGGCGGAGCGGAAGTAGTCGACAGCCCGGTCGCTGAAGAACTTCATGCCGACGAGCCTGACGTACGCGTCGGTCAACTCGCGCCGCACATGCGGGAAGGCGGTGACGGGGCGGCCGTAGAGGATGCGGTTGTGGGCGTGGGTGACGGCCTCGTACATCGCGTGCTCGCAGATGCCGATCGAGGCGGTGCACAGGTTGAACTTGCCGACGTTGACGGTGTTGAGGGCGGCGTCGAAGGCCGCGCGGCCGGTGTGCAGGACGTCCTCGGCCGCTACGGGGTAGTCCTCCAGCCGGAACTCGCTGACGAACTTCGAGGAGTCGACGACGTTCTTGACCAGGTGATAGGCCGGGTGACGGCTGTCGGCGGCGAAGAACACATAGCCGTCGGGGCCCTCGACGTCGGTACGGCGGCCGAAGACGGAGACGAGTCCGGCGGCGTTGCCGTTGCCGATGTAGTACTTGGAGCCGGTGGCACGGAAGCCGCCGTTGCCGTCGGGCTCGAGCAGCATGTCGGTGGAGTAGATGTCGGCGCCGTGGGCCTTCTCGGACAGGCCGAATGCGAACACCTCTCCCTGGGTGAGGAGTTCGGCCGCGCGGGCGCGGGCGGCGGCGTTGTCGCTCTGCCAGACCGGGCCGAGGCCGAGGATCGTGACCTGCCAGGCGTACCAGTAGTCCAGGCCGTAGAAGCCGAGGATCTCGTTGAGCGCGGCGATCCGTGCCGTGTCCCACCGCTTGTCGGCTTCCGCCTCCCCCGCTGCGGACGACGGCGTCAGGAAGGTGGCGAACAGGTTCTCCTTCGCTGCGAAGGCGAGGAAGTCGCCGAGCCACGCGCGGGTCCGGTAGTCCTCGATCAACCGCTGCTTCCCGCGCTCCTCGAACCAGTCGACGGTGGCACGCAGCAGTCGGCGCGTCTCGGGGTCGAAGTGCGCGGGGTCGTACGTGCGCGGGTTGAACAGCAGCTGGTCGGCCATGGGATGACGCCTTTCGGCTGGTGGAGGGGTGGGAAACGGGAGGTCTGACGGCTGGACGGACCGGATCGGGGGATCGGCAGGAGCGGCGGCGGGAACGGAGCCGATCAGCGGCCGGGACCGAACCGGGCCAGGGTGGCGAGCACGTCGTCCAGCCAGTCGATCATCATCCGCTCGTACGCGATGCCGCCGCGCAGGACGACGTGCTGGAGCTCTCGTTCCGCGTCGAGCGGCGCACCAGGAGCGGCCGTGCTTGCTTCGGGTCCCGTGAAGTCGCGCGTCTCTCCCGCGCGATAGTGCGCCAGCCGGTCCCGGTGCGCCTCGCGGTGCCGCTGCACCTCGCGGATCAGAGCGGCCGGGTCGTCGAAGGCGGCGCCGCGGATCTTCACGGCCAGGTCGTGGCGGACGCTCTCCGGTTCGATCGGATCCTGCAACCAGGAGGACAGCGCGGCCCGGCCGAGGTCGGCGACGGAGTACTCCTTCTTGTCCGGGCGGCCCTGCTGGGGGACGTCCCGGACGTCGACCCAGCCGTCGTTCTCCATGCGCTTGAGCACGCGATAGATCTGTTGGTGGGTCGCGGTCCAGAAGTAGCCGATGGACCGCTCGAAGCGCCGGGCCAGTTCGTAGCCGGATCCAGGCTTCTCCAGAAGCGACACCAAGATCGCGTGTTCGAGCGCCATGCCGTCGATCCTGCTATGCAACTCGTTGCATAGCAACCCGGGCCCACTCCGATGCGACGCGGCTCACGTCGGCAGTGCGCCCAAGGACAGGTGCTTCAGGGACGGACTCCTCAAGGACAGACGTAGGTGAAGCTCGCCTTTGCCTCGATCGGGGTCGGCTGGTGCGCGATCCTCAGGCGGGCGGTCCCCCGGAAGCGGCCGGAACCGCGGACCGTCCAGCGCAGGTGCACTTTGACCCGGCGCTCACCGGGGTGGGCGGTGCGGACGAGCTCGCCCGAGTCCTGACCGTCCGCGCGCAGCCACCGGTAGGTGACGGGGCCACCGTGCCCGTCCGTGGTGACGACACCGATCAGGTCGGCCGTCTGACCGCAGTGCAACGGCCCGGCGGGGGCCTGGACCCGGACGGCGACGATCGCGGGAGCCGGGGCCGGGCGCAACAGCAGCCAGAGCAGGACGGCGGCGATCACGACAACGGCGGTGGTGACGATCCAGCCCCGTCGCCCGCGCCGCGAGCGGACGGAGGCAGGAACCGCCGCCTCGGTCCGCCATCGGGCGCGCAGGTCGTCCTGTTCCTCCACCGGGATCCCGGGCCCGAACCGGAGCAGGATCCCGCCGGAGTCCTCCCCTGCCTCCACCGGAGACGGGACGACACGGTTGCGCTTGCCGAGGACGGTCGCCTGGGTGTCCGCGGCATGGGAACGGCGTGCGCGGGCGACCGTGGTGGGCTGGTCGGCGGCGGCTGAGAGGTGAGGTACGAGGGCGGCCAGGGAGGCTCGCGGGTCGGGGACGGAGGTGGTGCGGGTGTCGACCGCCGTGGAGGGCCGGCCGACGGTGGCTGAAGAGCGGGAGGAACGGTCGGGCGGGGCAGCAGGCTCTTCGGGAGCGGTGGGGCGTGGGTGGTCGGTTGCGTTCGGCACCGGGTGGGAGTCCGTCCGCCGAGCCGGGCGACCAGGGGCCACTACGACGGACGGTGCCGGTGCCTTCGGCGGCGCGAACTCCGGGGTCGACGCGACCGCCGCCGCGCGAAGTGCCGTGCGGCGCAGGAAGTCGGCCGGGAGCGCCGCGCGTCCGGCGACCAACACCTCCCGGGCCGCTGCCAGCCCCTGCGACTCGGCGGTGGCGGCACAGTCGGCGAACAGGTCCGCCGCGGGGGTTCTGGGCTGCGTCCAGGCGTCGCCGAGCGTGCGGGCCAGGGCGGCCCAGGCAGCGGTGGCGACTGCTGCCTCGCGGTCGGCGTGCGGCGTGCCGCCCGACACCGGTACGGCGGCCGCGTCGCCCAGCACCGCGCCCAACTCCGCTTCGGCCAGCAGGGCGACACCGTCCGGGGCGATCACGACGGTGTCGGGGCCGAGTGGGCCATGGGGCAAGCGTGCTGTGCGCAGGGCGAGGAGGGTCTGTGCGGTCTCGTTGAGGATGCTGGCCGCGCTGCCCGCGTCCGGGCGGGGGCCGCCTGCCGACGCCAGGACATCGGCCAGGGTGGGGGCCGGCGGCCGAGCTGTCAGCAGCCACACCTCACCGGCCTCTGCCACGAGGTCGACCGTGCCGAGCAGTCCGGGCAGCCTGAGCTTCGCCGTGGCGAGCACCACGGCCGCCAGGCGCTCGCGCGTGCCCTCGGGTGCCAGAAGGGCGCGGTCGATGCGCAGCGCGCCGAGGGTGCGCTCACCGGGCCGGGAGGGGAGCAGGGCGTACCAGGTGCCGTGGCGTGTGTGCCGTGACCAGCCGGACAGGGGCCGGCCGGCCACTGTGGTGGCTGTCGTCATGTCGATCCGTTCTCGTCGCGGCGGGAGTGGCTCTCAGGTCTCTCGGGTCTCCGGTCCCTGGGGAGTGTGGTCAGCACGGCGGTGCGTCCAGGGAGGCCGTCTGGGGACCGTTCACCGCCGCCGGGTCGCTGCTGAGCGAGACCTCCCAGGTCCCCCGGCACGGGTGGTTGGAGAAATCGGCCTCGAAGGTCAGGTCGTACCGCGTGCTCCCGGACAGGGGCTGGGACCGGGAGCCGTACGGGTCGGCGGGTGTGTCGACGTAGTAGTTCGCGGTGACGGTCAGCGGACCGGTGCCCGTCGTCTCGACCGTCACCGCCGCGATGAGCGTGCCTGGTCTCTGTCCACGCTGCCAGGAGCCGATGGTGAGGGTGACCGTGCCCGGGGTGGCCGGGCCGGGGGACTCGGTGGTCGGCGTCCCGGCCGGTGCGGTGGTTTCCGTGGACGGCGTGGGCGAGGCCGACGGGCTGTCCGAGGGGGTGGTGGTGGGCGAGGCGTCGGCCGTGGGCGGGGCGCTGCTCGCCGAAGGGGACGGGGAGGGTGAAGTGCCGGGTGCTGTGGGCGAGTTGGCCGGGGTGGGGGTCGAACTCGCCACCGTCGTCGACGTCTCGTGCGGGCGACCCGTCGCGTACGTCGCTCCGCCCGCGACGACCGCCAGCGCGGCCACCCCGCCGGTCGCCACCTTCCATCCCCCGCGTTTCAGCCGACCGAGCAGGGTCAGCGCACTGGCCGAGCCCTCCAGGGTCGCGGTCGTGGTGAACGGGAACAGCAGGGCGAGCAGCGCGGCGAGTGCGGCCAGCCGGCGGCGGCCGCGCTCCTCCCAGTCGGCGCCGTAGCCCTCCACGGCCGACCGTTCCAGGTCGGCGAGGAACGACTCGACGCCGGGCCGGTCCGCCGGGTCCTTCGCCAGGCCCGCGCGCAGCAGACCACGCACCGGCGCGGGTACTTCGTCCAGCGGGGCCGATGCGCGCAGGTGCTGCAGGCGCAGCGCGGTCATGTCGTCGCCGGGGAACGGCCGTCGGCCGGTCAGGCACTCGAAGAACACCACGGACGCCGCGTAGACGTCGGCCGCGGGGCCGGCGGGCTCGCCGTTCCACTGCTCAGGTGCCATATAGGCGGGTGTGCCGGCGACTTCGGTCTCCCGGCCGCTGTGCACCGCGATGCCGAAGTCGGCGAGCGCGCTGGTGCCGTCGGCGCGGACCAGGACGTTCTCCGGTTTGTAGTCGCGGTGCACGACCCCCGCCGTGTGGGCCGCGCCCAGCCCCAGCAGGGAGCCCTTGAGCAGGACGAGCGCGGCCTCGGGGCCGGTCGCCCCCTGTCGGCGCAGCAGCTGGCGCAGGCTGACGCCGTCCACCGCCTCCATCACGATCGCGGCACCGGCGCGTGCCTCGACGTACTCGTACAGCCGCACCACGCACGGGTGCCGGAGCTCTCCGAGCAGCCGGGCCTCGGCGCGGAAGCGGGCCAGGAACTCCCGGTCCGTGCGCAGGCGTTCACTCAGGTACTTGACGGCGACGGGCACGCCGGTCGCGGTGTGCCGGGCGAGGACGACCCGGCCGCCGGCTCCCTCGCCGAGCGTCCGGACGGCCGCGTAGCCGGGTACGGCCCAGCCGCCCTCGGTGTGCGTGTCCTGGGTCATGCTGTCCTCTCCACCGGCGCGGGGACCCCGGCCCCCTGCGGTACGTCCTTCGCGTCCCGTCGGCGCCGTACCCGCCTCAGCAGCCAACGCGCGGGCGCGGACCACACGGGGAAGGCGACCAGGGCGACCACGGCGGCCTCGATCACCGTTGGCCACGGCTCGGGCAGGCGTCCGTCCAGCAGGTCGCCGATGCGGGAGTGCCAGGCCAGCAGGGCGAGGCCGAGGAAGCCGTAGGTGCCCACGACGACCGCGAGACCGTAGGCGGCGAGGCCGGCCTGACGGGGGCCGGGCCGGTTGCCCACGCGCAGGTCCCGCCACAGTCCCGTGCGGAAGTAGGCGCTGGCCTCCTCGCGCAGCCGGGGCAGGCGCAGGGCGTCGGTCAGCGCCTGGTAACCGTCCAGCGGCATCAGCGGGTTGAAGTTGTAGAGGGTGTTCAGATACAGGCCGAAGGCCAGGTGGTAGAGGACAGCTGAGGCGGGTCCCGCGGGCAGCAGGGCCGCGCCCGTGGCGCACCAGCCGGCCAGCGCCGCCGTGGACAGCGGCCCGGACAGCGCCACCACGACCCGCGACCAGCGGGAGCCGAACCACATGTCGCTGGTGTCCACGAACGCGAACGGCATGCCCATCATCAGCAGGAACCCGCCGCGCCTGACCTTGCGGCCGTACGACTTCACGGCCAGCGCGTGCGTGAGCTCGTGGACGAGCAGCGCGGTCACGTATCCGGCGGCCAGCAGGACCGGGCCCCACACGCCCGCCCCGCCGAAGTCCAGCAGATGGTGCCGGCCCTTCGCGGCGAAGAACGCGACGAGGCCGCCGGCCACCGACAGCCAGGCGAGCAGCACACCGGTCGGGGTGAACAGCCGCCAGCCGAAAGCCTGGTAGAGCCGCGTCACCAGTCGGTCGAGGCCGGGGACGGACACCTCCAGCTTCAGCAGCGCCCGGTACACGGCACGCGTCACCCGCCGCCAGCCCTTCGGCCGCTCCTCCTCCGGTCGCCCGGGCAGGCCACGCAGCAGTCCGGCGTCCGCGAACGCGGCCAGCGCGGACTCGATACGGGGCAGGGCGAGTTCGCCGTAGCGCTCGGCGTAGGCGAACAGCAGGTCCCTTACGGTGTTCTCGCCGTCCACGGCATGCCAGAGGAAGACCTGGCGCTCGTCCAGTTCCAGATAGCGGCCGGTGCGGGTGCTGCTGAGCACCCAGCGGGGTGCGCCGCGTTCGGTGGGTATCTGCTTGAGGGCCCAGCTGGAGCGGCGGCGGGGGCGCGCGGTGAGGGGGCCGTTCGCCTCGGGGGCTTCTTCCTGCCCCGCCTGTCCGGCGGTGGGCAGATGGGTCAGCTCGGTGCCGACGACCATCGTCCGCGAGCCGATCCGGGTGTCGCGGGGCTGCTCGAACACCAGGCGTACGTCGCCTACGGACAACTCGGTGCCGTCGGCAAGGCCGGCCGCACCGCCGTGCAGGTCGACGCCGCCGACGGCGGTGCCGTTGAAGGAATCCAGGTCCTCGATCCGGAAGCCCTCAGCAGTGCGGACGATGCGGGCGTGGCGGCGCGAGACGCTGGTGTCTGACAGGACCACGTCGTTGTCCTCGCCCCGGCCCAGCGTGGTGACCGGGCCGGTCAGCGAGACGAGCAGGGTGGGGTCGTCCAGGCCGCGCAGCTGAGGCGCGGCGTACGACGTCGGTGCGGCACCCCGGCGCGGGGTGCCGCAGTGCAGGCAGTACGGGAAGTCGCGCCGCACGTGGACGCGACAGACACGGCAGAGCATGCGGTGGCTCAGCCTGCGCCGGAACCGCTGGCGAACGTTCCGCCGTCGAAGCCTGCGTCGCCTTCCGCGGCGGGGCCGGAGTCCGCCAGGTGCGCGGCAGCGTCTCCGAGGCCGGAGGCGGGCAGGCCGCCCTGCACGATGATGTGAGCACCGTTGTCACCCCCGCCCGAGGCGGGCAGGCCGCCCTGCACGATGATGCGGTTACCACCGCCGGGCTCGCCGACACCGCCGGGACGCCGGCCGATGTTCTCCTGGCTGCCTGCGCCGATTCCGTCGCCCCCACCGTCACCGCCGCCATGGCCACCGCCACCGCTGGGACGATTGGTGTTCTCCGGGTCGCCACCACCCTCACCACCACCGCCACCCTCGCCACCACCGCCGTGACCACCACCACCGCTGGGACGATTGGTGTTCTCCGGGTCGCCACCACCCTCACCACCGCCGCCACCCTCGCCACCACCGCCGTGACCACCACCACCGCTGGGTAC